>NZ_BAABFP010000004.1:112004-412004 GCF_039541115.1 Angustibacter luteus
TCCGCCACCCAACCCGGTTTCCGCCACCCAGCCCGGTTCTGCGAGCAGAAAGCCGGCCTCAGCGGCGGAAACTGGCCTGAGTGGCGGAAGTGGGGGTAGGCGCCTCAGGGGGTGGTGGTGCCGTGCAGGGCCAGGGCGTACTTGCGGAACGCCCGCTTCGACAGCGGCGGCACGATCAGCCGCAGCAGCCTCGGCGCGTTGGCGACCAGCTCCGCCACGACCTCCGGGTCGCCCTCGTACTCGATCATCCCGAGGATCAGCGGCAGCTGCCGCTTGGGGTGCTCCCCCGTCGCGACCTCGCCGACGCGCTTCCACTCGGCCACGGTCAGGCAGCTGGCGGCGAGCGGCAGGATGCGGGTCTCCTCCGCCTCCATGTGCTCGTGCAACCCGACGTAGAGCTCGGCGAGCAGCGCGGCCAACCGGTCCCGGTCGGTGGCCGACGCCGTCCGCGTCCACGGGGGCACCAGCGCGTTGATCTGCTGCAGCAGCTCGTCGACGCGCTCGTGCTGGGCCTCCATCAGCTCGACCAGCGGAGCCAGCTCGTCCGGCACCCGCTCGACGAGCACGGGCCAGAGCACCTCGTCCTCGGCGCTGTGGTGGTGGTGCAGGAACTCGGACATGAAGTCCAGGTGCTGCCCGACCAGCGCGGCGCGCTGGACGTCGCCGGCGGCGACCCGCTCCACGAGGCCCGGCGCCAACCGGAACTCGCGTCGCAGGAAGCGGTGCACGGTGACCATGTCCCGGGTGTCCGGGCGCTCGGTCGTGTCGATGGCGGTCATGACATCTCCTCTGCGAGAACGAGTTCACGGGTGGGGGTTTCAGCAGGAGCGGTGGGGCGCGGACGACGTCCGGGCAGCCACCAGGTGGCGGGACCCATGAGGGTCATCACGGCGGGCACCAGCACCAGGCGGACGATGGTGGCGTCCACCAGGACGGCGACGGCCAGGCCGGTGCCGATCATCTTCACCGCCACCGAGTCGTCCATCGCGAAGCCCGCGAAGACGGCGACCATGATCACCGCGGCCGAGCTGATCACCCGGGCGGTGGAGGACAACCCGGCGACCACGCTGCCCTTGACGTCGTGGCTGCGGTCCCACTCCTCCTTGATCCGGCCGAGCAGGAACACCTCGTAGTCCATGCTGAGCCCGAACAGGATCGCGAACATGAAGAGCGGCACGAACGCGTTGACCGGCACCGCCTTCTCCAGCCCGAGGAACGACGTCCCCCAGCCCCACTGGAACAGCGCGGTGATCGCGCCGTACGCGGCGGCCACCGACAGCAGGTTCATCAGCGCGGCCTTCAGCGGTGCGACGATCGAGCGCAGCAGCAGGCAGAGCAGCAGGAACGACGCCGCCACCACGACCACGATGACCCGCAGCAGGTGCTCCTGCACGAAGTCGTTGAAGTCGATGAAGCCCGCGGTGGGCCCGGTGAGCGAGATCGAGTCCGGCAGGTCCGCCCGCAGGGTGGTGACCAGCTCGGACGTCGCCGCCGCCTGCGGTCCGGACGACGGCACCACCGTGACGACGGCCGTGTCACCGTGCGCGTCGAGCACCGGGGCGCCGACGGCCACGACGCCGGGGTAGCTGGCGAGCTGCGCGGCGAGCGCCGTAGGCGCCGGTGCGCCCGAGACGGTCAGGTCCTCCACCACCACCAGCGGACCGTTCGAGCCCGGCCCGAACGCGGCGTCCACGATGTCGTACGCCCGACGCGTCGTGCTGGACGTCGACTCGCTGCTCGCGTCGCTCTGGCCGAGGTGCATGCCCAGGACCGGCGCTGCCAGCGCGAGCAGGACGGCCAGGCTCGCCGCGGCATAGCGCCACGGGTGCTTGACGGCCTGCACGGCCCAGCGGTGCGCGATCGTCGGGCGCGTCCGGACGACGACGGCGGGCTCGCCGGCGGCGATCCGGCGACGCGTACGCCGGCCCAGCACGCGCTGACCGGCCAGGCCGAGCAGCGCGGGCAGCAGGGTGGTCGCGGCGACGACGCTGACCGCCACGACCAGGCCGGTCGCGACGCCCATCAGCATGAAGTTGGGCAGCCCGCTGACGACCAGGCCACTCAGCGCCACCAGCACGGTGCAGCCGGCGACCACGACGGAGCGTCCGGCGGTCGAGACCGCAGCAGCGGCCGACTCGACGACCGACTCACCGGCCAGCAGGTGCTGACGGTGCCGGTCCACGATGAACAGGGCGTAGTCGATGCCCACGCCGATACCGACCATCGCGGCCACGGTCGGGGTGATGGTGCTGATCTTGGTGCTGCCGGCCAGCACGGTCACCAACCCCATGCCGACGCCGAGCCCGGCGAGTGCGATCAGCAGCGGCAGCCCGGCCGCGAGCAGCGACCCGAACGCCAGCACCAGGATCACCGCAGCGACGGCGATGCCGATCATCTCGGAGTTGCCGCCCGGCGCGATCTGGTCGGGCACCTCGCCGCCGAGCTCGGTCTGCAGACCGGCGTCGCGCGCCGGTGCAGCCGCGTCGTCCAGCGCTGCGTTCGCGGCGGGCGGGTCGACGTCCGTGACCGGGGCGTCGTACTGCACGGACAGCACGGCGGTGCGGCCGTCCGCGCTGGTCTGCGCGGGCTCGACGAGGCTGACGTGCGGCAGCGTCTGGAGCTGGCCGGTGACGGCCGCGACCGTGGTCGGCGCGACGGTCCCGCTGTCGCCGTCCGGCACGTGCAGCACGACGCGGGCACTGGTGCCGGACCGCTCGGGGAAGCGCTCCTTCAGCAGGTCGGCGGCATGCTGGGAGTCCTTGCCGGGCAGGGTGTAGTCGTCGACGAGGGGGCCGCCGAGGGTCGTCGCGAGCGCGGCGACGACTGCGGCGGCGCCGAGCCATCCGGCGATCGTGCGCCAGGGGTGAGCCGCCGTGGCGGCGCCGACCCGGTGCAACAGGCTGGTCATCTGGTCCTCCGTGGATCTGGGTGCCGCACGGTGCGGCCTGATCCGAGGGTGGGGGCGGCCCCTTGCCTGCCACTTGGATCCTTCTTGGACGGGAAAAGGACGCTGCCGAGCACGGGGTCGCGGCTCTAGGCTGCGCGCGTGCAGGTGCACGTGCTGGGACCGCTCGAGGTGGTCCGCGACGGCCACCAGGTCGACCTCGGTGGCCGAAAGCAGCGCGCGCTGCTCGGCCTGCTGGTGGCCGCGAACGGACGCCCGGTCTCGGTGGAGCGGCTCGTCGACCAGCTCTGGGACGACGACCCGCCGGCCAAGGTGATGGCGTCGCTGCAGGCCTACGTGGCCAACCTGCGCCGACTCCTCGAGCCTGAGCGTGAGGCTCGTGCCCCGGCGTCCGTGCTGGTCACCCGCGCGCCCGGCTACGCGCTCGTCGTCCCGGCCGGTGCGGTGGACGCCGAGGCCTTCGCCCGGGAGGCGGCGCAGGGTCGCGAGCTCGTTGGGTCCGATCCGGGCCGGGCGCGCGACCTGCTGGTCACCGCGCTGTCCCGCTGGCGCGGCGACGCGTACGCCGACCTGTCGTCCGTGCCGGCGCTGGGCGCGGAGGCCCAGCGGCTGGCCAGCCTGCGGCTCGGTGTCATCGAGGACCGGTGGGGCGCCGAGCTGGCGGCCGGCGCGGCGGCGTCCGCGGTGCCAGAGCTCGAGGCGCTGGTCGCCGAGCACCCGGTGCGCGAGCGGCTGTGGGAGCTGCTGGCCCGCGCCCTGTACGCCACGCAGCGCCAGGCAGAGGCGCTGCAGGCCCTGCGTCGCGCCCGGCACTACCTGGTGGACGAGCTCGGTCTGGACCCCAGCCCCCAGCTGCGCCGCCTCGAGGAGGCCGTGCTGGCGCAGGACGCCTCGCTGGAGCCCGGCACCGGGCCGGTCCCGGTGCCGGGCGAACCCGGCCGCGCGGTCCTCGCCGACCGGGCCACCGACGGGGACGTGGCGCTCGGCCTGGTCGGTCGGACGGCGGCACTGGACGCCCTCGACGACGTGCTGGCCCGGGCCCGCAGCGGCCACGGCCGGCTCGTGCTGGTCAGCGGGGAGCCGGGGATCGGCAAGACCCGGCTGGCGGAGACGGCCGTGGCCCGCGCGCTCGCCGGCGGCATGCGCTGCGGCTGGGGCGGGTGGGACGCCGAGGACGGCACGCCGGCCCTGCGCCCGTGGGCGAGCGCGCTCGAGGACCTCGGCGTCCAGCTGCCCGACCTCACGACCGGGCCGTCGCAGACGCTCGACGGCGAGTCGTCCACGTTCCAGCTGGCCGACTCGGTGGCGGCGACGCTCCAGGCGATCGGCTCGCCGACCGGCAGCCTGCTGGTGCTGGACGACCTGCACTGGGCCGACCCGGACAGCCTGCGGCTGCTGCGCCGCCTCGCCGCGCTGCTGCCGGACCTGCCCGCCGTGGTGGTCGCGACCACGCGGACCGCCGAGGCCGAGATCTCCCCCTCGCTCGCCCAGACGCTGGCGTCGCTGGCCCGCACCGACCCGCTGCGGATCCCGCTCGACGGGCTGGACGTCCACGACGTCGCCGCCTACGTGCGCGACCGCACCGGGGTGGACGTCGACGACGCGATGGCGGCGGCGGTCGCCGAGCGCACCGACGGCAACCCCTTCTACGTCAGCGAGCTGGTCCGGCTGCTGGCCAGCGAGGGGGTCCTCACGGACCTGGCCGCCGCGCGTCGGCTGGACGTCCCGCACGGGGTCCGGGACGTCGTCCGGCTGCGTCTGGCGCAGCTGCCCGAGGGCAGCGAGGCCGTGCTGGCCACGGCCGCGGTGGTCGGTCGCTCGTTCGACCTGGACGTCGTCGAGGACGCCGCGCAGTCCAGCCCGGACGACACGGACGCCGTCATCGAGGCGGCGCTGATGTCCGGCCTGGTCGAGGAGGACCCGCGCACGCCCGGTCGCTACCGGTTCGCGCACGCCCTGGTGCGCGAGAGCGTGTACGGCTGGGCGGCGGGGCCGCGGCGGGCCCGGACGCACGCCCGGGTCGCGCAGGCGCTGGAGCGCCGCCGGGTCGGGCACATCGACGCGCACCTGTCCGAGCTCGCCCAGCACTACCACCTGGCCGGCCCGACGCACGCCCGGTCGGCGTGGACCTTCGCGGCCCGCGCCGCCACCCTCGCCGAGCAGCAGACCGCGTACGACGAGTCCGCCCGCTTGTACGAGATCGCGCTGGACGCCGTCGCCGCGGACCCGTTGGCCACCGGGCCGGAGCGCTACCGCCTGCTGTGCGGTCTCGGAAAGGCCCGGCACCGGATGAGCCGGGTGGCCGAGGCCTGGGAGCCCCTGGAGCAGGCCGCCGAGCTCGCCCTGTCCGAGGGCGACGCCGCGGCGGCGGCGCGCGCCGCGCTGCTGATCACCGACCACGCGGTCTGGACCTGGCGCGGCTACCAGCAGCCGCACCCGGCCGCGATCGCGCTGTGGCACCGGATCGAGCGCCAGCTGCCACCGAGCGAGGGTGAGCTGCGGGCCCGGGTCCTGGCGGCCCTCGCGATGGAGCAGCTCTTCCTGCCGGACACGGCGCAGGTGCGCTCGGCCCTGGTCGCCGAGGCGATGGACCTCGCCCGGGCGCACTGCACCGAGGAGGGGCTGCAGTCGCTGCTGCACGTGGTGCACGTCGCGATCGAGCAGCCGGAGAACACGCACTGGCGCGACGAGATCGGCGAGGAGCTGGTGGCCATCGCCGAGCGCCGCGGCGACCCGGGCGACCTGGCGCGGGCGCTGTGCGCGCGAGCGAGCACGTACGGCGAGCTCGCTCGCTGGACGGCGGCGCGCGACGACCTCACCCGGGCGCACGAGCTCGCCCGGCAGCACCACGAGGTGGCCTCGCGGCTGATCTCCGGCTGGGGGCTGTCCATGATGCGGTTCGCGGAGGGGGACGTCGAGGGCGCCGAGGCCGGGCTGGTGCCGCTGGTCGCGTTGCAGGCCAGTGTCTCCATGCCTGGCGCGGGCCTGGACCTGTGCCAGCTCGCGACGGCCCGCTACGCGGCGGGGCGCCTGCCAGAGCTCACGGACGTGTTCGCGAGCGCGATGCTGGTGGTGCCGGAGTTCCACGACCTGCACGCGCTGTCGCTGGCGCTGGGTGGTCGGGTGGACGAGGCGCGCGCGCTCATCGGTTCGTGGGCGAACCAGCCCCCACTGCACCGCGACTACCTGTGGGAGCTCCTGACCGTCGTCCGCGCACTGCTCTGGCTCGAGCTGGGCGACCGCGAGGCGCTGCACGCGCTGCGCGACGAGCTCGCGCCGTTCGCCGACCGGATCACCGTGGGCGGGATGTCGGCCGGCAGCCTCGGGTCGGTGTCTCTCACGTTGGGCCGGCTCGAGCTCGCGCTCGGCGACACGGCAGCCGGCCTGACCCACCTGCAGTCGGCCCTCGACGTCCACGAGCGGCTCGGGCTGGTGCCGTGGGCCGACCTCGCCCGCGACTGCCTCGCGGCGGCCCAGGTCACGACTGAGTCCGAGTTGTTCTGAGGCACGGGCTCAAGTGCCGCCGTGGACGTCCGACATCTGGCAGATGCCCCTGCGTTCCGACCGCTCCTCGACGTCCGTCACGCGTCCCGCTGACGTGCGCGCACTCGGCGCGAAGCTGCGGCTGGCCCGGCGGGTGCTCGTGCTGACCGGCGCGGGGATCAGCGCGGCGAGCGGGCCGGCGACGTTCCGTGGCGCCGGCGGCGGCTACGAGGACGGCGAGCTGGCGTCGTTCCACCACGCCGACCAGCTGCCCGGCAGCCTCGACGCGCTGTGGGCGTTCTGGGGCCCGGTCCGCGCCACGGTGCGCGACGCCGCTCCGAGCCTCGGTCACCGGGCACTCGCCGCCTGGCAGCAGCAGCGGGTGGCCGACGGCACCGAGGTGACCCTGGTGACCGAGAACGTCGACGACCTGCACGAGCGAGCGGGCAGCGAGCGGGTGCACCACCTGCACGGCAACCTGTTCCGCAGCCGTTGCCTGGACGAGACGTGCGGATTCGCGTCCCACGACCAGGCCAGCCACGGTGGCGCGGTGCCGGTGTGCCCGCGGTGCGGTACCCGGCTGCGGCCCGAGATGGTGCTGTCCGGCGAGACCGTGGACGTCGACGCGTTGTGGGCCGCGAAGCGCTCGGTCCGGTACTGCGACGCGTTCCTCGCCATCGGTACGTCGGGTCAGGTGCACCCGGCGAGCGGGCTGGTGCGCTACGCGGAGGACGTCGGTGCGCTGACGATCTGCGTCGACCCCGGTCCGGCGGGCGGCTCGTTCCAGCACCACGTGGCACTGGCGGCCGACGCGGCCCTGCCCGAACTGCTCGGCGTCCCTGGGTAGTGCTGTCAGCCGCGGGGTAGCGTCGCTCGGGTGAGTGACCTGACCGGGCCGGAGCTGGACTTCCTGCACCACGCCATCGACCTGGCCCGCGAGGGCCGGGCCGACGAGCTCGCGGCCCTCGTGGACGCCGGCCTGCCGGTGAACCTGACCAACCCGGCCGGGGACACGCTGCTGATCCTCGCGGCGTACCACGAGCACCCGGACACCGTGGACGCCCTCGTCCAGCGCGGCGCGGACACCGAGCGACAGAACGACCGCGGCCAGACGGCACTGGGCGCGGCCACCTTCCGCCGGCAGACGCGCAGCGTCGAGCTGCTGCTGGCCGCCGGCGCCGATCCCGCGGGTGGTGCGAAGAGCGCGCTGGACCTCGCCCGGTTCTTCGAGCTGGACGACATGGTCGCGCTGCTCGAGGCGCCGCGACCATGAGCCCTTCGCTCAGCCTGGGTGACGTCATGGCGGCGCGAGGCCGCATCGAGGGATCGGTGCGGCGCACCCCGGTGGCGGAGGTCGACCCGGCGGCGCTGGGCGTCGCCGGCGGCCCGGACCCGTTCTGGCTCAAGCTCGAGCTGCTGCAGCACTCAGGCTCGTTCAAGGCGCGCGGCGCGTTCAACCGGCTGCTCAGCGCACGGGAGTCCGGGCACCTGACGAGCACGGGAGTGGTGGCCGCCTCCGGTGGCAATGCCGGTCTGGCCGTCGCCTACGCGGCGGGAGTGGTCGGCGTCCCGGCCGAGATCCACGTCCCGACCACGGCGCCGGCCGTGAAGGTCGCCCGGCTGGCGGCGCTCGGCGCGCGCGTCGTCCAGGAGGGCACCGAGTACGCGCACGCGCAGGAGTCGGCATTGGCCAGCGCCGCCGCGAGCGGCGCGCTGTTCTGCCACGCCTACGACCAGCCGGAGATCTGCGCCGGGCAGGGCACCCTCGGGCTGGAGCTGGCGGAGCAGGTGCCGGACGTCGACACCGTCGTGCTCGCGGTCGGTGGTGGCGGGCTGATGGCCGGGGTCGCGACCGCGCTGGCCGGGCGCGCCCGGGTGGTCGGCGTCGAGCCCGAGACCATCCCGACACTGCACGCCGCACTGGCCGCCGGTGAGCCGGTGGACGTGGACGTCAGCGGCATCGCGGCCGACTCGCTCGGCGCTCGCCGGCTCGGGTCGATCGCCTTCGAGGCCGCAACCGCGAACGACGTGCCCAGCGTGCTGGTGAGCGAGGCGGCGATCATCGAGGCGCGGGAGCGGTTGTGGCGCGAGTGCCGGCTGGTCGTCGAGCACGGTTGCGCCGCCGCGGTCGCCGCGCTGGTCGAGGGTGCGTACCGCCCGGACCCGGGTGAGCGGGTGGCCGTGGTGCTGTGCGGCGCCAACACCGACCCGCGGGACCTGGGATGAGCGCCGGGTCGGCAGGTCATCCCCTCGATGCGCGGATCGAGGCCCTCGTGGTCTCACCCGGCCACAACTACTGGTTCCACTCGCGCGATCCCGCTGACGGCGTCGGCCCGCACCCGACGAGCTATCCCGACCACGTCGACGTCGTGGCCGGACAGGGAATCCGCGGCGACCGCTTCTACGGCAAGGTGTCCCAGCTCGCCTCGGCCGTGAGCTTCTTCGCCGCCGAGGCGCTGGAGGCGGTCGAGGACGAGCTCGGGCTGACCGCCGGGTCGCTCGACCCACGGTTGGCCCGGCGCAACATCGTCGTCCGCGGCATCGACCTGAACGCCTTGCGACACAAGACCTTCAGCCTCGACAGCGGCGATGGGCTGGTGGAGTTCGAGGCGAGCGGCGAGACCTCACCGTGCGCCTGGATGGACGACCGGCTGGCACCGGGTGCCCGGAATGCGCTGCGCGGGCGCGGTGGGCTGCGCGCCAACCCGACGACGTCCGGCACCTTGCGGGTCGGCCGGGTCATGCTGGTCACGGACGCCCTGCAGGACCCTGCGCTGGCCGGCGCCCGGGTCCGCCGCCGCTCGCGCCTCCCCTAGGTCGCCCCCCCCCGCACCATTCGCGATACACGTGCTTTTCCGGGCTTCATAGCCACGGGTAGCGCGAATCGTGCGGGGGTGGGTGGCGTCTGGCTTAGCGGAAGCGCCTGAGCCGCAGGCTGTTCGTCACCACGAACACCGAGCTCAGGCCCATGGCGGCACCCGCCACCATCGGGTTCAGCAGCCCCGCCACGGCCAGCGGGATCGCGGCCGCGTTGTAGGCGAAGGCCCAGAACAGGTTGCTCTTGATGGTGCGCAACGTCGCCCGGGAGAGCCGGATCGCGTCCGCGGCCAGCACGAGGTCGCCGCGCACCAGCGTCAGGTCCGAGGCCTCCATGGCCACGTCCGTGCCGGTGCCCATCGCCAGCCCCAGGTCGGCGGCGGCCAGGGCCGCGGCGTCGTTCACGCCGTCCCCGACCATCGCGACGACGGCCCCTTCGGCCTGCAGGCGCTGCACCACGGCGAGCTTGTCCTGCGGCGTCACCTCGGCCACCACGTCCGACCCGTCGACCCCCACCTGCGCGGCGACGGACATCGCCGTACGCCGGTTGTCGCCGGTCAGCAGGAGCGGCCGAAGTCCCAGCTGTCGCAACGCCTGCACGGCTTGGGCTGAGGTGTCCTTCACCGCGTCGGCGACGACCACCAGCCCCTGCGCGGCGCCGTCCCAGGCGACCCAGACGACCGTGCGCCCCTGCTGCTCGGCGCGGTCGGCCGCGGCGAGCAGCTCGTCGACCACGCCGACGCCGCCCTGCTCGAGCCAGGACCGCCGCCCGACCCGGACATCGCGTCCCTCGACGACGGCTTGCACGCCGAGCCCGTCCAGGCTGCGGAAGTCGGAAGCGACCGGCAGGACGCCGTCTCGCGCCGCGGCCTCCGCGAGCGCCCGGGCGATCGGGTGGGCCGAGCCGTGCTCGGCCGCGCCGGCCAGCCGCAGCAGCTGCGCCGCGGACCTACCCGGCCCGGCGACGACGTCCAGCACCTGCATGTGGCCGGTGGTGACGGTCCCCGTCTTGTCCAGCACGACGGTGTCGACCCGGCGGGTGGACTCGAGCACCTGCGGGCCCTTGATCAGGATGCCGAGCTGGGCGCCGCGGCCGGTGCCGACCAGGAGCGCCGTGGGCGTGGCGAGGCCGAGCGCGCACGGACAGGCGATGACCAGCACGGAGACCGCGGCGGTGACCGCCTCGGTGGCGGAGCCGCCGACCAGCAACCAGCCGACGAAGGTCAGGACGGCGACCACGAGCACCAGCGGGACGAACACCGCTGAGACGCGGTCGGCGAGCCGCTGCACGTCGGCCTTCCCGCTCTGCGCCTGCTCGACCAGGCGGGTCAGCTGGGCGAGCTGGGTATCGGCGCCGATCCTGTTGGCGCGCACCGTGATCCGGCCGCCGGAGTTCACCGTGGCGCCCACGACGTCCGTGCCCGGCCCGACCTCGACGGGCACCGGCTCACCGGTCAGCATCGACGCGTCCACCGCGCTGGTGCCGTCGACCACGACCCCGTCGGTGGCCACCGACTCCCCCGGCCGCACCACGAAGAGGTCGCCGACGGCCAGGTCGGCTACGGGGATCCGCACCTCGTCACCGTCCCGCAGGACGGCGACGTCCTTCGCGCCCAGGCCGATCAGGGCGCGCAGCGCGGCGCCCGAGCTGCGCCGGGCGCGCGCCTCGGCGTACCGACCGGCCAGCAGGAAGACGGTGACCACGGCGGCGACCTCGAGGTAGCTGTCCGCGCCGAGCCACCAGCCGAGCACCGACCAGGTCGTGGCCACGACGACGCCGAGGCTGACGAGGGTGTCCATGGTGGCGGCGCCGTGCCGGGCGTTGGTCCAGGCGGCCCGGTGGAACGGCCACGCGCCCCACGTGACGACCGGCACGGCCAGGGCGAGCGCCACCCACCGCCACCCGGGCACGTGCAGCGCGGGGATCATCGACAGCAGCGTCACCGGCACGGCCAGCGCGGCCGAGACGACCAGTCGACGGCGCAGCTGCTGCGTCTCGGCGTCCGCGTCGTCGCCCGGCGCCACCGGCTGCTTGGTCTGCGCGTGGTAGCCGGTGGCCTCGACGACCCGGACGAGCTCAGCGGTGCTCACCCCGGCCGGCGCGGCGACGCTGGCGGTCGCGGTCGCGTAGTTGACGGTCGCGACGACGCCGTCCACCTTGTTCAGCTTCTGCTCGATGCGGGTGGCGCACGAGGCGCAGGTCATCCCCTCGATGCTCAGCTCGACCGCGCTCATCGTCGACACCTTCAGCGCGCCGCGAGCCGGTAGTCGCCGGCCTCGTCGAGCGCCGCCACGACGTCCGCTCGCGCCGGCTCCGACGTCCCGAGGACGGTCACGGACGACGTCCCGCCGGCGACCAGGTCGACGTCCACGCGGGTGACACCGGGCAGCGCCGACAGCTCCTCGCGGACGGCGGCAGCGCAGTGCGCGCAGGTCAGCCCGGTGACCGCGTACGTGCTGGTGCTCGTGACCGTGCTCACGAGCGCACCAGCCGGGCGATCGCGTCGGACGCCTCGCGCAGCTTCGTGTCGCGCTCGTCGCCGCCCGCGGCCACGGCGTCCACCACGCAGTGCGACAGGTGCTCGTCGAGCAGCCCGAGGGCCACGGCCTGCAGCGCCTTGGTCGCCGCGGACACCTGCGTGAGCACGTCGATGCAGTACTGGTCCTGCTCGACCATGCGCGCGATGCCGCGGACCTGCCCCTCGATCCGGCGCAGCCGCTTGAGGTGGGCCTGCTTGGTCTCGCTGTACCCCGGCAGGGCGGGGACGTCGTCCGGCTGGTCGAGGAGGGTCGCGTCGATGTCGCTCATGTGCACACTATACCCCCTACCCGTATGGGGCACCCAGCAGGGGGCTTGCTCACCCCGGACCGCTGAACCCGTCTGCGGCGGCGGCCGGGGGTGAGCAAACCGGCGTGAGATGAGCAACAGGGGCGAAGGGGTTGCGCGTGTTACCGACGAGTAGCATCATGGGAGTTACTGGCGGGTAACACTGCCCGCACGCGCCTCACCTGGAAGGACCCGCGTCATGGGCCACTACAAGTCCAACGTCCGCGACATCGAGTTCACCCTGTTCGAGGTGCTCGGGCGCCAGGAGCTGCTGGGCCAGGGCCCGTACGAGGACATCGACACCGACACCGCCCGCGAGATGGTGCGTGAGGTCGCCCGGCTGGCCGAGAACGAGCTCGCAGAGAGCCTGCTCGACTCCGACCGCAACCCGCCGGTGTACGACCCGAAGACCTACGAGGTGACGGTCCCGGCGGCCTTCCGCAAGAGCTACCAGGCGTACCTGGACGCCGAGTGGTGGCGGACCGACATCCCCGCCGAGCTCGGCGGCACCGTCATCCCGCCGTCGCTGCGCTGGGCCATCGCCGAGCTCGTCCTCGGCTCCAACCCGGCCGTGCACATGTACTCCGCCGGCTTCGCCTTCGCCAAGGTGCTCTACGCCCTGGGCACGGACGACCAGAAGACCCTCGCCCAGCACCTGGTGGACCAGCACTGGGGCGCCACGATGGTCCTCACCGAGCCGGACGCCGGATCGGACGTCGGCGCCGGCCGCACCAAGGCCGTGCAGCAGCCCGACGGCACCTGGCACATCAGCGGCGTCAAGCGCTTCATCACCAGCGCCGAGGCCGACTTCTACGACAACGTCGTGCACTTCGTGCTGGCCCGCCCCGAGGGCGCCGGCGCCGGCACGAAGGGCCTGAGCCTGTTCATCGTGCCGAAGTACCACGTCGACCTCGAGACCGGCGAGAAGGGCGAGCGCAACGGCGCCTTCGTCACCAACGTCGAGCACAAGATGGGCCTCAAGGTCTCCACCACCTGCGAGGTGCGCTTCGGCGAGGTCGACGGCATCCCCGCGGTCGGCACCCTGCTCGGCGAGGTGCACGACGGCATCGCGCAGATGTTCAAGATCATCGAGTTCGCCCGGATGATGGTCGGCACCAAGGCGATCGCCACGCTGTCCTCCGGCTACCTGAACGCGCTCGACTACGCAAAGGAGCGCGTCCAGGGCGCCGACCTCACCCAGATGACCGACAAGGCCGCGCCGCGGGTGACCATCACGAACCACCCGGACGTCCGCCGCTCGCTCATGCTGCAGAAGGCCTACGCCGAGGGCCTGCGCGCGCTGGTGCTGTTCACCGCCAGCCAGCAGGACACCGTGGACGTCGCCGGCCAGGCGGCCGGTGGCAGCGAGGACTTCGAGGCCGGCTCGGCCGCCGACATGGCCGTGCGGGTCAACGACCTGCTGCTGCCGCTGGTCAAGGGCTGCGGCTCGGAGCGCGCGTGGGTGCTGCTGGGCACCGAGTCGCTCCAGACGTTCGGCGGGTCCGGCTTCCTGCAGGACTACCCGATCGAGCAGTACGTCCGCGACTCCAAGATCGACAGCCTGTACGAGGGCACCACCGCGATCCAGGGCATGGACTTCTTCTTCCGCAAGATCGTGCGGGACAAGGGCCAGGCGCTGGGTCACCTGGCGACCCAGATCCAGGAGTTCGCCAAGGGCGGCGGCGGCGACCTGGGCACGGAGCGCGAGCTGCTGGGCAAGGCCCTCGAGGACGTGCAGGGCATCGTCGGCACGATGGTCGCCGCGCTGATGTCCTCGGACCCGCGCCAGGACGGCGACATCGCCAACATCTACAAGGTCGGCCAGAACACCTCGCGGCTGCTGCTCGCCACCGGCGACCTCGTCGTCGGCTGGCTGCTGCTGCGCCAGGCCGAGGTGGCCGCCGAGGCCCTGAAGGGTGAGGTGTCGACGTCCGACCACGCGTTCTACACCGGCAAGGTCGCCGCCGCGTCCTTCTTCGCCCGCACCGTCCTGCCGAAGATCGCCGCCGAGCGGGCCATCGCCGAGGCCATGGACAACGCGCTGATGGACGTGCCCGAGAACGCGTTCTGAGTCGCGTCACCCGACGCACGAGGGGCCGCCACCCGGCTGGGTGGCGGCCCCTCGTCTTCCACGCCTACGGTCGGCGCGTGGTGTCCTCCGGCGGGATGCCGGTCTCCCGGTGCTCCACGACGGCCTGGTGCGAGGTGTTCGCCCGCTGCTGGTTGATCACCAGCGACAGGATGATCGCCAGGACGCCGGCCGCGATGCAGATGTAGCCGATGGCCGTCAGGTCGAGCGCGTCCCAGCTGTCCTGGACGCCGAAGGCGAGCACGCCGCCGACGACCAGCAGGAAGATGCCTCCACCGATACCCATGTCACTCCTCCTGTGCGGCCACCGTTCGGCGGCTCGTCGTCCCCGAGTGTCGGGGGTCGGACCCCGGACCGCACGTCGAACACGCCCATCCGGGTGACTCGGCAGGCCCGCTCAGGTGCCGCGCAGGTGCAGCTCGAGCACGGACGGCGCCCCCGCGCGCACCCGCACCGGGATGCCCCAGTCCTGCTGGTACAGGTGGCACGCGGCGCCGTCGGGGACCTCGCCGGTCAGCTCGTCACCGTCGCACGCGGCCGCCTGCACGCTCACGTGCAGGACCACCTCGTCGACGTCCTCGGCCAGCCGCAGCGTGCGCGTCAGCCCGCGGGCGGTCCCGTCGCCCTCGACCAGCGCGGCCGGCGGCGTCGCGCTCACCGTGAGCTGGGTCGGGTCGCCCCAGCGGTAGTCGAGCTTCTGCCCGGACGGCGGCACGAAGCTCACGCCCAGCGCGACCTCGCCGGGCGCCAGGTCCGTGGGCGGGCGCTGCGTGCGCCGGGCGCCACCGTCGACCCGCTGGGCGTCGGCCGGCACAGCCACCCTGGTGAGCCGGTGCGCGGCCGACTCGACGACCACGAGGACCGGGTCGGTGCCGTCCGGGACCTCCAGGACGGCGGCGCTGGGCTCGGCGAGGCCGGTGGCCAACGTGGTCACCTCCCCGGACGCCGGGTCGAACCGGCGGACCGCCCCGTTGTAGGTGTCGCAGACCGCCACCGAGCCGTCCGGCAGGGCGGTCACCGCCAGCGGGTGCTGCAACAGGGCGTCGGCCGCCGGGCCGTCTACGTGCCCGAAGTCGAACAGCCCGGTGCCGACGTCCGTCAGCACCTCGTACGGCGAGCCGTCGACCTCGCGGCGGTGCAGGTGCCGCAGCGCGGAGGTCTCGGAGTCCGCCACCCACAGGCGCTCGCCGTCGCCGGCCGTGGCCAGCCCCGATGGCTGGGCGAACCAGGCGTCGCGCGCGCCACCGTCCCGGATGCCCTCCGCGCTGGTACCGGCCAGCACCTCGACGGTGCCCGCGACCGGGTCGAACCGCCACAGCTGGTGGGTGCCCGCCATCGCCACCACGACGGCGCCGTCGAACCAGGCCAGATCCCACGGGGAGGACAGGTCCTGCTCGGTGGCCGGACCAGCACCGGTGCGCTGGCGCAGCTGGTGTCCGGTGCCCGCGACGGTCGTCACCGAGCCGTCCTCGAGCCACAGACCGCGCAGGGCGTGGTTCACCGTGTCGGCGACCAGCACGTCGTAGCCCACCTGTGCCGCAACGGATTCCGGTAGCACCAGCAGTCCCTGCGGCTCGCTGAGCTCAGCCGTCGCGGCCGCGCCGTCGGTGAAACCCCTGGCGCCAGAACCGATCCGACGCCGCTCGGTGACCAGGTCAGCCTCGAGCTCGACGAGCTGGTGGTGCGCGCTGTCGCTCACCAGGAACGTGCCGCCGGGCAGCACCGCGACCTTGCCCGGGAAGCGCAGGGCGGTGGACGGCGCGGGCGGTGGCACGTACGGACCGTCCCCGCGGTGCAGGGTCCCCTTCTGCTCGTGCTCCGCGACCAGCTCGTCGAGCAGCACGCCCAGCCCGTGCGCGTGCCCCTCACCGGACAGCTGGGCCACGACGTAGCCCTCCGGGTCGACGACGGTCAGCGTGGGCCACGCCCGGGCCGCGAAAGCCTTCCAGGTCAACAGCTCCGGGTCGTCGAGCACCGGGTGGTGCACCTCGTAGCGCTCGACGGCCGCGACCAGTGCTTCGGGGTCCGCCTCGTGCTCGAACTTGGGCGAGTGCACGCCGATGGTGACCAGCACGTCCGCGTACTCCTGCTCGAGCGGACGCAGCTCGTCCAGCACGTGCAGGCAGTTCACGCAGCAGAACGTCCAGAAGTCGAGCAGCACGATCTTGCCGCGCAACCCGGCCAGCGAGAGCGGCTCGCCACCGGTGTTCAGCCAGCCACGGCCGGCCAGCTCGGGTGCGCGCACGCGAGCGCTACGGAGGTTCGTGACGGAGTTCATGGGCGCCCATCGTAAAGCGAGGGCCCAGCGGGGCCGACACCAGACAGGACGGCAGAATCCACCCGGCAGGTCGGGCCGCTGCACTAGCCTGCCAGCGAACGGCGTACCGCCGGCTCCTGAAAGGCAAGGTCATGTCCGCTGGTCGGCTCGTCGCCGTCGTCCTCTCCGCCCTCCTCGGCGGGACGCTGCTCGCGTCCCCGGCCCAGGCGTCGGATGCACCCGCGACCGACGACCCCGCTCAGCGCGTCGTCCGGATCTGGTCCGGTCCGGCGTCTGGCAGCAGCGGTCAGCTGGTCGCGCAGGTCACCACCACCGGCGTCGGACCGTGGGAGTGGGCGCCGAGCCTGAACCGGCTCGCGCTGGGCTCCAGCGACCCGGTGGCCGTCATCGGGCCGATCCCCGGCACCGGCGTCCACGACGTCGTCGACACCAACACCACCCCCGGGCCTGGACAGGTGGCGTTCTGGCCGAACCTGCCGTACACCGCGAGCTGCTCCGGGGACTACCCGATGACCGGCAAGGTCGACGTGTCCCAGGTCGCCTACGACGACAACGGGTTGCTGCGTTCGCTGACCGCCGCGTTCCGCTGGCGCTGCAGCACCAGGCTCGACGAGCAGGTCATGGTGGTCCAGGTCTCGCCTGCCGGCGTCGATCGCGCCCCCGCACCCTGGCTGCGACTCACCCCACCGAGCCCCGGCGCACGCGCCGTGCTCGGCACCCCGCACGTCGTGACCTGGACTCTGAGCAATGACGGAACCGCTCCGGCCCACGTCCTCGCGGCGAGCGTCGACCGGTCGGGCACCGCGGTGGACGCCGACAGCTGCGTCGGCGAGCTCGCGCCAGGCGCCAGCTGCGCGATCGAGACCACGACCCCGTACGCGGACGACGCGTGGACCGGCCAAGAACGCGCCGAGCTGCGGGTGCGCAGCACGGACCCGGGGACAGCGCCGGGCGCCGGACCGGACGGCCAGGACGACGCGCAGCTCCCCGACGTCGCGGCCTCGGCGACCTGGCAGGTCGTCGCGAAGGAGACCGGCGTCGAGATCGTGGACGGCTTCGCCGTGCCCGGACTGGCGCAGGTCGACTGGCAGGGAATCGACGGCGCCCCGGTGGAGACCGGCGCCGGCCTCCCGCGTGACATCCTGGTCGAGCGGCTGGACGGCGACAGCTGGGTCCCGGCGGGAGTCGCTCCCTTCAGCACGCCGACCCTGGTCCGGGGTCTTCCGGAGCGAGGCACCGTCACCCTGCGGCTCATCCCCCGCACGACCGTCGCCGAGCTCCCGGCGACGGACTCCGTGCGGCTCGCAGTCGCGCCCGAGGGCATCCTCAGCGGCGACGAGGTCCGTCCGATCGAGGATGCGCCGCTGCTCGGCACCTCCGAGCTCGTCGACGCCCCGGGCGTCGCCGTGGCCGCCGTCGAGCAGACTCCGGATGGTCACCACCTCGTGGTCGCGGGTACGCGAGCAGACCATCGCGCCGTCCTCGGCACCACGAACGCGTCGGGGCAGGAGTGGCACGAGCTGGCCACCACCGCCGACGTGCTCCGGCAGCTGCGCGTGTCGCCCGACAGCACGTTCGCGGTCGCCTCGGACGGACGTCACGAGGCCGTCCGGATCGACCTCTCCTCCGGCCAGGTCACCCCACTGCCGACCTGTTGCACCCCTGCCGGCTTCTCGCCCGACGGACGCTCAGTGCTGATGTTCGCGTCCACGTTCACGCTGACGGGGCTGAGCTGGCTGGACCTGGCCAGCGGCACCTGGGGGCAGACGCTGCCAGGGACCGCCGGGGTGACCTCCGCTGACGTCTCCCGCGACGGGTCGATCGCCTACGTCGTCGGCGATCAGACGCCTGCGTCGGTCGTCCGGGTCATCCGGCCCGGCTCCACCACGTCCGCCGCGTTCTGGGCGATGGCCGGCATCCACTCCCCGCGCTGGGACCGGACCGGCACGCGGATGGTCGCCCGTCAGTACGGCGCCAGCGGTTCGGTCGTGCGCGAGGCCGACGGGACGCTGCGCACCGTGCACGCAGCCCTGGGCGCCGCACCGTCCTGGCTCGAGCCGTCGTCGTCCCGGGCGCCAGGGGTGTCCCTGCCGACACCAGGTGCGACGACCACCTCCCCGGGCTGGACCGCATCCACCACCTCGATCCCGTTCGTGGTCAACGACCCTGATGACCGGGCCGGCTCTGTGACGTCTCGGTGCAGCCTGGACGGCGCACCCGCCACCGCGTGCAGGTCGCCGCTGGCCCTCCAGCACCTCGCCGCCGGCGCCCACACCCTGCGGGTCACGGCGACCGACCCGGCCGGCAACACCTCCACCGCCGCAGCCACATGGCGGGTCGAGGTGACGGCACCGACGGCGGCCCTCTCGGCGCTGCCGACCGTGACCATGGGCTCCGTCCGGGTCGGCTGGACGGGTCAGGACACGGGCGGCAGCGGCCTGTGGTCCTACGACGCGCGCTACCGGGAGTGGCAGGCCGAGGGACTGGCCGGCAGCCCCGTGTACGTCCAGCCGTCGAGGTGGCAGGGCCTGCGTACCCCGTCGCTCGTCACGGCGACCGCGGCCGGCACCACCCGCTGCGTGTCGGTGCGCGCGCGCGACCGGGCGGGCAACGTCGGCCCGTGGAGCGCCGAGCGGTGCGTGATGACCCCCCTCGACGACCGCGGCCTCAACTCGTACGGGTTCAGCCGGGCCGTCCAGTCCGGCGCCTTCCGGTCCACGCTCTCCGTGGCGCGGTCCCCGGGCCGGAGCCTGAGCCGACCGGAGATCCACGGCAGCCGGATCGCCCTCGTCGTCACCACGTGCCCGACCTGCGGATCGGTCGAGGTCGGCTTCGGCCCGTACACCCGTCGCGTGAGCCTGTACAGCAAGAAGGTCGCCCACCGCGTGGTCCTCTGGCTGCCAGCGCACACGTCGGGCACCCGCTCGGTGCTGATCACCAGCACCAGCAGCAGGTACGTGGCGATCGACGGCATCGTGGTCCGCCGCTAGGTCGTCAGTCCTGGTGGTCGTCCTTGTGCGCGCGCAGGCTGCGGCGCATCAGCACCACCAGCACGAAGCCGGTGCCGATCAACCCGCCGGTGAAGACGTCGCGGGCGGTCTCGGGGTCCGAGCGCTCGAGCATCCCGGCGATGAACGCGGAACCACCCAGCAGCACCCAGACGATCGGCGCGCCGGTGAACATCACGTAGTTCGTCATCGAGCCCGAGCGGCGCCACGAGACCGCGATCAGCACCAGGCAGGCCAGCGCCACGACCAGGTAGAACCCCATCACAGCCGCCGGTCGTCGAGCACCGGGAACCGTTGCCGCACACCGTCCAGGCCGTCGACGTCCAGCTCGACCGACAGCACCTGCTCACCCTCGCCGGCCTCGGCCAGCACCTCACCGGTCGGCCCGACCACCTGGCTGAAGCCACCCATGGCGTGACCCGCGTGCGTCCCGGCCGTGTTGCAGGCGACGACGAACACCTGGTCCTCGATCGCCCGGGCCTGGCCGAGCAGCGTCCAGTGCGCGACCCGGGCAGCCGGCCACGCGGCCGGGACGAGGACGACCCGCGCCCCCGCGTCCAGCAGCCGACGGAACAGCTCGGGGAAGCGCAGGTCGTAGCAGGTGGCCAGACCGACCCGGACGTCGTCGCCGGCGGTGGCCGGGCGCGGGACGTCCGCGGTGACGACGTCCTCGCCGGCCTCGAGCAGCTGCGGCTCACCCTCACCGAACCCGAACCGGTGCACCTTGCGGTACGTCGCCAGCCGGGCGCCGTCCGGGCCGAGCAGCACCGAGGTGTTCCACAGCCCGCGGCCCTGCGCGCCGGGGTCGGCGCCCTCGGCCGCGCGCTCGATGATCGACCCGGCGTGCAGCACCACGCCGGCGTCGCGGGCGGCGGCGGCCATCGCCGTCATCGTCGGCCCGTCCAGCCCCTCGGCCCGCTCGGCCCAGCCGCGGTACGCGAAGCCCTCGGGCGCCCACAGCTCGGGCAGCACGACCAGGTCGTGACCCGCCAGGCCACGGACCATCGCGGCCACCCGGTCCGTGCGCTCGGCCACCGGCTCGCCGTCGCCGTACCCGACCTGCACCACGGCCACCCTCACCGGCGGACCTCCTCGTCGTCGTTGCGCCCGGCCAGCTGGGCGAGCCGGGCGTTGTACTCGCTGAGCTCGGCGTCGCCGTCCCGGTCGGCCTGGCGGTCGCTCCGGCGCGCCTCGCGGTCGTCCGAGCGGACCCAGGCGATCGCGATCCCCATGCCGAGCAGCAGCACCGGCAGCTCGCCGACCCCCCAGGCGATCGCGCCGCCGTACTGCTGGTCGGCCAGCGGGCTGCGTCCCCAGGTGCGCCCCATCGACGCCAGCACCTCGGGCGCGAGCAGCTGGCTGCCCTGGATGAGCGCGACGCCGAAGAACGCGTGGAACGCCATGGTGGCGAACAGCAGCAGCAGCCGCATCGGGTACGGCGGGCGGGCCGGGCCGGGGTCGACACCGATCAGCACGTTCGCGAACAGGTACCCGACCAGCAGGAAGTGCGCGTGCATCAGGACGTGCCCGGTGTGGGTGCGCAGCGACAGCTCGAACAGCGGCGAGTAGTAGAACGCGATCAGGCTGCCGGCGAACAGCGCTGCCGCGACCAGCGGGTGACCGAGCACCGCCAGCACCCGCGAGTGGACGACGGCCAGCAACCACTCGCGGGGGCCGCGGCTGCCGTCGTGGCGCGGACTGAGCGTGCGCAGCGCCAGCGTGACCGGGGCCCCGAGCACCAGCAGCGCCGGCACGACCATCGACATGGTCATGTGGCCGAGCATGTGCGCGCTGAACAGCACGCGGCCGTACACGCCGGGAGCGCCGCCGGTGGCCCAGACCAGGACGAGGCAGCCGACCACCCACGAGACGGTCCGCATGACCGGCCAGCCGTCCCCTCGGCGGGCCATCCGCACCGCGCCGGTGACGTACAGGCCGAGCAGCACGACGGCGACCGTCGTCCAGAGCAGGTCGAGCCGCCAGGAGGTGAGCCAGGTGATCGCCTCGAGCGGCGCCGGCATCGGGTAGCCGGTCAGGGCCAGCGCGGCGTCGCCGCCGGCGTCCTCGGCTCGCGGCGGTGCGCTGTTCGCGAGCGCCACGGCGACCCCGATCGCGACGCCCATGACGACCAGCTCGCCGGCCACCAGCTGCCAGAACGCGGACTGCGAGCCCGCCCGGGCCGGCTGGGCGTCGGTAGCGGCCGCGGACATCCGGGCGATCGTGCGGCGGCGGTGGGCGAGCCCGGCGAGGCCGAGCAGGACGAGCGCGACGACCTTGGCCAGCACCAGCACCCCGTAGCGGGTGGACAGCCCGGACCAGCCGCCCAGGCGCAGCCAGGCGTTGACCACCCCGGACGCCCCGACCGCCACGAACGCCCACAGCGCCAGGCTCGAGTAGCGGCGCACGACGACCACGTCGAGGTCCCCGGCGGTGACCGCGGCGCGCAGCAGCATGAGGGCTGCCAGGCCGCCGACCCAGACGGTGACGCCGACGAGGTGGAACGCGAGGCTGTCGACGGCGAGCTCGTGGTCCGTGGAGCCGGCGGCGTGCCCGGTGAGCGCGACGGGCAGCAGGGCGCCGACGGCGAGCGCCGCCATCCAGCCGACCGTGTTGAAGCGGGTGGCCACGATCGCGCCGGTGGCGACCACTACGACGACGAGCGAGCTGATCAGCAGCGCGCGCAGCAGGTCGATCTGGGTGAGGAAGCTCCCGAGCTGCGCGGAGAACCCCGGGGCGCCCGGCGCGACGCCGGACAGGCGGGCGTAGCTGAGCACGAGCACGACGGCGCCAGCCGCCGCCCACACCAGCGCCGTGGCGCCCGCCAGCCGGACGACGGCGAGCGACGGCCCGTCGATGACCGGGGACGGCGCGTGCCGGACGCCGGACGTCGGCGACCCAGAGCCGCGGCGGCGCCGTCCGGGCCCGGCGGGTAGGGCCACCGCTGCGAGCACGAGCAGGCCGACGGTCAGGGAGGCGGCGACGTCGTTGAGCACGCGGGCGACGGGCAGTCCCCAGCGGGTGAGGGCGCCGGCGTCGTCCACGGTGAGCGCGTCGCTCGCGCCGGTGAGCAGTAGGCCGAGGACGCAGGCCAGCAGGGCGGCCGCTGTGATGGTCGCGGCGATCCGGGTCAGGCGCAGGCCGCGCGGGAGCGAAGCAGAGGCGGCCATGTGCTCAGCGTAAGCGTCGGTCCGGAACGGATTTGCCTTGGAGGCGGAATCCGGGGCACTCTTGGTCGGTTGCTTGTATCAAGCAACTAATCACTAGAGCGACGAAGAGGGGGCTCCGCTGTGTCCGACCTCAGGCCCGCCGCCGCGGAGCTCGGCAACCAGGTCGTCCGGCTCACCCGGCAGATCGGCGTCCTGCGCGCGCACGCGACGTCCAAGCAGCGCCACGGCGTCGAGTCGTCCTCGTTCGTGCTGCTCTTCCACCTGGTCAAGCACGGTGAGCCGATGCGCTCCAGCTCGCTGGCCGACGTGGTGTGCGCCGACCCGTCCACGATCAGCCGGCAGACGGCGTCCCTGGTCGACGCGGGGCTCGTCGAGCGCCGTCCGGACCCGGACGACGGCCGCGCCGTCCAGCTCGTGGCCACCGAGAAGGGCCACGCGCTGTTCTCCGAGATGCGGGACGAGCGCGACGACCTCATCACGAGCGTCCTCGTGGACTGGCAGGCCGACGACGTCCGCCAGCTCGCCGCCCTGCTCGACCGCTTCAGCACCGACCTCGAACGTCACCGCCCGCGCATCATGAACAAACTCGATACCCAGGAGACCGCATGACCACCGACGCCACGGCGTCCATCGAGTCCATCGATGACGGAGGCCTCACCCACCGCCAGATCCTGACGATCCTCGTCGGCCTGATGATGGGCATGTTCCTCGCCGCCCTCGACCAGACCATCGTCGCCACCGCGATCCGCACGATCGCCGACGACCTGCACGGGCTGTCCGTCCAGGCCTGGGTGACCACCGCGTACCTGATCACCTCGACGATCACGACGCCGCTGTACGGCAAGCTCTCCGACATCTACGGGCGCAAGCCGCTGTTCATCACGGCGATCTCAGTCTTCGTCGTCGGGTCGCTCGCCTGCTCGTTCGCCACCTCGATGTACCAGCTCGCCGGGTTCCGCGCGCTGCAGGGCATCGGCGCCGGCGGTCTGTTCTCGATGGCGCTGGCGATCATCGGCGACATCGTGCCGCCGCGTGAGCGCGCCAAGTACCAGGGGTACTTCCTGGCCGTCTTCGGCACCTCGAGCGTCCTCGGCCCGGTCGTCGGCGGCTTCTTCGCCGGGCAGGCGACCATCCTCGGCATCACCGGGTGGCGCTGGGTCTTCCTCGTCAACGTGCCGATCGGCATCCTGGCGCTGTTCGTCGTCAACCACACCCTGAACATCGCGCACCACCCGCACCCGCACCGCATCGACTGGAAGGGCGCCGTCGCGCTCACCGTGGGCCTCGTCCCGCTGCTGACCGTCGCCGAGCAGGGCCGCGAGTGGGGCTGGGACTCGGGCTGGGCGATCACCTGCTACGTCATCGGCCTGATCGGCGTCGCCGCGTTCTTCCTCGCCGAGCGGTCGATGGGCGACGAGGCGCTGATCCCGCTGCGGCTGTTCAAGGACCGCACCGTCTCGATCAGCACCGTCGCCAACGTCGTGCTGGGCATGGGCCTGTTCGGTGGCGTCTCGGTGCTGCCGCTCTACCTGCAGATCGTCAAGGGCTCGTCGCCGACCGAGGCCGGCCTGCAGCTCCTGCCGCTGACACTGGGCATCATGTCCGGCTCGATCGTCTCCGGCCAGATCATCTCCCGCACGGGCAAGTACCGGGTGTTCCCGATCATCGGCGCCTCGCTGATGCTCGTCGGCCTGCTGCTGTTCGCGCAGGTCGGGGCGGACACCCCGATCTGGCAGACCATGATCGTCATGCTCATCTTCGGCCTGGGCCTCGGTAACTGCCTGCAGCCGCTGGTGCTGGCGATCCAGAACGCTGTCTCGCCGCGCGACATCGGCGTCGGCACGGCGTCCGCGACGTTCTTCCGGCAGATCGGTGGCACGCTCGGCGTCGCCATCTTCCTGTCGATCCTGTTCAGCAGCCTGCCGAAGAACATCGCGTCGTCGTTCGCGGCGGCCAAGAACAGCCCGGACTTCATCGCGGCCCTCACGGACCCGAAGAACGCCGAGTTCGCCAAGCAGCTCAAGTCCGGCGCCGTGGGTGGCTCCAGCTCGACGCTGAACGACTCGTCGTTCCTGAACGGCCTGGACTCGCGCCTCGCGCACCCGTTCCTGGTCGGGTTCTCGGACTCGATGCAGCTCGTGTTCCTGAGCGCCGCCGTCGTGGTGGCGATCGGCCTGGTCGTGGTCTGCTTCCTGCCGGCCAACGAGCTGCGGACCCAGTCGGGTCTGCAGGCCGCCCAGTCCGAGCGGGACGCGGCCGCCCTCGAGGCCGGCCCCGCGCTCTAAGCACCACCCGCTGGCCACGCTCAGATCAGAGAAGTGGGGCACCTGAGACGACTCAGGTGCCCCACTTCTCTGGTTTCGCCGCGGCCTGTGGATGGCCGACGACGCGCGGCAGGCCGTTCTGCCAGGGTCGGGCGATGCCCAGCCAGAGCGAGCTCCCGACGGCCCTCATCGGTCGACCGTTCACCGTCGCGGAGGCGCTCGCTCTCGGGGCGTCGCGCGACGTCCTGCGCGGCAACCGATTTCGCACCCCGTTCCGAGGCGTCCGGATCCCCGTCGAGTTCGAGGACACCCTGACGACGCGCTGCCTAGCGGCGACGTTGGTGCTGCCGAAGGACTCTGTGTTCAGCCACGCAACGGCCGCCCGCATACATGCGCTGCCGGTGCCGGGTCACTGGCGGGACGGCCCCCTGCACGTCTCGACGGCGACCCACGGCCTTCGCCGCCAGGGCATGGAGATCCACCTCGCTAGCAACCTGCTGTCCGGCGTCGACGACGACCACGCACTTCCCATCCGAGCAGCCGCCCAGTGCTGGGCCGAGCTGGCCACCCAGCTTCCGGTGGACGAGCTCGTCGTCGTGGGGGATGCGGCCCTTCGCCGTGGTCTGGTCACACAGACCGAGCTGACGATGCTGGTGGGCAGCCTGACTGGACGTCGCGGCGTTCGACGGCTGCACCGAGCGCTGCCGCTGCTGGAGCCCGCGACCGATTCTCCGATGGAGACGAGGACCCGTCTGTTGCTCGTCCGGGCCGGCCTGCCGCGTCCGGTGGCCAACCGCGACGTCGTCGTGGACGGCGTGTGGCTGGCCCGCCCCGACCTCAGCTACCCGGACCTGAAGATCGCCATCGAGTACGAGGGCGACCACCACCGCACCGACCGCAGGCAGTGGCTGCGCGACAAGACGAGGCGAAGACTGCTGGAGGACGCCGGGTGGATCGTCATCGAGGTCACCTCGGTCGACGTCCACCTCACACCCGCCGTCACCGTCGCCCGAGTGAGCGCTGCGATCGCCTCACGGTCGAAGTAGTCGGCGAGATCAGAGAAGTGGGGCACCTGAGGTGACTCAGGTGCCCCACTTCTCTGGTTTCGACGCGGCGAGCGCGGGGGGCTAGGCCCAGACGAGGGCCTTCTCGGGGCGCTCGAGCACGGCCGCGACGTCCGCGATGAAGCGGCTGCCGAGGTCGCCATCCACCAACCGGTGGTCGAAGCTCAGCCCGAGCGTCGTCACCTGCCGGACGGCGAGCTTGCCCTTGTGCACCCACGGCCGCGGCGCGATCTGGCCGATGCACAGGATCGACGCCTCGCCGGGGTTCAGGATCGGCGTCCCGGTGTCCACGCCGAACACGCCGACGTTGGTGATCGACATGGTGCCGCCGGACATCTCGGCCGGCTGGGTCCGCCCGGCGCGCGCGGTCTCGGTCAGGTCGGCCAGCGCATCTGCGAGCTCACGCAGCGAGAGCAGGTGCGCGTCCTTGATGTTCGGCACCACCAGCCCCCGAGGAGTGGCCGCCGCGATGCCCAGGTTCACGTAGTGCTTGACCACGATCTCCTGATTCGCCTCGTCCCAGGCGGCGTTGATCTGCGGGTTGCGCTTCGCCGCGATGAGCATCGCCTTCGCCACGATGAGCAGCGGCGAGACCTTGACGTCGCGGAACTCGCGGTCCGCCCGCAGCCGCTCGACGAGCTTCATGGTGCGGGTCGCGTCGATCGTCACGAACTCCGTGACGTGCGGCGCGGTGAACGCCGAGCCCACCATGGCCTGCGCGGTCATCTTGCGGACGCCCTTGATCGGCACCCGCGTCTCGCGCTCACCCGGTGCGGGCGACATCGCCGCGGGAGCGACGACGCCCGGCTCGGACGTCGCACCCTCGAGGTGCGCCTGCACGTCCTCGCGCGTGACGACCCCACCGGGACCGCTCGGGGTCACCGACGTCAGGTCGACGCCCATGTCCTTCGCGAGCTTGCGGACCGGCGGCTTGGCCAGCGCGCGGACGTGCGCGACGGGCTGCTCGTCGTGCCCGAGGTGACCAGGCAGGTCGGCGTGCGGCGCCCGGTGCGGCTCGACCGGGGGCAGCTCGGCCTCTTCGGCGAGCTCCTGCGACACCATCCGGCCGACCTCGAAGCCGCCGTGGCGGACGGGCTTGACGCCCTCCTCGCTGAAGGTGTCCACGTTGGCCTTGCGCGGACGGCGCTTGGCGGACGTCGTCCGAGGCCCGTAGCCGACGAGGACCGAGGTGCGCCCACCCGGGGCCGGGCCGCCGATCAGGCCGGGCTCGATGGCGCCCTCCTCGGGTGCCTCGTCGACGTCGGTCGCGCCCTCGACGGCGCCCGGGGGCTCCGGCGACCGGTGCGAACCGCCCGCGGACTCCGGCTCCGGCGTGCCGGGCCCAGCCGAACCCGTGGGGTCGACGTCCACCGAGATGATCGGCGTGCCGACGTCCACGGTGGTGCCCTCGGCGACGAGCAGCTCGGCGACGACTCCCGCGAACGGGGTCGGCAGCTCGACCAGCGACTTCGCGGTCTCGATCTCGACCACGATGTCGTTGGTGCGCACGGTGTCGCCTGGCTTGACCTTCCAGGTGACGATCTCGGCCTCGGTCAGACCCTCTCCGACGTCGGGCAGGCGGAACTGCTTCAGATCAGGCACGTGTCCGTCCTTTCCTCAGTACGCGAGCGAGCGGTCGACGGCGTCGAGCACCCGGTCGAGGTCCGGCAGGAACTCCTCCTCGAGCTTGCTCGGCGGGTACGGCAGGTTGTAGCCGCCGACCCGGAGCACGGGCGCCTCGAGGTGGTAGAAGCAGCGCTCGCTCAGCCGGGCCGCCACCTCGGCGCCCATGCCGAGGAACGTCGTCGCCTCGTGCACGACGACCAACCGGCCGGTCTTCTCGACCGATGCGGCGATCGTGTCGACGTCCAGCGGGGACAGCGACCGCAGGTCGACGACCTCGATGCTGCGACCCTCCTCCGCGGCCGCTGTGGCGGCCTCGACGCAGGTCTTGACCATCGGCCCGTAGGCGGCCACGGTCACGTGCTCGCCCTCGCGGACGACCTTGGCCTGGTGCAGGGGGAACGCGCCCGCCAGCGTCGCGTCCTCGGGCAGGTCGGCCTTCTCCCAGTAGCGCCGCTTGGGCTCGTAGAAGATCACCGGGTCGTCGCTGGCGATGGCCTGCTGGATCATGAAGTGCGCGTCGACGGGGTCGGCGCAGCAGACGACGCGCAGCCCCGCGGTGTGCGCGAAGTACGCCTCGTTCGACTCGCTGTGGTGCTCGACCGCGCCGATACCGCCACCGACCGGGATCCGGACGACGACGGGCAGCTTGATCTTGCCGAGCGAGCGCGCCCGCATCTTGGCCAGCTGGGACACGATCTGGTCGAAGGCAGGGTAGACGAAGCCGTCGAACTGGATCTCGCAGACCGGTCGGTAGCCGCGCAGGGCCATGCCGATCGCCGTCCCGATGATGCCGGACTCGGCGAGCGGGGCGTCGATGACGCGGTCCTCGCCGAAGTCCTTCTGCAGGCCGTCGGTGACCCGGAAGACGCCACCGAGCTTGCCGATGTCCTCACCCATGATGAGGACCTTCGGGTCTGCCTCCATGGCCGCGCGCAGGCCGGTGTTGATGCCCTTGGCCAGGCTGATCTGCGCCATCTCAGTGCCCTCCCTCGTGGCCGGCATCCGCGAAGGACTCCAGGTACTCGGCGAACTCGGCGCGCTCCTGCGCGACCAACGGGTGCTCGTCGACGTAGACGTGCTCGAACATGTCGAGGGGCTTGGGGTCGGGCAGGTCCAGGCAGCCCTGCCGCACGTGCGCGGCGAGCTCGTCGGACTC
The DNA here is from genome assembly GCF_039541115.1 of Angustibacter luteus. Classification (NCBI taxonomy): domain Bacteria; kingdom Bacillati; phylum Actinomycetota; class Actinomycetes; order Kineosporiales; family Kineosporiaceae; genus Angustibacter; species Angustibacter luteus. The sequence continues at coordinate 140,689 of NZ_BAABFP010000004.1, forward strand.
GGCGTCGAGGGCGTTGAAGAAGTCCTCGTCCGCCATGCCGTTCGCCACCAGGTGCGCGCGCAACCGGGAGATCGGGTCGCGCTCCTTCCACACCTCGACCTCGGCGGAGACGCGGTAGCGGGTCGGGTCGTCGGACGTCGTGTGCGCGCCCATCCGGTAGGTGAACGCCTCGACGAACGTCGGGCCGTTGCCGTTGCGCGCGTTGTCCAGCGCCGCCTTGGTCACCGCGTACACGGCGAGGACGTCGTTGCCGTCCACCCGCACGCCCGGGAAGCCGAAGCCCGCCGCACGCTTGTAGAGCGGGATGCGGGTCTGCCGCTCGCTGGGCTCGCTGATCGCCCACTGGTTGTTCTGGCAGAAGAACACGACCGGCGCGTTCTGCACCGCGGCGAAGACGAACGCCTCGTTGACGTCGCCCTGCGAGGTGGCGCCGTCGCCGAAGTAGGCGATGACGGCGGCGTCGCGGCCCGGCTCGCCGGTGCCCACCGCGTGGTCGCGCTGGATACCCATCGCGTAGCCGGTCGCGTGCAGCGTCTGCGCGCCGATCACGATCGTGTAGAGGTGGAAGTTCTTCTCGTTCGGGTCCCAGCCGCCGTGGTTCACGCCCCGGAACAGGCCGAGCAGGTTCAGCGGGTCGACCCCGCGGCACCAGGCGACGCCGTGCTCCCGGTAGGTCGGGAACGCGTAGTCCTGCGGCGCCATGGCCCGACCGGAGCCGACCTGGGCGGCCTCTTGGCCGAGCAGGCTGGCCCAGATGCCCAGCTCACCCTGGCGCTGCAGCGCGGTCGCCTCGGCGTCGACGCGGCGCACGAGCACCAGGTCGCGGTAGAGCGCGCGCAGGTCCTCGGGCTGCAGGTCAGCCACGTAGTGCGAGTACTCGGGATGCTCGACGCGCTCACCGGCGGGGGTGAGCAGCTGGACGAGATCGGGGCCGCCGTCGATGGTGCTGACGCCGACCTCGCTCCCGACGACGCTGTCGGTCACGTGGTTCTCCTTCGTCGACCCCGCGCGAGGGTGACCCGTCGCGGGAACTGACCAGTGGTGCCGCCGCACGGCCGGAGGATGGCCCGGACGGACGTCGGTGCAGCAGTGACCGCTGTGGCGCGGGTCACGGCCGTTCAAGGAGACAACGTACCTGCCCGGATGCGTCCCGAGCGAACGGGCCGGACGCCGAAGGGGTGACGCGCGCGGATCGTCGCCGTCTCAGCAGGCGGACCGATCGGGGCCAGCGTGGGGAGGATCGGTCAGGCGCGGTGGCGGCCGCGGGGACGGTGCGTTCCCGGGGTCGTCTCGTCGGCCGGTGCGGCCTCGTCGTCGTCACCCTCGCCGCCGTGACTGCGGCGTCCGGCCTGCTGCCCGGCAGAGCCGGAGACGTTGGCGGGCTGCTGCGGGGCGTGCCCGTCGCGCTTGCTGTCGCCGGACGGCGCGTCCGGGCCCTGCTCGGGCGAGGTGCTGGCGCCGTCACCGGCGGGCGGTGCCGCGGGCGCCGTCGTCGGCTCGGCAGAGGGGGCGACCGAAGCGGACGCCGTCGGCTCGCTCGTCGGGGTCGCGCTGGGCGTCTCGACGGGGTCCTTGGTGGGCGCGCTGGGCGACTCGGTGGGGGTGTCGGACGGCGTGCTCGGCGGCGTCGTCGGCTCGGTCGTCGGCGATGTCGGCTCGGTGGTCGGCGTCGTGGGGTCGGTCGTGGGGGTCGTGGTCACCGGGGGGTCGGTCGGCGTCGGGGTGGACGCCGGGTCCGCGATGGTGTCGGTGACCGCGGTGACCACGGTCTCGGTCGACACGTCTGCCACGCCGGCGCTGGCGCCGGCGGTGGCCACCTGAACGAGCTGCTCGAGCGCACCGGTCCCGGTGGCGACGTCCGGAGCCTGGGTGGTGACGACGTCCGTCACGACCTGCGCGACGGAGTCGTTCAGCGCTGCGGGGAGGGTCGCCTGGAACGTGAGCTTCGCGGTCTGGTTGATCCACCACTGCGGGGCGCCGTCGTTGGACGCCAGCAGAGCGGCGGAGTACGCCGCGTTGGCCGCGCTGGTCATGGCGGCCTCGACGGGCGCCTTCAGAGACGTGTCGAGGACGGCCGTCGCCTTGTTGACCTGGTCGCGCAGCTCGTGGTCGCGGCCCGCCACGTACATCAGCGCCGACTTGACCTTCTTGTTCACGACCTTGGTCGCGTCGTCCACCTGGTCCGCGCTGAACTTCACCGAGAACGCCGGCGTCGACGGGGTCGGGTGCGGGGGGCGGGGGCGCGGGGGCTTGGGCTTCGAGTGGCTGGCGGTGTGCGTGGGGGCCGGGCTCGAGGTGTGCGTCGGCTTCGACGACGAGCCCGACGAACCGGACGTCGACACCGCGGGCGTGGTGGGCGGGTAGTTGGTCAGCGGCTGGAGGTCCACCGCCGGGATCCCGGGCCCACCCAGGCCACCGGACCCACCGAAGGCTCCGGCAGCGGCGCCGCCGGTCAACGATCCCGCACCCAGGCTCGGCTGCGGCACCTCGATCGCGCGGACGACGCCAGGACCGTCGAACCCGTCCTGGCCATCGGACGCGCCGAACGTGATGGCGTTCTGGCTGAACCCCAGGGCGGCTGCCCCGACCAACGCGATCGACGTCACCGCGGCGAGCGCGGCGGCGGAGCCGTTGGAGCGGACGCGGAGGACATGGCTCGCGCGAGTGCGCGGCAGCGTCTTCGCTGCTCCCATGAAATCGCCCCCGGTGGCGTCTAGGAGGGCGGCTGTCCAGCCGACCCCTTTCCTGAATGACCGTACGCTACTGCTCGAACGCTGTCAGTGATTCCTGAGAACCAGACTAGATGCTCCAGGGGCTGTCGCCTATGCCCCATACGGACTAGCCATCTCATGGCCCGACAGCACTACTTCGGCAGGTCCAGCCGGAACCTTGAGCCCGACTTCAGGTAGTTCTGGACGGAGCGTCCCACCGGCTGGCGGCGGGTGCGCGGGATTCAGCCCCGAACGCGCCAGGCCGCGGCCACCTCGAGCAGGCGGTCGTTCGCGGCGGTCTCCCCGATGGTGACGCGCACGCCGTCCGCCGCGTACGGCCGGACGACGAGCCCGGCCTCGCCACAGGCGGCCGCGAACGCCGGGGTGTCCTCGCCCAGCGGGAACCAGACGAAGTTCGCCTGGGTGGCCGGCAGCTGCCACCCCTGACCGGCCAGGGCGGTGACCACTCGCTCACGCTCGATCACCAGCGCCTGAACGCGCTCGGCCAGCTCCGCGGACGCGGCGAGCGAGGCCACCGCCGCGTCCTGCGCGATCCCGGAGACGCCGAAGGGGACGGCGGTCTTGCGCAGGGCGGCGGCCACCGGCGGGTGCGCCACGGCGAACCCGACCCGCAGCCCGGCCAGGCCGTACGCCTTGGAGAAGGTGCGCAGCACCGCCACGTTGGGTCGCTCGCGCAGCAGGGCGAGGGCGTCGGGAGCCTGCGGGTCCTGGACGAACTCGACGTACGCCTCGTCGATGACGACGAGCACGTCCCGCGGTACCTGGTCCAGGAAGTCGACGAGCTCGGCCGTGTGCACGACGGGCCCGGTCGGGTTGTTGGGGGTGCAGACCAGGACGAGTCGGGTCCGGTCGGTCACCGCCGCGGCCATCGCGGGCAGGTCGTGCCGGGCGTCCGCGGTGAGCGGGACGGCCACCGGCACGGCGCCGGCGGCGTGCGCCACGATCGGGTAGGCCTCGAAGGACCGCCACGCGAAGACGACCTCGTCGCCCTCGCCGCAGGTCGCCGCCACGATCTGGCCGAGCACTCCCACGCTCCCGGTGCCGGTCGCGACGTACTCCGCGGGGACGCCGAGGTGGTCCGCGATGGCCTGGACCAGCCCGGTGGCGAACATGTCCGGGTACCGGTTCATCGAGGCCGCGGTCTGCTCGACGACAGCCTGCACGGCCGGGAGCGGGGGGTAGGGGTTCTCGTTCGACGAGAGCTTGTACGTCGTCTGGCCGGCCTCCGGCTGCGCCGGCTTGCCGGGCACGTACGCGGGAATGGCCTCGAGGGTGCGCCGCAGCCGCACCTGGACGTCGTCGTCGGTCATGTTTCAAACCCTAGAGCAGGACCGAACGTAGTTGATTGGTAGCAGTGCGTAACGATCATGAGGATTGACCAACTTTTATCCGGTTTCAACCTTCCGTGTCGTCCGACTCGCCCCTACGTTGGCGCAGGTCGCCCCCGGTTCCCGCTGCAACGAACCGTGGGCGTGCTCGATCCCGTCAACGCACCATCGAATGGAGACCATCTCGTGCGAAAGGTCACCGCGGGGGTCGTGAGCCTCGTGCTCGCGTCCGGCGCGGGCGTAGCCATCGGCCTCGCCCCCGCCTCAGCCGCACCACCCGTGAATGGAGCACCGTCGAAGGCCAAGAGCCCGACCGCGGTCTCCGACGAGCTGAGCAACCCACAGGAGTCGAAGCGTCGCGATCTGCGCGAGGCTGCCCTCAACGACGTGCTCGCCGGCAAGGCGAAGCCGATCACGAAGAACGGCAGCACCTACGTCAAGGTCGGTAAGGAGGCGACGTCCCGCAAGAAGGGGCAGAAGGTCGCCGCCAAGACCAAGGACCAGTACGTCGAGCTGGCCCGCGAGAAGTCCGACAAGATCTTCGTGATCCTGGCGGAGTTCGGCAACGAGCGGGGCACCGACATCGACCCGCGCTACGGCGACGTCGACACCGACCCGACCACCGCCGGGCCGACCACGTTCGAGGGCCCCCTGCACAACGCCATCCCCGAGCCGAACCGCGCTCAGGACAACTCGACCGTCTGGCAGGCCGACTACAACAAGCAGCACTACCAGGACCTCTACTTCGGCAAGGGCGAGAACTCCGTCGCGTCCTACTACAAGAAGCAGTCGTCCGGCCGGTACACCGTGAGCGGTGAGGTCACCGACTGGGTCAAGGTCAAGTACAACGAGGCCCGCTACGGCCGCAGCAACGGCTTCCCCTGCGCGGGCATCGTCTGCGCCAACACCTGGGACCTCGTCCGCGACGCGGTGAACCAGTGGGTCGTCGACCAGAAGGCCGCCGGTCGCACCACCGCGCAGATCAAGGCCGACCTGGCCTCCTACGACCAGTGGGACCGGTACGACTACGACGGTGACGGCAACTTCAACGAGCCGGACGGCTACCTCGACCACTTCCAGATCGTGCACGCCGGCGGCGACCAGGCCGACGGTGACCCGCAGCAGGGTGAGGACGCCATCTGGAGCCACCGCTGGGCGGTCCAGACCGGCGCCGGATCGGCCGGCCCCTCGGGCAACCTCCGGGGCGGCGCGCAGATCGGTGACACCGGCCTGTGGGTCGGCGACTACACCATCCAGCCCGAGAACGGCGGGCTCAGCGTGTTCACGCACGAGTTCGGCCACGACCTCGGCCTGCCGGACCACTACGACACCAACGGTGGCGACAACGGCGTCGAGTACTGGAACCTGATGGCGCAGAGCCGGCTGAACGCGCCCGGCGAGGCGCTGGGGACCCGACCGGGCGACCTGTCCGCGTGGGACAAGCTCCAGCTCGGCTGGCTGGACTACGAGATCGTGCCCGCCGGGACGAAGCGAACGCTGGACCTCGGCCCGCACGAGTACAACTCCAAGAAGGCCCAGGCCGTCGTCGTCCCGCTGCCCGCCAAGAAGATCACCACGGATCTCGGCGCCCCGGCGTCGGGCACCCAGCAGTGGTTCAGCGGTCAGGGTGACGACCTGAACACCACGCTGGCCCGCACGGTGACCCTCGCCGCCGGCACGTCGACGCTGTCGGCGAAGGCCCGGTGGAACATCGAGGACTGCGGTCCGGACCAGTGCGACTACGCGTTCGTCGAGGTCAACGACGGCAGCGGCTGGGTATCGGTGAAGACCTCGGCCAGCGAGGCCGACGACCCGGGCGACGTCAGCAACGGCATCGACGGCGTGCAGGCCACCTACGCGCCGCTGACCGCCGACCTGTCGGCGTACGCGGGCAAGACCGTGCAGGTGCGCTACCGGTACACCTCGGACGGCGCGCAGCAGGGGCAGCCCGACGCTGACCTCGGCTGGAGTGGACTGTTCCTGGACGACATCACGCTCACCTCGGGTGGCGCGACGGTGTTCACGGACGGCGCCGAGACCCTCGACCCGGCGTGGACCGCCGCGGGCTTCTCCCGCGTCGGTGCGAGCGTCACGAACTCGTTCGCGAACTACTACATCGCGTCGAACCGCTCGTACGTCTCGTACGACCGCTGGCTGGAGTCGGGCCCGTACAACTTCGGGTTCGCCAACACCAAGCCGGACTTCGTGGAGCACTTCAAGTACCAGCAGGGCCTCTTGGTCAACTACTGGGACACCTCGCAGTCCGACAACAACACCAGCCAGCACAACGGTGAGGGCCTGGTCCTGCCGATCGACGCCCACCCGGCGCCGATCTACCGGATCGACGGTCTGCCGTGGCGCTCGCGGGTGCAGGTGTACGACGCACCCTTCTCGCTGCAGAAGGCCGACTCGTTCACTCTGCACATCAACGGCCAGGCCAGCTACATCCGTGGCCAGAACGCCGTGCCGACCTTCGACGACCGCAAGTCGTACTGGAGCTCGGTGATCCCGCAGACCGGCGTCAAGGTGCCGAACGCGGGCGTGAAGATCCAGGTGACCAAGCAGGACGGCACCTCGATGAAGATCAAGATCAGCTCGACCAAGTGACGCACGCCGTCACGAGCTGAGCTCGCCGCGACGGGCCGGGAGGTGGTCACCTCCCGGCCCGTCGTCGTTTCTGCCAGGATGCGCTGATGCGCTTCGTGATCAACGTCCTCGTCTGCTCCGTCGCGATCTGGCTGACGGACCTCCTCTTCGACGGCATCGTGGTGACCGGCACCAAGGACACCACCGCCAACAAGCTGCTGGCCTACCTGGTGATCGGCGCGATCATCGCCCTGGTCAACACGTTCATCAAGCCGTTCGTCAAGCTGATCGCCCTACCGTTCGTGATCCTCACGCTCGGCCTGCTGACCCTGATCATCAACGCCGCGCTCCTCGAGCTGGTGGCGTGGCTGTCGAAGGCGACGCCGCTGGAGCTGCACATCGACGAGTTCTGGTGGACGGCGATCTGGGCCGCACTGATCCTGACGATCGTGCAGATGATCCTGAACGCGATCCTGCCCGACGACGTCAAGGCCTAGCGCTCAGGTGTGGCGGCGGCTGGTGACGACGCGGAACCGGCTGGCCACGAAGGCACCGTCGGTGTACGCGGCGTTGGCGGCCGGGTTCGCGCCGGTGCCGTGGAAGTCGCTGAACGCCGCGGTCTGGTTCACGAACACCTGACCGTTCAGGTTCTCGCTGAGCGCGACCCCGGCGTCCGCCGCGGCGTCCCGCGCGTCGTCCAGCACCTGCTCGGACGTCGAGTAGACCGCCGCGGTCATCGCGCCGTGCTCGCGCACGGTGTCCCGGAACGTGGCCAGCGACTGCTCGGTCGAGTCCGTCGCCACCAGGAAGGCCACCGGGCCGAAGCACTCCTGCGAGTACGTCGACTCCGCAGTCACGTCGAGGGCGACCAGGCCCGGCGTCCGGACGACGGCGTCGGGGTAGCGCGGGTGCGCGACCTGACGCGAGTCGACCACGACCCGGCCACCCGCGGACGACGCGAGCGCGGCCAGCCCGGCGGCACGCTCGCGCACGCCGTCGTTCACGGTGGCACCCAACAGCTCCACGGCCTTGGCGTCGTCGCCGGTCAGCCGGCCGATCGCGGCAGCCAGCTTCTCGCCGAGCTCGTCGAAGGACACGTGCCCCTCGTCGGTGTCGACGCCAGCCCTTGGCACGTAGACGTTCTGCGGCGTCGTGCACATCTGGCCGCTGTAGAGCGTGAACGAGAAGGCGAGGTTGCCCAGCGCACCGCGCAGGTCCGGGATCGAGTCGATCACCACGGTGTTGACGCCGGCCTTCTCGGTGTAGACGGCCTTGCCCGCGGCGCCGGCCTCGCGCTCCAGCCAGTTCCCGAACGTCGGGCCGCCCGTGTAGTCGATGACCTTGACGGCCGGGTGCAGCGCGAGCGTCTTGGCCAGCCCCTCGCCGTCCGCCTCGGGTGCGAGCGTGACCAGGTCGGGGTCGAAACCGGCGGCCCGCAAGGCCTCCCGGATCGCCGCGACGCTGATCGCCAGGGGCAGCACCGCGCGCGGGTGCGGCTTGACCACGACGGCGTTGCCGGTGGCCAGCGAGGCGAACAGGCCCGGGTAGGAGTTCCAGGTCGGGAACGTGTTGCAGCCGATCACCAGCGCGACCCCGCGCGGGACGACCCGGTAGTCCTTGGTCATCCGCACGGGCTCGCCCTTGGCGGGCTTCTCCCACACCACGGACGACGGCACCCGGCGCTGCTCGAACAGCGCGTAGGCGATGGCCTCGAGCGCGCGGTCCTGCGCGTGCGGCCCGGCGGCCTGGAACGACATCACGAACGGCTGGCCGCTGGTGTGCATCACGGCGTGCGCCATCTCGAAGGAGCGCGCGTGGATCCGGTCCACCGCGTCGACGCAGACGGCGGCGCGCACCTCGGCGCCCGCGTCCCGCCAGGCCGGGATCGCGTGCTGCGCCGCCGCCATCAGGCCCTCGACGTCCTGGTGCGGGTAGGTGATCCGCAGCGTGGGGCCGTACGGCGAGACCTCGTCGCCCACCCGTCCGTCGGTGGCCGGCTGGTCGTCGAGCTCGGCGAAGTCGCGGGTCAGGTGGCCCTCGAACGCCTGCTCACCGGCCTCGGCCGCGCCCTCGCCGTACACCCGCGGTGACGGCGACTCGGGATAGCGGGACAGGTACCCCCGGCTGGTGACCGCTGCGAGGGCCTCGTCGAGCGCCTCGCGGTGCTTGGCGACCAGCTCGCGGGCGGCCGGCGGGGCTGCCTCCGGCACCGGGTGGGGGTGGGGCAGGACGGCCTCGTGGGCGTAGGTTCCTGCGTGCGGCTCTGCACTCATGCGTTCGACCCTAGCCGCCCCGCTCGTCCCCGTTCGCACCGAGGAGGACCCCGAGTGACGCTCGTCCAGCCCGACTCCCCCATCGCCGTGGTCGGCGCCGGCACGATGGGCGCGGGGATCGCACTCGTCGCCGCGCAGGCCGGCCACCCGGTGCGGCTGCTGGACGTGCGCGACGGCGCTGCGGCGGCCGCGGTGGACGGGCTGCGGAGCAAGCTGGACGGCCTCGCGGCCAAGGGCCGGCTGGACGCCGACGAGGCGGCGGCCGCCGCGTCCCGGCTCTCGGTGGCCGGGTCCGTGGCCGACCTGGGCGCGTGTGCGGTGGTGATCGAGGCGGTGGCCGAGCGGCTCGACGTCAAGCAGGCCCTCTTCGCGGACGTCGAGGCCGTGGTGACCGCCGACGCGCTGCTCGCCACCAACACCTCGTCGCTGTCGGTGACGGCGATCGCGGCACCGTTGGCGCACCCCGGGCGGGTGGTCGGCCTGCACTTCTTCAACCCGGCCGACCGGATGCGGCTGGTGGAGGTGGTCCGCGGCGACGCCACCGACCCGGCCGTGGTCGAGGCGGCCGTCGACCTGGCCCGCGCCTGGGGCAAGACCCCGGTGGTCTGCACGTCGACCCCGGGCTTCATCGTGAACCGGGTGGCCAGGCCGTACTACGGCGAGGCCCAGCGCATGGTCGAGGAGGGGGTGGCCGACCCGGCGACCATCGACGCCGTGCTGCGCGAGGCCGGCGGCTTCCCGCTCGGGCCCTTCGAGCTCACCGACCTGGTCGGCCAGGACGTCAACCTGGCCGTCTCGACGTCGGTCTGGCAGCAGACGTTCGGCGACCCGCGCTACGCCCCGACCGTCTTCCAGCAGCGCCTGGTGGACGCCGGGCGGCTGGGCCGCAAGAGCGGGCGCGGCGTCTTCACCTACGGGGACGGCGGCACGGCCACGGACGCGACGCCGTCCACCGAGCCGCCGCGGCCGGCTCCGGACCGCGTGGTGCTGCGGCACGACGAGGACGGCGACGGCTTCCCGGTGATGGGCGAGCTGCTGCGCCGGATCGAGGCGGGTGGCGTGAGCATCGAGCGGATCCTGCTGGACGAGGAGGACCTGGTCGACGACGACGTCCCCGGGATCGAGCTGCCCGGTGGCGCGCTGCTGCGCGAGGCGGGCGGCGAGCTGGCGTCGGAGAGCTGGACCCAGGACGCCTCCGGCGCGGTGCTGCTGGACTGGGCGCACGACGCGGCGACCTGCACCCGGGTCTCGCTGTCGGCGTCGGCGGACTGCCCGGACGAGTCGCTGCGGGCCGCGGTCGGGCTCTGCCAGGCGGCCGGCGTCCAGGTCAGCGTGGTCGGCGAGAGTCCCGGCGGCGTGGTGGCGCGCACGGTCTGCATGCTCGTCAACGAGGCCGTCGAGCTCGTCACCCGCGGCGAGGCCTCGGCGGAGGACGTCGACGTCGCGATGATCCTCGGCACTGGTTACCCCTCCGGCCCGCTGCAGTGGGGTGACCGGCTGGAGGCCGCCGGGGTCGACGTCGAGATCATGCTGCGCGAGCTGCACAGCACCTTCCCCAGCGGTCGCTACCGGCCGAGCCCGGCGTTCCTGCGGATGTCGCGGGCGGGTGCCCGGTTGCGCGACGTGCAGGCGGGCGGCCGGCGTGGCTGAGCCAGGGCCGCGGCCGGACGTCGACGACCTCGACGGCCTGGACGACCTGGCCCGCCGCAGCGCGGACGCGATGCTCGGTGACGACCTGGCCAGCGCCGGGCTGGGCATGACGCTGCTGGACGTCGGCCCTGGTCGCGCCCGGCTGCGGATGCCGGTCCGCGACGACATGGTCAACGGCCACGCCATCGTGCACGGGGGTCTGGTGTTCACGCTGGCGGACAGCGCGTTCGCGGTCGCCTGCAACAGCCACGGCGTGGTGACCGTGGCGGCCGGCGCCGACATCACGTTCACCGCACCGGGGCGGCTGGGCGACGTGCTGCTGGCCGAGGCCCGCGAGACGGACGTGTTCGGGCGCAGCGGCGTGACCGACGTCCGGGTGACCCGCGAGTCCGACGGCGCGCTCATCGCGGTGTTCCGCGGACGCTCGCGATCACTTGGACGCCCGATTCCTGGTGTGGCACAAGGGGTTCAACAGGAGGGCTCATGATGCTGCCGGTGATCGACGAACGGCCCGACCTGTTCGACGTGGCCGAGACCTGGTCGCTCGACGAGCTCCGCGAGCACCAGCTGCACCGGCTCCGCTGGTCGCTCGCGCACGCCTACGAGCACGTGCCGCACTACCGGAACGCCTTTGACGCCAAGGGTTTCCACCCGCAGGACCTGACGTCACTCGCCGACCTGCGGCACGCGCCGTTCACCGCCAAGGCGGACCTGCGGGCGAACTACCCGTTCGGGATGTTCGCGGTGCCGCGCGAGCAGGTGAGCCGGGTGCACGCGTCGTCCGGCACGACCGGCCGCCCGACCGTGGTCGGGTACACGGCCGAGGACCTGCGCACCTGGGCTCGGCTGATGGCCCGCTCGATCCGCGCCGCCGGCGGGCGGCCCGGGGACGTCGTGCACGTCGCCTACGGGTACGGGCTGTTCACCGGTGGGCTGGGCGCGCACTACGGGGCCGAGGCGCTGGGCTGCACCGTGGTCCCGATCAGCGGCGGGATGACCGAGCGCCAGGTGCAGCTGATCGGCGACTTCGCACCGCGGGTGATCATGGTGACGCCGTCGTACTTCCTGTCCGTGCTGGACGAGATGGAGCGGGCCGGCGTCGACCCGGCCGCGTCGTCCCTGCAGGTGGGCATCTTCGGTGCGGAGCCGTGGACCGACGCGATGCGCCGCGAGATCGAGGAGCGCGCCGGCATGCACGCCGTGGACATCTACGGGCTGTCCGAGGTGATGGGCCCGGGGGTCGCGCAGGAGTGCGTGCAGACCAAGGACGGGCTGCACATCTGGGAGGACCACTTCTACCCCGAGATCGTCGACCCGCTGACCGACGAGCCGGTGCCGGACGGCGAGATGGGCGAGCTGGTCTTCACCTCGCTCAGCAAGCAGGCCATGCCGGTCGTGCGGTACCGCACCCGCGACCTCACCCGGTTGCTGCCCGGCACTGCCCGGCCAGGGATGCGCCGGATGCAGAAGGTCACCGGCCGCACCGACGACATGATGATCGTGCGCGGGGTCAACGTCTTCCCGACCCAGGTCGAGGAGGTCGTGCTCGCGACGTCCGGCCTGACCCCGTACTTCCAGTGCGTGCTGACCCGCCCCGACCGCCTGGACGAGCTGACCGTGCTCGTCGAGGCGGCGGACGGAGTCGGCACCGACCAGCGCGCCGCGCTGGCCCGGCACGTGGGCCAGCAGATCAAGGACCGGATCGGCGTCACCGCGGCGGTCGAGGTCGTCGAGCCCGGGGGTGTCGAGCGCAGCATCGGCAAGGCCCGGCGGATCGTCGACCGCCGCCCGCACTGACCCCCCTGCGGTCGGTGCGGGCCGCCGGCCGGCAGCGGTGCGAGGTCAGCCGGGGATCTGCCGCTGGTCGAGCGCCCGCTCGATCAGGTGCAGGCCCTGCAGCCCGGGCAGCGAGTCGATCTTCTGGTCGATCTTGCGCGCCTCGGCCCGGCCGTCCGCGCCGCCCATCAGGTAGCTGAGCATGAACACCACCTCGTCCTCCGGCATCACGCCCGAGCCGACCGGGTTCCACGCCTTGTCCAGCGCGAACCGGGTGATCCGCTGGGCCTTGCGACTGCGCGCCAGCCGCTCGCGCGCCTGGCTGTTGTAGAACGCGACGTGCCGGGTCTCCTGCTTGATGATCCGGGCCAGCAGCTCGGTCAGCACGGGGTGGTCCTCGTTGCGGGTCAGCGCCACGTAGCCGGCGTGGGTGGACCACTCGTTGATCGCCCCCCAGGTCATGTGGGTGGCGATGAAGTCCTCGCCGATCAGGTTGGCCAGCAGCAGCTGCTTGATCGGTCCGGTCTTGTTCTTCAGGCCCTGCCGCTCGCGCACCCCGCGCAGGTGGGCGTTGCCGGTGGCGATGCCGTGCGCCGCGAGGACCTCGGCCAGCACCTCGCCGTGCCAGTACTCCTCGTAGTTCCACATGGTCAGGAACGTGGTGATGTCAGGGTCGTTGTGCGACGGCGTCACCAGCAGGTCGCGCAGGTAGCAGACGGTGTACGACTCGACGTCGCTCATGTACCGCAGGCAGCGCAACGCCCCCGGGGACAGCGGTCGGTCGGCGAAGGCGGCGTGCAGGTCCAGGTCGTCCCACTGCACGGGGGCGGCCGTCCTGGCGTAGTGATCGATGGCGAAGCTCATGATCACCATTCGGTGCCCCGCCCCCGGTGGATTGGTCGTCGGCGATGATCGTGCTGTGACGACCCCCACTCGCATCTGCTTCGTCTGCTCAGGCAACATCTGCCGCTCCCCCATGGCCGAGGTGATCACCCAGAGCCTGCTGGACGACGCCGGCCGCACCGACGTCCACGTGTCCAGTGCCGGCACGGGCGGGTGGCACGAGGGGCAGGGCGCCAACCCACCCGCCGTCCGGGCGCTGGCGGACGCCGGGTACGACGGTTCCGCGCACGTGGCGCACGAGTTCGACCCGGCCTGGTTCGACGAGCTCGACCTGGTCGTCGCCCTGGACCGCGGGCACGAACGCGCGCTGCGCTCCTGGGCGCGCACCGCGGCCGAGCGCGACCGCGTCGTCCTCCTGCGGTCCTTCGACCCGGCCGCCGACGGCGACGAGGTGGCCGACCCGTACGGCGGCAGCGCTCAGGTGTTCGCCGACTGCCTCGTCGAGATCGAGGCCGCCTGCCGTGGCCTGGTCGCCTCGCTGGAGCGGTGACCGCCCGGGGCTAGTGCATCGAGTGGACGACGGCGTGGCCCTTGCCGCGCCCGATCATCCACTTGTTCACGGGGGTGGTGACGGCGAACGCGATCACGAGCGAGCCCGCGAGCGTCACCCAGAACAGCATCGAGGTCAGACCGGCGTCCATCGCGCCCGGGACGGCCACGACGAACCCGTTGTCGACGAGTTCCATCACGGCGATCGAGACGGTGTCGGCCGCGAGCGCCACGCGGATCGCGGACCGCACATCCAGACCCGAACGCAGCACGCCGCGCAGGGTGAGCGCGTAGCCGAAGGCGAAGGCCAGCGCGATGGACAGCACGACGGTCGTCGCGTTGGGCAGGCCGAACGCCGTGCCGATCACCATGCCGAGCACCTCGCCGATGGCGCAGCCGGTGAGGCAGTGCAGCGTCGCCTGGGCGGCCATGCTCCAGGTCGCGCCGTGGGCGTGGGTCTGCGTCGCGGGCTCCATGTCGGTGCAACACATACCTCCGGGGGGTATTCCGCACGACCTGTTGGCCGCACCGCGAGGGACGCTCGATAGCGTCTCGGGGTGACGACCCACCGACGCTCGGCCGCCGTCGGCGTCGCGTTCGCGGTCGCCGCCGCGGTGCTGTTCTCGATCAACGCGACGGTCAGCAAGATCGTCCTGCAGCACGGCCTGTCCCCGGTCGAGCTGGTCTCGCTCCGCTCGGCGGGCGCGGCGGTCATCCTCATGGGCTACACCGCGATCACCCGGCCCGCCGCGCTGCGCGTGGGGCGGCGCGAGCTCGTCTTCCTCGCCGTCTACGGGATCTGCGGCATCGCCATGGTGCAGTGGCTGTACTTCGTGGCCATCGCCCGGATGCCCGTGGGCGTCGCGCTGCTGCTCGAGTACACGGCTCCGCTGATGGTCGCCCTCTGGGTGCGTTTCGCCCGCGGCGAGCAGGTGCGCTCGCGGGTCTGGCTGGCCCTCGCGCTCTGCCTGTTCGGCCTGGCGCTGGTGGCCCAGGTCTGGGAGGGGCTGACCCTGGACGGCATCGGCGTGCTCGCCGCCCTGGGCGCCGCAGCGGCCCTGGCGACCTACTACCTGATGGGCGAGGCCGGCCTGGGCCAGCGCGACCCGGTCAGCCTGATGGGCTGGATCTTCACCTTCTCAGCGATCCTGTGGGCCGTCGTGAAGCCGTGGTGGACGTTCCCGTTCGAGGTGCTGGGTGACCAGGTCGACCTCCCCGGCGCACTGGACGGGCACACGGTGAGCGTGGGCGCGCTGTCCGCCTGGGTGGTCGTCCTCGGCACCGTCGCGGCGTTCGGCCTGGTCCTGCTCGCGGTGGGTCGGGTCGGCGCGGCCCGGGTCGGCATCCTCGGCATGATCGAGCCGGTCGGTTCAGCGCTGGTGGCCTGGTGGGTGCTCAGCGAGCAGCTGGCCCCCGTGCAGCTCGTCGGCGGGGCCGTCGTCCTGGCCGGCGTGGCGCTCGCCGAGACCGCCCGGCGGCGCACCGCCGACGCGCCGTCCGCACCGACCCCCGAGGGCGTCGTCCCCTAGGTGGTCGAGGGCGTCAGCTGACCCGCGCGCGCAGGAAGTCGACCGTGCGCGACCAGGCCAGCGCGGCGGACTCCGCGTCGTACGTGCCGAGCCGGTCCTTGTCGTTGTGGAACGCGTGCCCAGCCGGGTAGTAGAAGAACTGGACGTCGACCCCGGCGTCGTCGCGGATCTGCTGCTCGAGCGCCCGGGCGTCGTCCACGGGGTAGAAGGCGTCCTGCTCGGCGTAGTGACCCTGCACCGCGGCCTTGAGCCCGCGGAACTCGTCCGGCACGCCCTGGCCGACCCCGTAGAACGGCACCACCGCGCTGACCTTGTCGCCCTGCTGCGCGGCCAGCAGCAACGCGAAGCCGCCACCCATGCAGAAGCCGACGGCGCCGACCGTGGATGACGACACCGCCTCGTGCGCGAGCAGGTAGCCGACCGCGCCGCTGAGGTCCCGCGCGGCGTGCTCGACGGGCAGGGCGCCCATCATCGCGCCGGCCTCGTCGGAGTCGTGCGTCGTGCGGCCGCCGAACAGGTCCGGCGCCAGCACGGTGAAGCCCTCGGCGGCGAGCCGGTCGCAGATGTCGACGATGTGGTCGTCCAGGCCCCACCACTCCTGGACGACGATGACGCCCGGTCCGGTGCCGGCCGGCGGGGTGGCCAGGTAGCCGTGCGCCTGGTCGCCGTTGCTGGCGAAGGTGACGTTCTGGCGCGGGTTCTCGGTCTGGGAGTCAGCCATGCGCCGATGCTAACCAGCCGCGCGGGATGCGGCGCTCCGAGCGGTCCCTACAGTTGGGCCATGACCAGCACCTACGGCGCGAGCCGCCGCCGCCCGCGCGTCGTCGTGATCGGCGGAGGGTTCGGTGGGCTGGCCGCGGTGCGCCAGCTCAGCGTCGCCGACGTCGACGTCCTGCTGATCGACCGAAACGGCTACAACACCTTCCAGCCGCTGCTCTACCAGGTGGCGACCGGCGGCCTGAACCCCGGCGACGTAACGTTCGCGCTACGTGCCTTCACCAGCCGGTTCCGCAACGCCGACTTCCTGCGCGGCACCGTCGTCCGGGTGGACGCCGACGCCAAGATCGTGCACCTGGACCAGCACGAGTTCATCGAGTACGACTACCTCGTCATCAGCTGCGGGGTCACCGCGAACTACTTCGGCATCCCCGGCGCCCAGGAGCACGCGCTGGCGATCTACACGCGCGCCGGGGCCATCGCGACCCGCGACCGGGTGCTGACGGCGATCGAGAACGCGAACCAGAAGGTGCCCGGCGCGCCGGAGCCGACGATCGTGGTGGTCGGCGGCGGCGCGACCGGCGTCGAGATGGCCGGCGCCCTGGCCGAGCTGCGCAACGCGGCCGTGCCCATCGCGTATCGGCACCTGGACCCCGAGCGGGTGCGCATCATCCTGGTCGAGATGGTCGACCACGTGCTCGGCCCGTTCCACCCGAAGCTGCGCTCCTATGCCGCCAAGCAGCTGCGCAAGCGGGGCGTCGAGCTGCGGCTGAGCACGTCCCTGAAGGAGGTCCGCGAGAACTGCGTCGTGGTCGAGCGTCCGGACGGCGAGCAGGAGCAGATCGAGTGCGCCGTGGTCGTCTGGGCCACCGGCATCACCGCCGGACCCATCGTCGGCGACTGGGGCCTGCCCACCGGCCGCGGCGGGCGGGTCGAGGTCGGTGACGACCTGCGGGTCGCGGGCCACCCCGAGGTGTTCGCCGTGGGCGACGTCGCGATGACGCCGGAGAACCTCGCCCAGGTCGCGCAGCCGGCGATCCAGGGCGGCAAGCACGCCGGGGTGCAGATCCGACGCCTGCTGGCTGGCGCCCCCACCGAACCCTTCACGTACTTCGACAAGGGCACCATGGCCACGATCGGGCGCAGCGACGCCGTCGTGCAGTTCCCCTTCGGGCTGCGGCTGCGCGGGCTGCTGGCCTGGCTCGCGTGGCTCGGTCTGCACATCGTCGAGCTGATGGGTGGGCGGAACCGGCTGGCCAGCTTGATCAACTTGTCGGTGCGCTACTTCTCGTGGCCGCGAAGCCTCAACATCGTGGTGGGCGATCCGGCCGACTGAGGTCACGACTTGGCTTGTCAACCACCTGGCCCCTGTCTTCTCGGGCCCGGACCAGGCATGCTGGGGACTATGAACGCACGCGCAACTGGGGGACGACGAGTCATACCCGGGAGCCCGTTCAACCGGCCGGACGACCTGGGCCCCCACGAGACCTTCGAGGTGGGCGACCAGGTGTGTCACGACCGGCACGGTCTGGGCAAGGTTCTCCAGATCAGCGACGGCTCCGAGCTCGTGGCGGACTTCGGCACGACCGTACGGCGCATCCAGCTGCCGTGCACCAAGCTCACGAAGCTCTAGACCAGCAGGGGGCCCTGACCGTCGGCAGCAAGGTGCCGACGGGCGATGCCGCGCGCCGTCCCGGACGCCTTCTTGGGCACCTCCCACGCGCCGCCGGGTGACATCATCGGCGGATGGCTGAGCACGATCCGCAGGTCTACCGCGCCGTCGCCGAGGCCGCCTGGGGCTGGGTGCGGGCCCAGGTGCGCTGGGACGACGGCCCCTGGATCCCCGCCTCCGCCCCGGCCGCCGCCGACGCGACCCCGGCCGCCGACCGCGACGGCCTGCACAGCGGCACGGCCGGGCTGGCGCACGTACTCGCCGAGGTCCGGCTCAGCCGGCCCTGGTCGGCCGACGAGGAGCGACTGGCCGGGGCGGTCGCCGAGCGGATCCGGCGCGGGATCCCCACCGCGACGGACGCGACGTTCTTCGACGGCCTGACCAGCGCGGTCGGTGCGCTGACCGCGCTCGGGGTCGAGGGGTCCGAGGACGCGGTGGCCCGGCTCACGGCCCTCGCGGAGCCCGACGGCTGGCCGCAGCAGCTGATCGGCGCCCCGCGCTACGCCCCCGACGCGCGGGTGCACGACCTCACGCTGGGCACGGCCGGCGTCCTGCTGGGTGCGCTGTGGGCTCGCCGCGCGGGCGCGGCCGGAGCGGAAGAGCTGGCGGAGCACGCGGCCGACGTCCTGCTCGCGGAGGCGCAGCCGGCTCCGGACGGCCTGAACTGGACGTGGGTGCCCGAGCGCTACCGGATCGGCGACCCCTTCGAGATGCCGAACCTGTCGCACGGGCTGGCCGGGATCGCCACGGCGCTGGCGGTGGCCGGCTCCGAGCTGGGGCGGCCCGACCTGGTGGCGGCTGCTCGGCTGGGCGCCCAGCACCTGGTCGGGCTCGCCGATCGCTCCGGCGGCGGGTTCGTCGTCCAGAGCAGCCTGCCGCACACCAATCCCGACCGCGACCTGGTCACCTACACCTGGTGCCACGGCCCGACCGGCACGTCGCTGCTCTTCGCCGCCCTGGACCACGCGGAGGTGCCGGAGGTCGCCGGCGCGGCGCCGGACGACTGGTTGCGGCGGTGCCTGCACAGCGTGCGGACGTCGGGGCTGCCCGAGCGGCTGCACCCGGGATTCTGGGACAACGACGGGCAGTGCTGCGGGACGGCGGGGGTCGGTGAGGTCTTCCTGCACTCCTGGCAGCGCTCGGGCGAGGCCGGGGACCTCGAGTTCGCGCTGGACCTCGCCGACGGGCTGGTCGAGCGGGCGGTGCGGGAGGGGCCGCACGCGTACTGGCGGTTCGTGGAGCACCGGGCCGAGGTGCCGCTGCTACCGCCGGGCGTGGGCTGGATGCAGGGCGCGGCCGGCATCGCGGCCTTCCTGTTCCGGGCGGCTCGGGTCACCGAGAACCCGCCCGGTGCCGCGGTGCTCGCCCGGATGGACACCTGGTGGGCGCTCGCCTAGCCACTGTCAGTGGGCGGTGCCAGGGTGGACGGCATGAGCACCCACGAGACCCCCTGGCCCGCCGGAACCCCGTGCTGGACCGAGCTGTCCGCGGACGACGCGGCGGCTGCGCGCGACTTCTACTCCGGCCTCTTCGGCTGGGACATCGACGTGTCCGGTCCGGAGTTCGGCGACTACGGCGTGGCCCGGGTCGACGGCCACCGCGTCGCCGGCGTCGGCGGCAAGATGAGCGCTGACCAGCCCAGCGCCTGGACGACGTACCTGGCCTCGGACGACGTCGACGCCACGGCCGCCGCGGTCGCCGAGCACGGCGGCCAGGTGGCCGGCCCGCCGATGGACATCGCCGACATGGGCCGGATGATCATCGCGACCGACCCGTCGGGCGCGGTCTTCGGCGTCTGGCAGGCCGGGTCGAACACCGGGTCCGGGCTGGTCAACCAGCCGGGCGGAGTGGTGTGGAACGAGCACGTGAGCGGCGACTTCGAGGGCTCCAAGACGTTCTACGGGAACGTGTTCGGCCTGAGCGTCCAGCCGATGCCCGGGGCACCCGAGGGGCTGCAGAGCGGGATGCTCGCCCGGTCCGGCGGCCAGGTCGTCGGCAGCGCCGCGGATGTGAGCGCGAGCAGCGCGGACGGTGCGGGCGACGGGTGGGTCACGTACTTCGCGGTCGCCGACACCGACGGCACGGTGGCGAAGGCGACCGAGCTCGGCGGGTCGGTCGTCGCTGACCCGAGCGACGCCCCGTTCGGCCGGATGGCCGTGCTGGCCGGGCCCGAGGGCGAGCGCTTCGCCGTGGTGCAGACCCCGGCCGAGGGGCACGCGCACTCGGACACCCCGGACGCGGACCCCACCGACTGAGCGGTTCGCGGTGCGGGGCGGGCGTCTGGGACCATGGAGCACGTGACCTCGACGCCCGCGCCGCCTTCCCCGTCCGCCTCGTCCGCCGCCCCCTCCAGCACCTCGTCCGGCACGCCGTTGGCCGACGCCGGCATCGCCCTGGGCGCGCTCGACGGCCGGTACCGCGCCGTGGTGGCACCCCTGGTCGAGCACCTGTCCGAGGCGGCGCTGAACCGTGAGCGGGTGCGCGTCGAGGTGGAGTGGTTGGGCCACCTGACGTCGTCCCAGGCGGTGCCCGGCGCGCGGGCACTGACCGACGACGAGCTGGCCCGGCTGCGCGCGGTCGTGGACTCCTTCGGTGCGGACGACGTCGCCGAGCTCGCCGAGATCGAGCGCGAGACCGTGCACGACGTCAAGGCCGTCGAGTACTACCTGAAGCGCCGGATGGCCGGGACGTCGCTGGCCGACCTCACCGAGCTCGTGCACTTCTGCTGCACCAGCGAGGACATCAACAACCTGTCCTACGCGCTGATGGTGCGCGGCGCCGTCCAGCAGGTGTGGCTGCCGGCCGCGACCGCACTGACCGACGAGGTCGCGGCGATGGCGACGCAGCTGCGCGACGTCCCGATGCTGGCCCGCACGCACGGCCAGCCCGCGACGCCGACCACGCTCGGCAAGGAGTTGGCGGTGCTCGCCCACCGGCTGCGTCGCCAGCTGAGCCGGATCGAGCGGGCCGAGTACCTGGGCAAGATCAACGGTGCGACCGGCACGTACGGCGCGCACCTGGCCGCCGTACCGGACACCGACTGGGTCGAGGTGTCCCGCGGCTTCGTCGAGCACCTCGGGCTGACCTGGAACCCGCTGACCACCCAGATCGAGTCGCACGACTGGCAGGCCGAGCTGTACGCGGACCTCGCCCGCTTCAACCGGGTGCTGCACAACCTCTGCACGGACGTGTGGACGTACATCTCGGTGGGCTACTTCGTGCAGGTCCGCGGTCAGGGGACGGTCGGCTCCTCGACGATGCCGCACAAGGTCAACCCGATCCGGTTCGAGAACGCCGAGGCGAACCTCGAGATCTCGTCTGCCCTGCTCGACGTGCTCGCCCAGACACTGGTCACCAGCCGGCTGCAGCGCGACCTCACCGACTCCTCGACGCAGCGCAACATCGGCACCGCCTTCGGGCACTCGCTGCTCGCCCTCGACAACGCGCGACGCGGGCTGGCCGGGCTGGACGCCGCGCCGGAGGCGATGGCCCGCGACCTGGACGCGAACTGGGAGGTGCTCGGCGAAGCGGTCCAGTCGGCGATGCGTGCGGCTGGGATCGCCGGGGCGCCGGGCATGGACGAGCCCTACGAGCGACTCAAGGAGCTCACCCGCGGACGCCGCGTGGACGGTGCGGCCATGCGCGCGTTCATCGGTGGGCTCGGCCTGCCGGACGACGTCCGGGCGCGGCTCGAGGCGATGACCCCGTCGACGTACACCGGCCTCGCGTCAGCCCTCGTCGACCACCTCTGACCCACCCCGGCCGCCACCGCCAACCGCAGATGTCCCGCTATCCGGGGTCAAGAGCGACCCTTCACCCCGGATGTTGGAACATCTGGGCGAAGGGGCGGCCGGTCAGATGGTGACGGGGCCGTTCGGGGTGTCGAACCGGCAGGACAGCAGGCCGGGCGTGCCGTGCGGCGCCACGAACTCGAAGTCCACGGACGACGGCTTGTAGTCCTCGGGCAGGCCGAGCCACTCGGTCACCCGGTTCGGGTCGCCGGCGATCTGCAGGCAGGACAGCTGGACGAGCGTCGGGCCGGCCTGCGAGGGGTGCAGCTCGTCGTCGATCTCCCACTGCACGAGGAACGGCAGCTGCGGGTCGGCGATCAGGCCCTTGACGCCGATCTGCTTCCAGCGCAGCTCGACGCCGTCCGGGCGGTGCCGGTTGCCGGGTGCGGCCTCGCGGCCGAGCCGCTCCTCCGCCGGACCGAGGTCGTCCACCGCGACGACCCAGCCGAGCCAGCCGCCACCGTCCGCGCTGCGCGCCCGGACGGCCTGGCCGAAGGGCGCCTTGTCGGACGCCGGGTGGTCGAGCACCTCGACGACCTCGACGAACTGCCGGTCCTGCAGCGGCAAGATCATGTTGCGCGTACCGAACCGCGGGTGCACCCCGCCGTCGACGGCCTGGACGCCGAGTGCGTCGGACAGGCGCTGTGCGGTCTCGCGCAGACCGCCGCTCTCTGCGGCGTAGGACACGTGGTCGACTCGCATGTTCGAAGGGTGCCACACCCGCTGAGGGGGCCTGCGGGCAGGTCGGAAACCGGCCCCGAACAGATCAGCGGCGGGCCTCGAGGAACACGGCGAGCCGCCCGATCGCGTCCGTGAGGTCGTCCACGTGCGGGAGCGTGACGATACGCAGGTGGTCGGGGTCCGGCCAGTTGAAACCGGTGCCCTGGACCAGCAGCAGGTGCTGCTCGCGCAGCAGCTCGAGCACGAGCTGCTGGTCGTCCTTGATCGGGTAGACGGCCGGGTCGAGGCGGGGGAACAGGTAGAGCGCGCCCTGGGGGCGCGTGCAGGAGACCCCGGGGATCTGCTCGAGCAGTGCCAGCGCCGTGTCCCGCTGCTCGCGCAACCGTCCGCCGGGCAGCACCAGCGACTCCAGTCCGTGCTCGCCGCCGAGCGCGGTCGCCACCGCGTGCTGGGCCGGCACGTTGGCGCACAGCCGCATGTTCGCCAGCACGGTCAGGCCCTCGATGTAGCTCGCCGCGCCGCGAGTCGGCCCGGACACCACGAGCCAGCCGGACCGGAAGCCAGCCAGCCGGTACGCCTTGGACAACCCGTTGAAGGTCAGGCAGAGCACGTCCGGCGCCAGCGAGGCCGTCGCCACGTGCTGCGCGTCGTCGTACAGGATCTGGTCGTAGATCTCGTCGCTGAAGAGCACGAGCCCGTGCGTGCGGGCCAGCTCGACCATCCCCTCCAGCACCGGCAGGCCGTAGACGGCACCGGTCGGGTTGTTCGGGTTGATCACCACGATCGCGCGGGTGCGCGGCCCGATCTTGGCCGCGAGGTCGTCCAGGTCAGGCTGCCAACCGGACGCCTCGTCGCACCGGTAGTGCACCGGACGCCCGCCGGCCAGGGACGTCGCCGCCGTCCACAGCGGGTAGTCCGGCGCCGGGATCAGCACCTCGTCGCCGTCGTCCAGCAACGCCTGGAGCGCCATCACGATGAGCTCGCTGACCCCGTTGCCCAGGTACACGTCGTCCACGTCGATGCCCTCGACGCCCTTGCCCTGGTGGTACTGGACGACGGCCCGCCTCGCCGAGACCAGCCCCTGGGAGTCGCAGTACCCCTGCGAACCGGGCAGTGCAGCGACGACGTCCGCCAGGATCCCCTCCGGCGCCTCGAAGCCGAACGGCGCCGGGTTGCCGATGTTGAGCTTGAGGATCCGGTGGCCCTCGCGCTCCAGCCGCTGCGCCTCGGACAGGACGGGCCCGCGGATGTCGTAGCAGACCTCGGCGAGCTTGCGTGATTGCAGGACGGTCACCCGAGCAGTCTCCCAGGCGGATCGGGGTGCGCGTCGAGACCCCACGAGGCGCCCGACGGGCTACCGTTGGCCTGCCAGGTGCAGCAGTCCGCCCGGACGGCTCGCGCACGGCCGAGGAGCAGCAGATGACGGTGCGGGTGGTCCCGGCCGCCGAGCCGCCGCCTGGCGAGCCCGTCGGCAGCTGGCCGCTGCGCCCTGAGCCGAGCAGCGCGAGGTTGGCGCGCCGGCTCGTCACCCAGGCGATGGACGGCGCCCAGGAGCAGGTCCTGCGCCGGGCTGCCCTGGTCACCAGCGAGCTCGTCTCGAACAGCGTCCGGCACGCCCGCGGCGGCATGTCCCTGGCGCTGAACCGGCTGAACGGCGGTTGGATCGTCGCCGTCGCGGACGACAGCAGCGCCCCACCTCAGCTGCGGGACGCCGGACCGTTGTCGGAGAACGGCCGCGGCATGCTCATCGTCGACCGGGTCAGCGAGCAGCTCGGCTGGTCACGCACGCCCACCGGCAAGGTCGTCTGGGCGCAGTTCGCCGACCGCTGACCGCTCGCGGCACCACGCCTGCCAGGCCGCGTCCGGCATGGCCGGCGCGTAGTGGAACCCCTGGGCCACGTCGCAGCCCATGTCGTCCAGCGCCGCCAGGGTCGCGGCGTCCTCGACCCCCTCGGCGACCACGAGCATGCCCAGCGAGTGCGCGAGGTCCACGACGGTGCGCACCAGCCGCGCGTCGGTGGGCCGCCCGGTCACGTCCCGGACGAACGAGCGGTCGACCTTGAGCTCGCTGACGGGCAGTGTCCGCAGGTGGCTGAGTGAGGAGTAGCCCGTGCCGAAGTCGTCGAGGGACAGCCGCACCCCCTGGTCGGTCAGGTTCGTCAGCGCGGCCAGGATGCGTGGCCGCTCGGCCATCAGGGCGCTCTCGGTGATCTCCAGGGTGAGCCGCTCGGCCGGGACCCCGTGCCGCTCCAGGGCGGCCAGTACGTCGGGTACGAGCTGTCGGTCCTGCAGGCACCGGGTGGAGAGGTTGACCGCGACGCTCACGTCGAGGTCGGCGGCGTGCCAGCCGGCCGCCGCGGCGAGCGCCTGGTCCAGCACGGAGCGGGTGAGCGGGTGGATCAGGTCACCGGCCTCGACGACGTCCAGGAACGCCGCGGGTGGCAGCATCCCGCGGGTGGGGTGGTACCAGCGCACCAGGGCCTCGGCCCCGCACACCTCGCCGGTGCGCAGGTCGACCTGGGGCTGGAAGTGCGGCCGCAGCTCGCCGGCGGTCAGGCCGCGGCGGACCTGCCCGGCCAGCCCGAGCTGGTTCCGTGGGCGGACGTCGCTCTGCGGGTCGTAGAAGGCGATGCCGGACCCGCTGCGGCGGGCCACGGACGTCGCGGTCTCGACCCGCCGGAGCACGCTGGCCGCGCTGTCGCCGTCCCGCGGGGCGAGGACGACGCCGCACGCCACCTCGAGGTCCACGGACAGGCCGTCGAGCTCGAACGGGACCTGCACGGCGGCCCGCACGTCCTCGGCGACCTGCTGCGCCTGCTGGGGTCGCTGCACGCCGGGCAGCAGCACGATGAACTCGTCACCGGCCAGCCGGCCGAGGGTGGCCGTGCTGGGCAGGACGGGGCTGATCCGCGGCCCCATGCTGACCAGCAACCGGTCACCGGCGGAGTGGCCGAGCACGGCGTTGACCTCGCGGAAGGCCGTCAGGTTCAGGGCGATCACGGCCACGGGTTCGCCGTCGCGCAGCAGGCGGTCGATCTCCCGCGAAATGAGCACCCAGCTGGGCAGGTCGGTGAGGCCGTCGTGGGTGTCGCGGTGCTCGAGCAGGGCGCGGGCGGCGTCCTCCCGGGTGCGGACGACGTCCGCGTGCAGCCGCGCCTGCTCGATGGCCATCGCGGCGACGACGGCGAACATCTCGAGCAGCCCGAGCTGGTCCTGCGTCGGCACCAGCCCGTCGTCCGGGACGTCGACGGACAGCACGCCGATCAGGCCGTGGGACGGCGATTGCAAGGGGACGTAGAGGCCGTCCTCCCGGCGCCAGACGCGTCGCCCCTGCGCGGGGACCGGCGGCAGGTCGCGGGGGGCGGGCTGCCAGACGATGTGGCCGTCGGCCCGCCACTCGTCCAGCTTGTCGGGCTCCAGCCACCGCACGGTGCCGCCGGGACCGTCGGGGCGGCTCTGGTCGATCTGCCGCTGCCACATGTCGAGGGGCACCGAGCTCTCGGTGAGCACCCGCTTGGCGTCCTCGTCGCCGGCGACGGCGGCGGCCACCAGCAGGCCGTCGTCGCGGGTCACGTGCACGGCGGCCACCTGGAACCCGAGGTTCTCCACCACGCAGGCGACGATCCGCTCAAGCGTCGGCTCGAGCTGCAGACCCACGTGGACGTCGCTCAGGCTCTCGTAGAGGGCAGCGAGCGCGGCCGTGCCGCTGGCGCCGCGCAGGGCAGCCGCGACCGTCGTCTCACCGGCCCACCCTGACATCCGCGACCCCCGTCCGGACTGCGGCTGCACGCACCTGAGCGCCAAGTCAACCACCCGTCCGTCCCGTCTGGCCCGGAAAGTCCACCGTTGGGCCTCGACCACGAGCTCCGAGGTGGTCCGGCTGCGTTCGGAGCGCGCGCCGGCGGACCGTAGGGTCAGGCGGGTGAGCACCCCGGACGACGCCGCCGACGCGCCGCTGCTGGACGCCCTGAGGCAGCGCGACCTCGTCTTCGTCCGGACCCAGGACCAGCGCAGCGTCGTGGTCGAGCACGAGGGCCGGCGCGTGCTCGTCGCCTGCACGGATCGGGCGATCCTCGCGGACTGGTGGGTCCAGCACGCCGGGCCGGACGCCGAGGCACCCTCGATCGCGGAGCTGCCGTTCCGCCAGCTCGTTGGCCTGTGGGCCGCACCGGACGTCGACCTGCTCATCGACCCGGACGCCGGCGGCGGTGTCGTCGTGCCCGTCGGCGCGGCCCGCCGCCACCTCGGGCTCGGCCCGGTCGTCGCCGGCCGTGTCGGGGCGGGTGAGGGTTCGGCCGAGCCACTGCCGTTCGTCGGGTTCAGCGGTGGTCGGACCGGCATCCGGGTGCCGCTGGTCCTGCTGCTCTCCTGCGTCCTGCTCATCCTGATCGGCCTTGGCAGCGGCTCGCTGTGGCTGCTCCTGGTCGCCGTGCTCGGGATCGGCGCCGCGATCGCGCTCGGCCACCGGGCGTTCGGCGAGCTGCGACAGGCCCGGCGCGCCACCGCCCGGCTCGCCGAGTCCGAACGGCTGCTCAAGCAGGAGCGACCCGGGCCGTAGCGACCGTCAGCCCAGCGGGGGCATCCCGTACGTGCGGGTGACGGTGAACCGCACGACGAGCCGCTCCTCGGCGACCATCGCGGCCCGGAACTCGTCCCAGTCCGGGTGCTCGCCGTTCAGCTCCCGGTAGTGCTCGACCAGCTCGTCGACCGTGGCGTCGTCCGGCCGCTGGGCGACCGCGCCCAGCTCGGCGTCCCCCTCGGCCACGACGTACGGGCGCATCTGCTCAGTGGTCGCCAGCAGGCTGATCCGCGGGTCGCGACGCAGGTTCGCGGTCTTGGCCAGCGGCGACCGGGTGGAGATGCGGACCACGGCGGTGGCCAGGTCGCAGTGGTACGAGACGACGGACAGCTGCGGGCGACCGTCCCGCTTGATCGTCGTCAGGATGCCGCGGCGCAGGCGGCCGAGCAGGGCGAGGTGGGCGTTCGGCTCGTCGGGCATGAGCTACTGCTGGTATCCCTCGACCTCGGACGCCGGGCGGGCCGCCGCCGCGTCCGGGTCGGTCCCGGCGTCGCGCCGGGCGTCGCGCTGGCGCAGCAGGTCCCAGCACTGGTCGAGCTGGACCTCCAGGTCGCGCAGCTGGGCGCGCTCGTCGTCCGAGGTGATCTCGCCGGCCTGGAGGCGCCGGCGCAGCTCGTGCTCGGCGTCCACGAGTCCGGAGATGCTCTGGTGGATCGAGGTGTCGTCCATGGTCGCCATCCTCACCCCGGCACCCGTCGCTCAGCAAGGGCGGCTCAGAACAGCAGGTCGGCCTCGAGGTCGAGCAGGAACCGCTTGCGCTGCAAGCCGCCACCGAAGCCGGTCAGCGACCCGTCCGCGCCGATCACCCGGTGGCACGGCACCACGACCGGCAGGGGGTTCGACCCGTTCGCCGAGCCGACCGCCCGGGAGGCCTGCGGTCCCAGCTCCAGTCGCGCCGCGATGTCACCGTACGACCGCGTCGCGCCGTACGGGATCTCGCGCAGCGCCGACCAGACCCTCAGCTGGAACCCGCTGCCGGAGGGTGCCAGCGGCAGGTCGAACTCCCTGCGCTCGCCGGCGAAGTACTCGCCGAGCTGGGCCTCGACGTCGGCGAACAGCGCGAGGCCGTCGTCCTGCACCGGCTCCGGCAGTCGCGCCAGCTGCCGGTCGTGCGGCGCGAACCAGAGCCCAGTCAGCGACTCGCCGTCCGACACCGCCAGCAGGTCGTCCACCGGGCTGGCCAGCAGCGTCCAGCGGTGCTGGACGCGCTCGCGGACGTCGGTCATGCCTCAGCCTCCCGCGAAGCACCGACAGGCGCCGCACCGACCACGGGCGGTGCCGCCGGTCGCCGCCGGGACAGGGCCACCCCGAGCAGGCACACCGCGCCCCCGGCCACCGCACCGATCGGCGGCGTCTCGTCGAGCAGCAGCCAGCCCAGGGCGATGGCGAGCGGCGGCACCAGGTAGGTGGTGGAGCCGAGCCGCCCCGCCGAGCTGCGGGCCAGCGCGTACGCCCAGGTGGTGAAGGCGATGGCCGTCGGGAAGATCCCCAGGTAGAGCACCCACCACGCGGCCGACGGACCGGCCGCCGTCAGGTCGCGCCACAGGTCGGCGGCGAACGGCAAGCAGCACAGGCCGCCGATCGTGCACGCGATCCACGTCACCTGCAGGGCAGGCAAGGCAGCCAGCAGCGGCTTCTGCGCGATCACCGCGACGGCGTAGGCGACGGCAGCGGCCAGGCAGAGCACGACCCCCCACCCGTCCGTGGAGTCGGCGGTCGAGGTCGAGACCCCGATCAGCACGACGCCGGCGAAGGCGACCAGGCTGCCGACCAGGAGCCGCTGCGGGAAGCCCTCGCCGAGCAACAGCCCGGCCAGCACCGCGATCAGGATCGGTCCGACGTTGACCAGCATCGCCGCCGTCCCGGCGTCCACCCGCTGCTCCGCAGCGTTCAGCGCCACGTTGTACGCCCCGAACCACAGGACGCCGCACACCACCAGGCGTACCCACTGCGCCCGCGTGGGCCGCGGGGCGGCAACGGCGCCCTCGCGCCGACGCCGCGCGAGCAGCAGCCCGCCGAGCACCAGGCTGGCCACCAGGCACCGGCCCAGGGTCAGCGCACCGGGCGAGACGTCGTCCCCGACGTGCCGGATGGCGACGAAGGCCGACGCCCACAGCAGCACGGTGATCCCGATGGCCAGGGCGGAGCGGCGGTTCTGCGTCATGGTTCCCATGACTGGTGAACGTCGGGGCGGGACGTTTCGTGAGGTGCGAACGGTCCCTCAGCCCACCTCGTACTCCCAGCCGGGCTGCCACCCGAACTCGGTGCTCAGCAGCTGCTCGAGCGAGCGTCCGCGCAGTGCGACCTCCAGCCCGTACCGGGTGGCGACGTGGCCGACCACCAGCACCCGCCGTCCGGACCAGCGGGTCGGCAGGTCGGCGAGCAGCCCGGCCACCCGGGCGGTTGCCTGGCGCCAGCTCTCCCCGCCCGGGTAGGGGAGGTCGAGGTGGACGAGCCGGTCTGCGAGGACGACGTCGCGGCCCGCGCCGTTCCAGTCCCCGTAGTCGCACTCACGCAGCCGCCAGTCCTGCAGCACGGGCAGCCGGCCCGCGAAGGCCAGCTCGGTGGTCTGCACGGCGCGGGCGAGGTCCGAGGTGAAGACGGCGTCGATCCCGTCGCCCAGCCGTCGCCGGCCCAGCTCGGCCGCCTGCTCCCGGCCGGCCCCGGACAGCTCCCCCGGCAGCCACCCGGTCGCCGCCCCCCGCTCGTTGTCGACGGTCGTCGCATGGGTCTCGAACACGACAGCGACGGTCACGCCCGTCACGTTAGGGCAACCCGGCCTGCTGGACTGCTCAACCCACGCCGGGTTCAGGCCGATGGGCAGCACGTGGGAGAGCACGAGCCACCGACGTCCTCGGTCGGCCGCGTCTTCGTGTCGTTCGCGGCGTTGATGCTGGTCGTCGTCGTCGCCATGGGCGTACTCCTGAGCACGTCCTTCCGGGCCGGCGCCGAGCAGCGGGCCCTGACCGCCGCCCGCAGCCAGGCGCAGATGATCGGCAGCAACCGGATCGAGCCCGCCCTGAAGGGCCAGCCGGCGACGCAGCACCTGGGCACGGACGTCATCGCCACCCTCGACCAACTCTCGGGCCGGCTGAAGGACGACGGCCGCATCCTGCGGCTGCGCCTGCGCTCACCCAACGGCCAGGTCGTCTTCTCGGACGACGGCACGGGCTTCGGGGATGCGGCCGACGGCGAGGCCCTCGAGGCCGCCGAGGGCCACGTCGAGGCCGAGCTCACCCGGCTCAACGCGGACGACGACCGCGGCGCCCTGGGCGTCCGGGCCGTCGAGGTCTACCAGCCGCTGGCCGACGGGGCGCTGGGCGTCCTGGAGATCTACCTGCCGTACGCGCCGATCGCCGCCGAGGTGCAGGCCGGTGTCGGCCGGCTCTACCGGGACCTGAGCATCGGGCTGGGCGTCCTCTACCTCGTGCTGGTCGGCCTGGCGCTGACCACAACCCGTCGGCTGCGGCAGTCGGCCACCCGCAACGCCTACCTCGCCGAGCACGACCCGCTGACCGAGCTCGCGAACCGTCGCGGGTTCGCCCTGGCCATCGAGCGCGTCACCGCGGATCCCGCTCGCCCCGGTGGGGCCGTGGCGGTGATCGACCTCGACCGGTTCAAGGAGGTCAACGACTCGCTCGGTCACCACAACGGCGACGCGCTGCTGCTCGCCCTCAGCGTCCGCCTGCAGGCCGCCGTCGGACCGCACGACCTGGTGGCCCGGCTCGGCGGGGACGAGTTCGGCATCGTGCTGCCGCGGATCACCGACGACGCGGCCGCCCATCGCGTGCTGCGCCAGGTGCTGCACGAGCTGAGCGCACCGCTGACCCTGTCCGGCATCGCCCTCGAGCCCGAGGCGAGCGCCGGCTTCGTCCTGATCGGGGAGGACGGCGACGACGCGGCGACCCTGCTGCGCCGGGCCGACATCGCGATGTACGCGGCCAAGGTCCGCAGCGCCGGGGTCATGCGGTTCGAGCGGGCCCAGGACCACTACGACCCCGAGCGGCTGGCCATGGTCGGCGAGCTCGGACGCGCGATGGCGCAGGACGAGCTCGTGCTGCACTTCCAGCCGAAGGTCGCGCTGGACTCCGGTGAGGTCACCGGCGTCGAGGCGCTGCTGCGCTGGCAGCACCCGCGGCACGGCCTGCTCTTCCCGGACCGGTTCCTGCCGCTCGCCGAGCAGACCGGGCTGATCGACCCGTTGACCGACTGGGTGCTGGATCGCGCACTGCGTCAGCTGACTGCCCTCGGCCTGCCGCCGCAGGCGCGGGTGTCGGTGAACGTGTCCGCCCGCAACCTGGGTCAACAGCCCTTCGCGGACCGAGTGCTCGACGCGTTGGGGCGCAACGGGATCGCCGCCGAGCGCCTGGTGCTGGAGATCACCGAGACCGCCGCGTTCGCCGACCTGGAGCGGGCCAGCGCCGTGCTGCGCTCACTGGACGAGGCCGGCATCGCGATCAGCCTCGACGACTTCGGGCAGGGTCACACCTCGATCGGCCACCTGTCGACGCTGCACCTGTCCGAGCTGAAGATCGACCGGGCGTTCGTCGGGGACATGCTGACCGACCTGGCGCACGGCGCGATCGTGCGCTCCCTCGTCGAGCTCGCCCACAACCTCGGCCTGACGGTCGTCGCCGAGGGCGTGGAGGACGACGACACCCGAGAGGCCTTGCGAGACCTGGGGTGCGACGAGGGCCAGGGCTACGGCATCGGCCGTCCCGTCCCCGCCGCCCAGCTGACCGAGTGGCTCAGTAGAAACCGACACGAGCCAGCGGCTCGATGAGCTCCCGCTCCTCGTAGGACAGGTGCGAGAGCAGGGTGTCCGTCAGCAGGTCGAGCGCACCCCGCACTGCTGCGAGTCCGTCCGGTTCGCTCACCAGCGCGACCAGCGCGGCGTCTACCCGCTCCAGCACGTCGCTGATCACGTGGTGCTCCTCCTCGAGCCGGTCGATGACCGGCGCCAGGCGGGGGTCGCGGGCGCGCAGGTGCGGGAAGACACTGGCGTCCTCCAGGCTGTGGTGACCGGTGACCACCCGGCAGTACTGCGCGCAGTAGACACCGAGCGTCCAGTCGTTCTGCCGCAACGTCATCGCCGCGATGTGCGAACGGGCGGCTCCGACGTCCCCGCGCCCCGTCGCGACCTGGTCGACGAGGTCGCGCAGCTGGGTCAGCTCGCTGCGCAGGTGGTCGTGCACGTCGACGAGGTGCCGGCCGGCGGCCTGCTCGTGCGCGGTGTACTCGCGGCCCGGATCCGGGCCGGGTCCGGTGGGTCGGGTCGACTCGTCCCACAGCCGGACGTCGCTGAGCCGGGTGCCGTCGTCCGGGGTGGGGACGACGTCCAGGCCGCTGACCGGCAGGACGACGTCCACCTGGCCGGGGTGGTTCTCGCGCAACGGAACCGGCGCATCGGTGTGCTCGGCGCCGGCCGCCGGCCGGGAGCGCTCGGCCTCGACCAGCTCGCGGACGGCGGGGGCGACCTCCGCGGCGAACCGGCGGATCGTCTCGGGGTCGTCCGAGCCCAGGATGTAGGTGCTCATCCCCTCGGCGAGGGTGAGGTCGGCCAGCTGCTCGACCCAGACGGCCGGCGGGCCCTGCAGGAACTCGCTGCCGTCACCGGTGAAGCTGCCGCTGATGTTGTAGAGCCGCCGGACGTAGGCCGGCTGGCGACCCGCTGCGATCGCCGCTTCGTCGATGGCGGCGTTCATGTCGTGCAGGGTCTCGGGCGCTGCGTAGCCCGCACTGGGCAGCCAGCCGTCGGCCAGCCCGCCGGTGATCGCCAGCATCCGCGGCTTGTAGGCGCCGAGCCAGATCTCGATGTCGTGCGCCGGCGCGGGGCCGGGGTGCGCGCCGGCGATGGCGTGGTGCTCACCGGCCAGGCGCACGGACCTGTCCTCCGGGCGCCAGGCGGCCCGGATCACCGCGATCGCCTCGACCAGCGCGTCGACCCCTTGGGCGGCGGTCAGGGTGGGGCCGCCGACCGCGGCGATCGCCTCCCGGAAGCCACCGGAGCCGAGGCCGAGCTCGACCCGTCCACCGCTGAGCAGGTCGAGCGTCGCCGCGCTCTTGGCGAGCACCCAGGGCGGGCGCAGCGGCACGTTCGCGACGTTGGGTGACAGGCGCACCCGGCTGGTCCGCGCGGCCATCCAGGACAGCAGCGTCCAGGTGTCGGCGAACGATGCCTGGTACGGGTGGTCCTGCACGGTGACGAGGTCCAGGCCGACCTGCTCGGTGAGGACGGCGAGGTCCACGACGTGCTGCGCGCTGGCGGCGACCGGGGTGAGAAAGGTGCCGAAGACCAGGTCCTGCCCGTAGTCGCTCATCTGCCCATCATCCACGCCGGCGAGGTCGTCGTGGCAACGGCGTCCGCTCTGGCGCACGCGGTTGCCACGATCCCGTGACGGCGCGACCGGGGTGGGCCAAACTGGCGGGATGGCCGTTCAGGGAGTCCACCGGATCACCGTGTCCGTCGCCGACCTCGACGTCTCGCTCGCCCTGTACCGCGACGCCCTCGGCCTGGCCGAGCTATGGCGCGAGGGCGAGCTCGCGACGCTCGAAGCACCGGACGGCACCCAGGTGCTGCTGCACGAGCGCGAACCCGCCCCCAGCCTCGCCGGGGTGGCCGCGAGCCTCGCGGTGGACGACGTGGACGAGATGACGCAGGCCGCCGTCGCAGCCGGGGCGACGATGCTGGACGCGCCCGCCGACCAGCCCTGGGGCGAGCGGCAGTCGGTGCTGCTCGACCCGGACGGCCACGTGCTCTGCCTCGTCTCGCCGCTGCCGCCCGCGGCCTGACTCCTACCCGGCCTCCAGCGCGATCAGCAGCAGCTTGGCCGCCTCGCCGCCGCCGTACTGCCCGGGCGAGCCGTCGCTGCGCACCACCCGGTGGCAGGGCAGCACCAGCGGGAGCGGGTTCTTGGCGCAGGCACTGCCCACCGCCCGTACCGCGCGCGGGTTGCCGACCGCCGCGGCCACGGTCGCGTAGCTGGCCGTGTGGCCGTAGCCGATATCGGTCAGGTGCTCGATGACGGCCCGCCGGAACCCGTGCGCCAGCTGCAGGTCCAGCGGCAGGTCGAAGCGGGTCCGGCGTCCAGCGAAGTACTCGTCGAGCTCGCGCGCCACGGGGTCGAGCCGGCTGGGGGCGTTGAGCACCCGCGGGCTGACGTCGTCCGCGAGCTGCTCGAGGACGTGCGCGTGCCCCTCGCGCTCGAAGGACACCTTGACCAGTCCGCGCTCGGTCGCCGCGAGCAGCAGCGGCCCGACCGGGGAGTCGACCGTCCGGTAGGCGACGTCCAGCACGCCGTCGGCGGCGGCGCGGGCGGCGAGCCGCTGGTGCAGCCGGGCGAGGACCGCGTCGTCCCGCTCGGGCAGTGACGCGAACAGGTCGC
Source organism: Angustibacter luteus (assembly GCF_039541115.1). Lineage (NCBI taxonomy): Bacteria > Bacillati > Actinomycetota > Actinomycetes > Kineosporiales > Kineosporiaceae > Angustibacter > Angustibacter luteus. Next base: position 174,780 of record NZ_BAABFP010000004.1, read on the forward strand.
TGGTGCGCGTGCTCATGCTCGAACCTCCTGTGCGGCAACGGCGGTGCGCATCGCCTTGATGCCGTCCGCGGCCGCGCGACGGGCCGCGTCGGCCGTCCCGCCGACGATGGCGGCGACCTCGGCGTACGGCAGCCCGACGAGGTGGTGGTAGGCGACGCAGGCGCGCTGCTTGGGCGGCAGGTGCTGCAGGACCGGCCACACGTCCGACTCCCAGAGCGCAGCCGGGGCCTCGGTGACGCGCTCGGGCAGCGTGTCGGTCGGGCGCGGACGCCGGGCCGCCGCCCGGATCTGGTCGATCGCCTTGCGGTGCGCGATGGTGACCAGCCAGCCCTGGACGTCGCTGTCCGGACGCAGCCGGGGGTAGGCCTGCAGCGCGGACAGGAAGGTCTCGGACCAGGCGTCGTCCGCGGCGTCCGGGCCGACGACGGCGCGGCACACCCGCAGCACCATCGGTCCGTACCGGGTGACCACCGTCTCGAAGGGTTCGAGGCTCACACCAGGTAAACGTGCCACACCCGCCGAACGTGAGGTGGCCCGACCCGATCAGCTGTTGCGCTCGACGTACCCCTCGGGGTCCTTGTCCCGTGGGGTGATGCCCTCGGCCGCCTTCTGCGACTCGTAGCGCAGGAACTGCACCGCGATGTCGTGCCGCAGCTGCAGCGAGGCGTGCAACCGGAAGTCCGCGAGGTCCTGGCGCTCCTCCTCGCCCATGTGGTCGTCGTTCTCCAGGCGAGCCTTGGCGATCGCCTCCCACCAGGGGGCGCTGCCGGCCCGGTGCTCGGCCGCGTCGCGGACGCCGTCGCGGATCTTGTTGTGGTCCTTGACCGCGTCCTCGACCTCCTCCTCGACGGAGTCCGCGTCCGCCTCGCCCGTCCCGAGCTTCAGCAGGTGCGGGTAGAAGTAGAGCTCCTCGGCCTCCGCGTGGACCTCCAGCAAGATCGCGAGCCGCTGCCAGATCGCGGACGCCGTCTCGGTGTCGTCGCGCACCTCGTCGAGCATCGCGAACATCCGCCGCTGCTCCATGTGCTGGTGCAGGATCACCTCAGTGATGTCCACGTCTCACTCCTCCGGTCGGCCACGGGGCCGCCCGGGGTCAGAGTCGGCGGCCGCTCAGCAGTCTGGTGGCCGCCGCGCGCCAGTGCGAGTTGGAGCACGACGTGTAGTGCGTCCAGGACGCGCCGAGCTGGATCGCCATGCAGTCGGCGGCCCGCTCGGCACCGGTCATGCCCGACCCGCCGAAGACCCGGTTGGTCGCCGACATCATCGCGGGGTAGCTGCCGCCGTAGGCGCGGACCGACAGGATGTGCGACCACTCGTGGCGAACCACGGCATCGAGCACGGACGACGGGACGCCGGGGTTGATGTAGACGTTGTTGCTCGCCAGATCCGTTGCGCCGTAGTGCCCGTAGCGCCCGGTCGAGATCCAGTTGGCCGGCCGGTGGGCGGCGTAGCCCGGGATGCGCGAGATCGCCTGCTGCAGGGACGAGCTGCCGCCGCCACCCGAGGGACGGGCCGCCGACGCCTTCGCCCGAGCGGCCTTCGCCTTCGCCTTCGCCTTCACCGCTGCCTCGTGCGTCGCCTTCGCCTTGGCCGCCTCGACCCGCGCCGACCGGCGCGCCGCAACGACAGCGGCGTACAGCGGCACCGCCCGCCGGACGTGCGTGGGTGGCGCCGCTGCGTCGTCGACGGTCAGCACCAGCCTCGTCGTGAAGGCGTGCGGGGACAGCGAGAAGTCAGCCAGGCGGATGGTCGTGCCGGCCGCGCGCTCGTGTGTCGGCGCGGCCGCGGCGGTGGTCGTGGCACCGACGGGGAGGAGCACCAGCGCGGCGAGGACCGCCACCCGTCTCACTCCGCGCGATGCTGCCATGCCAGACCACCCCTAGTCCCGTGGGCGCCACTCGATCGGTGGCACTACATCGGGCCTCGGCAGGTTCCGTCAGCATCTTGAACCATGACGGTCCACGCCGTGGATGGCGTCCGCGACCGATTCTGCACGGTTTGCCGAGCCAGGACCAGAGTCGATCTCAGAAAGTGAGAGACGCAAGTCCCTGTCATGTGCTATTGGCGCGTGCAGGACAGGGCGTGGGTCCTAGTCGTCGACGGCGCGGGTGGACTGCCGGACCACCAGACGGGTCGGCAGCGGGATGTCCTCGGTGAGGGTGTCGGGTTCCTCGACCGCGATCAGCACCTTCTGCATGATGATCTCGCCGAGCGTCGCGAAGTCCTGCCGGATCGTCGTCAGCGGCGGGAAGAGGTACCCCGCCTCGGGCACGTCGTCGAAACCGACCACGCTGACGTCGCGCGGGACCTGCAGCCCCCGCTCGCGCAGCGCCGACAGCAGTCCGATGGTCATGTGGTCGTTGCCCACGAAGACCGCGACACCGGGCTCGATGTCCAGACCAGAGCCGAGGCGGTGCCCGCTCGCCGCCGACCAGTCGCCGAAGAGCGGCTCGGGGATCTCCAGGCGGTGCCCGGCCAGCTCGTCCCGCCAGCCCCGCACCCGCTCGACGGCGTCGAGCGCGGTCCTCGGGCCCGCGACGTGCAGGATCCGGGTGTGCCCCAGCTCGACGAGGTGCCGGACGGCGGTGCGCGCCCCGCGGTACTGGTCGATGGACACGATCATCGGGCTGCGGCGCGGCGCCGAGGCCGCTGCCACGACAGGGATCCGCAGGTCCAGGCTGCGCACCAGCTCGAGCACGGCGATGTCGACGACGACCAGGACGATCGCGTCCACCCGCTGGCGCAGCAGCCCGTCCACGACGGCCCGGATCGCCTTGGGGTCCTCCGACGGTGCGCTCACCGTCTCCACGTTGTAGCGGGCCGCCCGCGCGGCGAAGTTGAAGTGCATCGCGATCGAGGTCGGCCCGTAGTCCGAGATGCCCGGCGTCACCAGGCCGATCGACCGAGTGCGCCGGGTCACCAGGGCGCGGGCGGCCGGAGAGGGGCTGTACTGCAGCTGCGCGATGGCCTGCTCGACCCTCGCCCGCGTCGACGGCCGCACGTTGGGCAGGTCGTTGATGACGCGCGAGACGGTCTGGTGGGACACCCCGGCCAGGCGAGCCACGTCGAAGATGTTGGCGGTGCGTCCCGGGCCGGGCTTGCCGTCGCCGCCCGCCCGCCGCGGCTCACTCATCGAACTCGTCCGGTCGTGCCACCAGCGCGGTCAGGGTGTCGGCGTTCAGCGAGTCGGACGGCACGACGTCCACGACGCGTCCGTCCATCAGGATCGCGACGCGGTGCCCGACGCGCAGCACCTCCTCCAGCTCGGCGGAGATGAACATGACGGAGAGCCCGTTGCCCGCGAGCTCGCCCACCAGGTTCTGCACCTCGACCTTGGCGCCGATGTCGATCCCGCGGGTCGGCTCGTCCAGCACCAGGACGCGCGGCGACAGCGCCAGCAGCCGGGCGAGGAGGACCTTCTGCTGGTTGCCGCCGGACAACGTGCCGGCGGGGCGGTCCGGGTCCGCGGGACGGATGTCCAGCGCGTCGATCCAGCTGAGCGCGAGCTCGCGCTGCCGGGACGACCGGATCCGGCGCAGCATCCCGCGCTCGGCCTGCAGCGCGAGCGTGATGTTCTCCATGACGCTCAGCTCGCTGATGATGCCCTCGGCCCGCCGGTTCTCCGAGGAGTACACGACGCCGAGGGACATCGCCGACCGTGGTCCACCGAAGCTCTCCGCCTGACCCTGGATGTGGATGATCCCCCCATCCAGCTTGTCGATCCCCGTGATCGCGCGGGCGAGCTCGGTGCGACCGGAGCCGAGGAGCCCGGCCACCCCGAGCACCTCGCCCTCCATGAGGTCGACGTCCGCGCCGCTGATGCCGGCGCCGACGCTCACCCCGCGGGCGCTCAGGAACGGACGCCGGTCGTCCTCGACCACGTGCAGCCGCGGTTTGGCCCGCAGCGACTCCGCGCTGCGGCCGAGCATCGCCTGCACCAGGTCGATGCGCAGCAGCTCCTTGGTCAGGAACTCGCCCACCAGCTTGCCGTCGCGCAGGACGGTCACCCGGTCGCTGATCTCGTAGACCTGGTCGAGGAAGTGCGAGACGAACAGGATCGCCACGCCGCGCTGCTTGAGGTCACGGATCACCCGGAAGAGCTCCGCGCACTCGTCCAGGTCCAGGCTCGACGTCGGCTCGTCGAGCACCAGTACCCGGACGTCGGTCGAGATGGCGCGGGCGATGGCGACCAGCTGCTGCACCGCCAACGAGTGCCGGCCCAGCAGCGAGGCGGGATCGATGTCCAGGCCGAGGTCGCTCAGCACCTCCTGCGCCCGCCGCCGCATCTGCGCCCAGTCGATCATGGCGAACCGCCGCGGCTCGCGGCCGAGCGCGATGTTCTCCGCCACCGAGACGTTGGGCAGCAGGTCGATCTCCTGGTAGACCGAGCTGACCCCGGCCCGCTGCGCGTCGTGCGGCGTCCCGAAGGTCACGACCCCGTCACCGAGCCGCAGGACCCCGGCGGACAGCGGGAGCGCACCGGTGATCGCCTTGATCAGCGTCGACTTGCCGGCACCGTTCTCGCCCATGAGCGAGTGCACCTCACCGGGGAACATCCGGAAGTCGACCCCGTCGAGCGCCGCATCCACCCCGAAGTAGACGGTGGCTCCGGTGAGCTCCAGGAGGGGCCGCGCGTCCATCGGGCCATTATGGTCCGCGCGCGCGACCTCTATCGTCGACGCTCCGACCGCACGACGATCACCCGTTGGACGACGATGAAGAGCAGCAGCAGGAGGCCGATGATGATCCGGGTCCACGCCTGCTCGGCGCCCATGAAGGAGATCACCGTCTTGATGGTGCCGTAGACGAACACCCCGATCATCGACCCGAGCACGTACCCGGTGCCGCCGGACAGCAGCGTGCCGCCGATGACCACCGCAGCGATCACGTCCAGCTCGGTGCCGATCCCGTTGCGGGGGTAGCCGGCCCCCGAGTACGCGGTCAGCACCAGCCCGGCCAGTCCGCCGCAGGCGCCGCTGATCACGTACACCAGCACCTTGGTCCGGGCCACCTCCAGACCCATCAGCCGCGCGGACTGCTCGTTGCCGCCGACCGCGTAGATGGTCCGCCCGAACCGGGTGGCGACCATGACGAAGGCGCCGACGAGGACGACCAGCAGCGCGATGATCCCGGTCGGCGTGATGTACCACTGGCCGACGGCGAACCGCTTCGTCTCCAGCCACAGCACGCCGGAGTGCTCGACCCGGACCGACTTCAGGCTCACCACGTAGGCGAGCCCACGCGCCAGGAACAGACCGGCCAGCGAGGCGATGAACGGCTGCACGTCGAAGAACTGCACGAGGACGCCGATGACCAGCCCGATGGCGGCGCCGACGAGGATGGTCAGCGGCACCACCAGGTACGGGCTGACGCCCGCGCTGAGCAGCTTCGCGCACAGGATCCCGGTCAGCGCCAGCACCGACCCCACGGACAGGTCGATGCCACCGGTGACGATGACGAACGTCATCCCCACCGCGAGGATGAGCAGGAAGGCGTTGTCCAGCAACAGCGCCGACATGTTCAACGGCGTGACGAAGTTGCCGAAGTAGAGCTGGGCACCGACCAGCAGCAGCACGAAGATCGTGACCGCGGCGAACGTCGGCATCAGCGAGGAGCGGCGGCTCAGGAACGCGCGGAGCGCCGAGGGGAACCCCGCGAGGCGCCGGCCGTCAGCGGTGATGCTGCTCATGCCGCGACCTTCGCCTTCTCGACCTGGGAGCCGGTTTCTCGGGCCCGACCTCGTCGCACGAGCGAGCCGGCCACCCGGTGCACGCGCGGCGCCTGGATCAGCACGACGAGGATCACCACGGCGGCGAAGAACACCGGCGCCTCCGCCGACGGGACGCCGAGGAAGAGGATCGTGGACTGCAGGGTCTGGATGATGAGCACCCCGATGACCGTGCCGGCGATGCTGAACTTCCCGCCCAGCAACGACGTCCCGCCCAGCACGACGGCCAGGATCGCGTACAGCTCGATCAGCTCGCCGGCGGCGTTGGCGTCCGCCGCCATGATGTTCGAGCTGTAGATGATGCCGGCGACGCCGGCCAGGCCGGCGCTCGCGACGTACGCGGTGAAGATGATCCCGCGGGAGCGGACGCCGGCCAGCCGGCTCGCCTCGGGGTTGATGCCCACCGCCTCGGTGAGCACTCCCAACGCGGTACGGCGTTCCACCAGGGCCACGACGACGATCGCGACCACCGCGATGATGAACGCGAACGGCACCCAGAACAGGTAGCCGCTCGCGAAGTACTTCAGCGGCGGGCTGACGACCGTGGTGATGAAGCCGCCGGTGATCAGCAGCGCCACGCCGCGGCCGGCCAGCATCAGCACCAGCGTCGCGATGATCGGCTGGATCTTCGCGACCGCCACCAGGAAGCCGTTCCACACCCCGAGCAGGAGCGAGAGGCCGACGCCGGCCGCCATCGCCATCAGGACCGTACCGAGACTGCCCGAGCTGCCCGACCCGTCGATGATGGTGAGGGTGACGGCGCCGGAGATCGCCATGACCGCGCCGACGGACAGGTCGATGCCCCGGGTGGCGATGACCAGGGTCATCCCCAGCGCGACCAGCATCAGCGGGGCGCTCTGCCGCAGGATGTCGATCGGGGCGCCGTACAGCTCGCCCTCGCGGAGCGTCACCTTGATGAACCTCGGGCGCACCGCCGTGTTCAGCGCGATCAGCGCGATCAGGCAGGCGACCGGCCAGAACAGGTGGTGCTTCGTCACTCGCGTCACGCCAGGCTCCCTTGGCTGTCGTTCGCCATCAGGTCGATGAGTCCGTCGAGGTCGATGGAGTGCGAGTCGCGCATCCCGATCTGGCGCCGGTCTCGCATCACCACGATGCGCTGGGCCAATCGAAGCACCTCCTCGAGCTCGGAGGAGATGAAGATGACGGCGAGCCCTTGCTCGGCGAGCTCGGCGACCTTGCGCTGGATGTCGGCCTTGGCGCCGACGTCGACGCCGCGGGTGGGTTCGTCGAGGATGAGCAGCCGGGGCGCGGTCGCGAGCCACCGCGCGAGGACGACCTTCTGCTGGTTGCCGCCCGAGAGGTTGCCGGCGAGCATCGCCGGGTCGGCGGGTCGCACACCGAGCGAGGTCATGAGCTCGGAGACGACGGCGTCCTGCTCGCTGCGCCGGACGCGCCGCAGCCAGCCACGACGTGCCTGCAGGCCGAGCACGATGTTCTCCGCGACCGTGAGGTCCGCGACGATGCCCTCGGCGCGCCGGTCCTCGGACGAGAACGCGATGCGGTGCTCCATCGCCACCCGCGGCGAGGACAGCTTCACGGGGTCGCCGTTCAGCTCGACCACCCCCTGGTCGGCCCGGTCCGCGCCGCACAGCAGCCGGACCAGCTCGGTGCGCCCCGAACCCAGCAACCCGGCGATCCCGACGACCTCGCCCTCGTAGACGTCGAGGTCTGCCTCGCCGAGCACCCCCCGACGGGCGATGCCCGTCGCGCGCAGGACCGGTGCACCGCCGCGGTCGATGACGCGCTCGGCGGTGGCGGAGATGGCCTCGAGCTCGGCGATCTCACGACCCACCATCTGGGTCACGAGCTGGCCGCGGGGCAGGTCCTGCAGGCGGTGCTCGCCCACGAGCTGACCGTTGCGCAGCACGGTGATGCGGTCGGCGATCTCGTACACCTGGTCCAGGAAGTGGCTGACGAACAGGATCGCCACGCCCCTGTCCCGCAGGTCCCGGACCACCGCGAAGAGGCGCTCGACCTCGTCCCGGTCCAGGCTGGACGTCGGCTCGTCGAGGATCAGGACGCGGGCATCGAGGACCATGGCCCGGCTGATCGCGACGAGCTGCTGGACAGCGATGGAGTGGCTCGACAGCAAGAGGTGGGTGTCGAGCTCCAGGCCGAGGCTGGCGAGGTGGCGGGCCGCCTCGTCATGGAGGCGGCGCCAGCTGATGCGCCGGGCACTTCGCGGCTCGTGCCCCAGCATGACGTTCTCGCCGATGGACAGGTTCGGGCAGAGGTTGACCTCTTGGTAGACCGTGGAGATGCCCGCGGCCTGCGCGTCCCCGGTGCTGCCGAAGACCCTCGGCTCACCGGCGATCGTGATGGTGCCGGCGTCGATCGGGTACACGCCCGTCAACGCCTTGATCAGGGTGGACTTGCCGGCACCGTTCTCGCCCATGAGGGCGTGCACCTCGCCGGGTCTGAGGGTGAAGTCGACGCCGTCGAGCGCCAGGACCCCCGGGAAGCGGATCGTGATGCCCCGCATCGCCACCACGGGCGCGGTCTCGCTGAGCACGGACATGTCGTCGGCCGATCCTCTCGAGGTGGCGACTGCGCCGGAGCCGATCAGGTGTTCGGCTCCGGCGCAGTCGGTCATCAGGGTGCCGCGTGAGGATCAGTACGCGCGGGTGGCGATGACGGCCTTCGCCTGCTCCTGGGTGAAGGCACCGTCGGTCGCGAAGTTCTTCTTCTCCACGGTCGTGCCGGCCAGCACCTTCTTCACCAGGTCGGCGGCCTGGTCACCGAGCAGCGGGTTGCACTCCACGATGTAGTTGATCTTGCCGTCGACCAGCGCCTGCATGCCGTCGTGGACGCCGTCGATCGAGACGATGTTGATGTCGGTGCCAGGCTTGCCGCCCGCCGCCTCGATCGCCTCGATGGCGCCGAGAGCCATGTCGTCGTTGTGTGCGAAGACGAGGTTGATGCCCTTGACGCCGTACTTCTGCAGGAACCCTTCCATGACCTTCTTGCCGCCGTCCCGGGTGAAGTCACCCGTCTGGGAGGCGATCGTCTTGATCTGGGTGCCCTTGACCGCGTCGCCGAAGCCGGCCGCCCGGTCGTTGGCCGGCGCGGAGCCGGTGGTCCCCTCGAGCACGACCATGTTGGTGGCCTTGCCCCCGTACTGCTCGGCGGCCCACTTGCCGGCCGTCTCGCCCTCCTTCTTGAAGTCGTCGCCGACCCAGCTGGCGTAGAGGTCGTCGGCCGAGGACGTCGTCCGGTCCTCCAGGACCACCGGGATCTTGGCGGTCTTGGCCTCGTTGAGGACGTCGTCCCAGCCGTCGCTGACGATCGGGGCGATCACGATGGCGTCGACGCCCTGGCTGATGAAGCTGCGCACGGCCGCGATCTGAGCGGCCGGGTCGTTGTCGGCCGCGTTGAACACCAGGTCGAAGCCCTTGTCCTTGGTGAAGGCCTTCTTCATCGACTCCGTGTTCGCGCTGCGCCACCCCGACTCCGACCCGGTCTGCGCGAACCCGACCTTGATCGTCTTGTCTCCGCCGCCACCGCCAGCCGCGTCGTCGGAGGAGTTTCCACACCCCGTGGTGACCAGCGCAAGGGCACCGACCAGGGCTACACCGGCAAGGAACTTCTTCTTCACGCCAGACCTCCTCGACTTGGGACCGGTCTCGCAAGACCGGCTCGGTGTGGGCGTCATTGCCCTACCGCTAGCCCACTGCGCCGGATGTTAGCCCTAACATTTCCAGATTGGCCAGCATGTTATCGATAACATTCTGGTAACACGCCGCGCGTCTTCGTGACCTGTTCGGGCGTGGCTGCTGCAGCAAACCGCAGATAGTTAGCGATCACATCCAAACTGACCCCCTACCGTGAGCACCGATGAGCGCTTCGGACACCTCCCCCCGGCGCGGCGGTCGGATCGGCGTCCGGGACGTCGCCCAGCTGGCCGGCGTCTCGACCCAGACGGTCTCGCGGGTACTCAACAACTCCCCGAACCTGCGCGAGGAGACTCGGGCGCGGGTCCTCGAGGCCATGGCCGAGCTGGACTACCGGCCCAACAACGCCGCCCGCGCCCTCGGCACCGCCACGACCCGGACGCTCGGCGTCGTGGCCACGGACGTCACGCTCCACGGCCCAGCGCTGGCGGTCGCGGCACTGGCCACGGCAGCCCGCGACGCCGGCCGGTGGATCGCCACCGCCTACGCGGACGCCACGGACGAGGCGTCCGTGGACTCCGCCCTGTCGCACGTGCTCGGGCAGGGGGTCGACGGCATCGTGCTGGTCGCCCCCCACGTGCGCACGCGGGACGCCTTGCTGAACCACGCGTCCGGCACGCCCATGGTGGTCATGCACGGCGGCCCCGTGGACCGGCAGGCGGAGGGTACGGCGCTGGTCGTGGACCACCTGGTGAGCCTCGGGCACCGTCGCATCGGCCGGGTGGGCGGTCCGGCGGACTGGCTGGAGGAGCGGTCCCGCCGGGCGGGCCACGACGCCGCACTGGCCACGCACGGGCTCGCGGCCGGGCCGAGCTGGGGGGGCGACTGGTCGGCGGCGGCGGGGCACCGGTTGAGTACTCAGGTCGCCGACGTGGTCCGCTCGCCGAACGGGCCCACCGCCGTCGTGGTCGCCAACGACCAGATGGCCCTGGGGCTGATGGCAGGCCTGCGCGCCGGCGGGGTCGACGTCCCCGGTCAGGTCAGCGTGGTGGGGTTCGACGACAACCCCGATGCCGCGTACTACAGCCCCCCGCTGACCACCGTGCGCCTCGACGTCGGGGCCGAGGCGCGGCGTTGCGTGGCGCAGGTCTTCGGCGACGCACCGCCGGACGAGGGGACGGCGCCCCGGTTGGTCGCCAGGTCGTCAACCGCCGCGCCCGCCTGACCACCTCAGCCTGGCGGAGGGTGGATGTTACCGGTAACGTCCGCGTACACCGACCACCGTTGCGGAGGGATGTCCCGTGAGCGATCCAGCCGTGACGCCCGCGCCGGCACCTGACGCCGGCGAGCGGTTCACGATCGGCGTCGACTTCGGCACCCTGTCGGGGCGCGCGGTGGTGGTCCGGGTCAGCGACGGTGCCGAGCTCGGCTCCGCCGTCCACGAGTACCCGCACGCCGTGATGGACGCCGCGCTCACCGCCGGTCCGTCGTCCAGGACCGAGCACCCGGTGGCGCTCCCCCCGGCCTGGGCCCTGCAGGTCCCGGCCGACTACGTCGAGGTGCTCCAGCACGCGGTCCCCGCCGCCGTCCGCGCCGCCGGCATCGACCCGGCCCAGGTCATCGGGCTCGGCACGGACTTCACCGCCTGCACGGTGCTGCCGGTGCTGGACGACGGCACGCCGCTGTGCGAGCTGCCCCAGTACGCCGACCGCCCGCACGCCTACGTCAAGCTCTGGCGGCACCACGCGGCCCAGCCGCACGCCGACCGCATCAACGAGCTCGCGCACGCTCGGAGCGAGTCCTGGATCACCCGCTACGGCGGCCTGATCTCCAGCGAGTGGGAGTTCGCCAAGGGCCTCCAGCTGCTCGAGGAGGACGACGAGGTCTACCACCGCATGGACCACTGGGTGGAGGCCGCGGACTGGATCATCTGGCAGCTGACCGGCCGCTACGTCCGCAACGCCTGCACCGCCGGGTACAAGGGGATGCGCCAGGACGACCGGTACCCCGACCCAGACTTCCTGGCCGCACTGAACCCCGCCTTCGCCGGCTTCGTCGCGGACAAGCTCGACCACGAGATCGGCCAGCTGGGCAGCGCGGCCGGCACCCTCAGCGCACGCGCGGCCGCCTGGACCGGCCTGCCGGAGGGCGTCGTCGTCGCGGTGGGCAACGTCGACGCGCACGTGACCGCACCGGCGGCGCAGGCCACCAGCCCGGGCCAGATGGTGGCCATCATGGGCACCTCGACCTGTCACGTGATGAGCCACGACGAGCTGGTCGAGGTCCCCGGGATGTGCGGCGTGGTGGACGGCGGCATCGTGTCCGGCCTGTTCGGCTACGAGGCCGGGCAGTCCGGAGTCGGCGACATCTTCGCCTGGTACGTCAAGAACCAGCTGCCCGGCCGCTACGCCGAGGAGGCCGCCGCTGCCGGGGTCTCCGTGCACCAGTACGTGACCGACCTGGCCTACGCCGAGCCCGTCGGCGCGCACGGGCTCGTGGCGCTGGACTGGCACTCGGGAAACCGATCGGTGCTGGTCGACCACGACCTGTCCGGCGTCGTCGTCGGGCAGACGCTGGCGACCCGCCCCGAGCAGGGCTACCGGGCGCTGCTCGAGGCCACCGCGTTCGGCACCAGGGTCATCGTCGAGACGTTCGCCGCGGCCGGCGTCCCGGTCACCGAGTTCATCGTCGCGGGCGGGTTGCTGACGAACCGCCACCTGATGCAGACCTACGCCGACGTCCTCCGGCTCCCGATCTCCACCATCGCCAGCGAGCAGGGCCCGGCGCTGGGCTCGGCGATCCACGCTGCCGTCGCGGCCGGCGCCTACCCCGACGTGCGCGCCGCAGCCGCGGCCATGGGCGCGGTCAACCGGGCGGCGTACGTCCCGAACGAGGCCGACGCGGCGGCGTACGACCGGCTCTACGACGAGTACCGGCAGCTGCACGACTGGTTCGGGCGCAACGGGAACCAGGCGATGAAGCGGCTGCGCGCGCTGCGTCACGACGTCCTCGGGAGTGCGCCGTGAGTGGGTTCGGCGTCGAGGTGGACGCCGCGGTGGCGGCCGTCCGCGAGGACGTCGCGGGGCTGCACGCGGAGCTGGTCCGGTACGGGCTCGTGGTCTGGACGGCGGGGAACGTCTCGGGCCGCGTCCCCGGTGCCGACCTGTTCGTGATCAAACCCTCCGGCGTTCCGTACGACGAGCTGTCGGCGGACCGGATGATCGTGTGCGACCTGGACGGTGTCGTCGTCCCCGGCACCGCCGGCAGCGAGCGCTCACCGTCCAGCGACACCGCCGCCCACGCCTACGTCTACCGGAACCTGCCCGAGGTCGGCGGGGTCGTGCACACCCACTCCGCCTATGCGGTCGCCTGGGCCGCGCGCGGTGAGGCGATCCCGTGCGTGACCACCGGCATGGCGGACGAGTTCGGCGGGCCGATCCCGGTCGGCCCGTTCGCCGTGATCGGCGACGACTCCATCGGGCGCGGCATCGTCGAGACCCTGCGCGGGCACCGGTCCCGGGCCGTGCTCATGCGCAACCACGGGCCCTTCACCATCGGCGTCACCGCGCGGGACGCCGTCAAGGCGGCGGTGCTCACCGAGGACGTCGCCCGGACCGTGCACCTCGCCCGGCAGGGCGGTGAGCCGCTGCCGATCCCACCGGACGTGATCGACCGGCTCTACGAGCGCTACCAACACGTCTACGGCCAGGCCACCGACGACCGCCGGTCCGCCGAACGAGAGGGCTGACATGCCAACTCCCGCCATCGCACCCGGCCTCGACGGCTACGAGGTCTGGTTCGTCACCGGAAGCCAGACGCTGTACGGCGAGGAGACGCTGCGCCAGGTTGCCGCGCAGTCACAGCAGATCGCGCAGGGGCTGGACGGCCTGCCGGTGCGGGTGGTCTGGCAGCCGGTGCTCACCGACCCGGACGGCATGCGGCGACTCGCGCTCGAGGCGAACGCCCGCGACGAGGTCATCGGCCTGGTCGCCTGGATGCACACGTTCAGCCCAGCCAAGATGTGGATCGCGGGTCTCGACGCGCTGCGCAAACCGTTGCTGCACCTGCACACCCAGGCCAACGTCGAGCTGCCCTGGGACGAGATCGACTTCGACTTCATGAACCTCAACCAGGCCGCGCACGGGGACCGGGAGTTCGGCTACATCCAGACCCGGCTCGGGGTCGCGCGCAAGACGGTCGTGGGGCACGTCTCCAGCGCGCGGGTGCTCGGGCAGGTCGCGGACTGGCAGCGGGCAGCGGCCGGCTGGGCCGCCGCGCACTCGCTCAAGCTGGCCCGCTTCGGCGACAACATGCGGTTCGTCGCCGTGACCGAGGGGGACAAGACCGAGGCCGAGCTGCGGTTCGGCGTCCAGGTGAACACCTGGGGGGTCAACGAGCTCGCGGACGCGGTGGCTGCGGCCACCGACGCGGACGTCGACGCGTTGGTCTCCGAGTACCTGGACACCTACGAGGTCGCCGCCGAGCTGCTGCCGACCGGCGAGCGCCACCAGTCCTTGCGGGACGGCGCGGCGATCGAGCTCGGACTGCGGTCCTTCCTGGAGGCCGGCGGCTTCGGTGCGTTCACCACGAGCTTCGAGGACCTCGGCGCGCTGCGGCAGCTGCCCGGTCTCGCGGTGCAGCGGCTGATGGCCGAGGGCTACGGCTTCGGCGCGGAGGGCGACTGGAAGACCGCGATCCTGGTGCGGGTCGCGAACGTCATGGGGGCCGGGCTGCCGGGTGGCGCGAGCCTGATGGAGGACTACACCTACGACCTGGTCGAGGGTCACGAGCGGGTGCTCGGCGCGCACATGCTCGAGGTGTCCCCGTCGCTGACCACCGCCAGGGCGCGGCTGGAGGTCCACCCGCTCGGCATCGGTGGGAAGGACGACCCGGTGCGGCTGGTGTTCACGGCGGACCCGGGGCCGGCCCTGGTTGTTGCGCTGTCCGACATGCGCGACCGCTTCCGGCTGGTCGCCAACGTGGTGCAGAACGTCGACGCCCCCGACCTACCTCGGCTTCCCGTGGGCCGCGCGGTCTGGACGCCGGCGCCGGACTTCCCCACCGCTGCGGCGTGCTGGCTCGCCGCGGGCGGGGCGCACCACACGGTCATGACCACCGCGGTCGGCATCGAGGTGTGGCGCGACTTCGCCGAGATCGCCCGCACGGAGCTGCTCGTGATCGACGACGCCACCACCGTGCACGGGTTCGCTCGCGAGCTGCGCTGGAACCAGGCCTACTACCGCCTAGCCGCCGGCATCTAGCCCCACCCCCACCCCCGGTGATCATGCACGTTCGCCCCCATCCGTCGTGCCCCTCCCCCCACCCCCCCCCGTGATCATGCACGTTCGCCCCGGTCCGGCGTCCTCGCTCAGCCGGCCCGGAGGGCGAACGTGCATGATCACCGCGGGGTGGGGCGAACGTGCATGATCACCACGGGTTGCGGTTAGGGCGGGTTGGGGGCCAGGTGCGTCCCACCCGGCGGGCCGTCGTTCGCAGGTAGGCGTCCCGGTGGGTGGGGTCGTCGTCCGTCCGTGGCCGGGTGGGCGGTCGGCCCGCGATCGGCTGGTAGCAGTCGAAGGATGTGGTGAGGTTGCCCTCGCCGCGGGTCAGGTCCGGCACCTGCTGGTGCAGGTCGTGCACCTGCGCCGCTGGAATCGTGCCCTCGATCAGCAGGCCCCCGTGGCGGCTCGTCGTCGCCAGCGGAACCGCGCGATGCGTCGGCAGGACGGCGAGCGCCACCTGCTGGGACTCGGTGGGCAGCTCCAGCTCGAACCGGTGCAGCGGCTCACAGACGACCGTGCCGGCTTGCTGCAGCGCGGTCATCAGGACGAGTCGGGAGAGGTAGCGGAAGTCCGCTGCGGTGCTGGAGATGCTCTTCGTGAAGGCAGCGTGCCCGAGGCTCTGCCGGGCCCAGTAGCCGCTGTGCGTCATGGTCACGACGCAGTCGAGGATCTGCCAGCCGTGCGGTCCCTGTTCCACCGTGGCCGCAACCGTGTCCTGGACCGCCGTGAAGAACGCGGCGGGCATCGACCCACGCTCGACCTCGAGGCCGAACCGGACGCCGGAGCCGACCGGCGCGGGGTCGACGCGCAGCCCCACTCCGGCCAGGAACGGGTTGGAGCGCCAGCCGAGCTGCTCGACGCAGTGACCGCTGCCGACCACCTGCTCGACGCACAGCGGCGTGGAGCGGCGGAACTCGACCCGGACGTCGTACTCGGACTCGAGCAGTCCGGCGAGCACCTCCTTCTGCACCTCGCCGTACAGCGAGACGGACAGCTCGCCGCGGGCGTCGTCCTGCCGCACGTCGATCAACGGGTCCTGCTCAGCCAGCTGCTGCAGGCCCTGGTACAGCCGGATCCGGTCGGCCTCGTCGATGGCGCTGATCACCGTCTCCAGGGACGGTCGGGCGAACTCGTGCCGGGGGCGGACGCCGGCCGGCGCCGGCCCGATCCGATCGCCGACTCGGGCCGACTCCAGCCCGCGCAACCGGCCGATCTGCCCGGCCCGCAGGCAGTCCGCCACGGCGTGCGTTCCGTCGGCGAACACCGTGATGGCGGTGACCTTCTCGGGGCGGCCGTGACCGAGGTCGAGGTGGTCCCGCGTGCGGATCGTGCCCCCGGCCAGGTGCACGTAGACGAGCTTCTCGGCGGCGCTGCCCCGCTCCACCTTGAACACCACGCCCCGCGCCTCGCCACTGTCGTCCGTGTCGACGACGGGAAGGAAGCGGATGAGCGCGTCGAGAAGCTCATCCACCCCGGCGCCGGTGATGGCCGAGCCGAACAGCACCGGCGTCGCTGCGCCCTCCCGGAACTGCCGCACGAGCCGTGCCATCAGGTCGTCGTCCGTGATGCGTTGCGGCCCACCGGTTGCCGCGTCGAGCACCTCGTCGTCCCGGGCCGCGACGACCTCCTCGACCTCGTCGTGCCAGCGCGCCGCGTGTGGGTCGCGGGCCACCACGGTGGCTGCTCGGGTGCCGGCGCCGACGACGTCCTGCAGGGTGACGCTGGCGGGGGCCAGGCGGGCCCGCAGCTGCCCGACCACGTGGCTCGGGCGCGCGCCGCGACGGTCGATCTTGTTGACGAACACCACCGTGGGGATGCGAAGTCGTTGCAGCGCACGGAAGAGGACGACCGTCTGCGCCTGCACGCCCTCGACCGCCGAGACGACCAAGACCGCCCCGTCGAGCACCGCCAGCGAGCGCTCCACCTCCGCGATGAAGTCGGAGTGCCCCGGGGTGTCGAGCAGGTTGACGGTCACGCCACGGGTCACGAAGGACGCGACGGCGGCGCGGATGGTGATGCCACGGCGGCGCTCGAGCACCATCGTGTCGGTCTGGGTGGTGCCGGCCAGGACACTGCCCGGCTCGTCGAGGACACCCACCTCGTAGAGCAGCCGCTCCGTCAGGCTGGTCTTGCCAGCGTCAACATGCGCGACGATCCCAAGATTCAACGTACGCACGAGCCTTCACGTCCATCCCACTGGTGGTGACAACCGGTCGGGGCGTGAAAGCTGCTCGCATCGGAACTCCTGGCGCTCGGGGGTGATCGTCGTCCGCCACCGAGGGCACCACAGCGAGGGTGGGCGGCGCCACTGGATTTCTGGCCGACCGTGGCCCTACCCGTCCAGGACGAGCCACTGCCGGCCGTCGACGAGCTCGCGCGCCGCGTCCAGGTGTCCTGCGTGGCAGGCGGTCTCGGTGATCACGTGCAGCAGGACCTCGTCACGGTCGGCCAACCTCCAGTCGCCCGGGCCTTGCGGCCACCACCGCGGCGCGGCACCCGGCGACGTAGCGGCGATCACGTCGTCCGCGAGCGCGATCTCGGCCCGGTAGCGGTCCAGTACGGCGTGCGACGGCACCGCGGCGTCCACCTGCCAGGCGTCGTCGTCCCGCTCGATCGCAGCGACGACGTCCGGGTCGCCGGCAACAACCCCGCGGAACCAGAACCGCTCCACGTCGAGGGCGAGGTGCTGCACCAGGCCGAGGCAGGACCACCCCGACGGCAGGACGGGACGGCGCAACGCGTCGTCGTCCAGACCCTCGAGGATGCCCAGGACGTGCCGGCGCTGGCCCTCCAGCCAGCTCTGCAGGGTGTCGGTCTTCGTGGTGGCGCTCATGACGCTCCTCGGTGGTCGCGGGGGATCGGATCACCTGGGACGTCGGAACCGTCGGCCCCTTCTCGACACCCGGATCTGATGGGATGTCGAGAAGCTGGTGCCGGCTCCGACGTCCCCGGTGAACGATCCACATCGACCCAGGAGGTCTAGTCGTGAAGTACGTGATCCTGATCCACGCCAACCCCGAGCCGTGGGGGCACCCGACGTCCCTCTACACCGAGGAGGGCCGCGCCATCTCCGCCGAGCAGCACGACGAGATGGACCGGCAGTTCGACGCGCTCCTCACGGAGATCTCCGGCTCCGGCGAGCTGGTCAGCGCCGAGGCGCTGGGCGACCCCGCGACGTCCCGGCTGTTCCGGTGGACGGCGACGGACCGGCTGGTGACCGACGGCCCCTATGCGGAGACGAAGGAACAGCTGGCCGGCTTCTTCATCATCGACGTCGAGTCCCGCGAGCGCGCCGACGAGATCGCCGTGCAGTTCGCCGGGCCTGGCAGCATGGTCGAGCTGCGGCCGGCCATGTGGTCCGGCGGCGACGACCAGTGAGCCGCCGTCAGCGCCCGACGTCCCGGACGTCGTAGCCGGGCTTGAGCTCGCGGTTCACGAACGCGCCCTTGGACGTGCTCTGCAGCAACGCCTGGAACACCTCGGCCGGGACGTCGAGGTAGGCGTAGGTGGCCCCACCGACGAAGCGGACGTGCAGCTCGCGGCGCTCGGCGTCGAAGCCGACCGCCGCGATGCTGCTGGACAGCACGGAGATCATGTCGGGCCTCGGCATCGACGGCTCCTCAGTCGCCGGGCCGGCGCGTCCGGCGCAGGGCGAGCTCGGCCAGCAGGGCCGCGCAGTCAGGCAGGACGCTGTCGTCGAAGTCGGCGAGCGGTGAGTGGTTGTCCGGCGCGGTCTCGTGGTCCGTGCCCGCGCGGACGGCGCTGACCATCAGGTACGCGCCGGGGACCTCCTGCAGCACAAAGGACATGTCCTCGCCGCCAGGGTCCGGGTTGGCCCACTCCCGGTAGCGGTCGGCACCGAACAGCGACGTCACCGTGTCGACGGCGAACGCGTACTCAGCGGGCTCGTTGACGGTGGCGGGGTAGCCGGGCACGTACCTGACCTCGGCGGTCATGCCGTGCGCGGCGGCGATGCCCTCGGCCACGGTGCGGCTGGCGGTCTCAACCTTGACCCGGGCGGCCGCGGAGAACGTGCGGACCGTGGCGGCCAGGTCGGCCGTCGACGGGATGATGTTCTCCGCGGTCCCGCTGGTGATCTGCCCGACGGTGACGACGACCGGGTCGAAGATGTCGAACTGCCGGGTCACCATCAGCTGCAGGCCGAGGACGATCTCGGCGGCGACCGGCACGGGGTCCTTGGCGCGGAACGGGGCTGAGCCGTGACCGCCCTCGCCCTGGACGCGGACGTGCAGCTCGTCGACGGCCGCGAAGAGCGCGCCGGGGCGCCCGACGAACAGTCCGATGGGATCGCCCGAGGAGTACACGTGCAACGCGTACGCCGCCTCGACCCGGCGTCCGGCGGCGTCCAGCAGCCCTTCCGCGATCATCGGCTCGGCGCCACCCGGCCCCTCCTCGCCGGGCTGGAACATCAGCACGACGTCCCCGGCCAGCTCGTCACGCATCGCGTGCAGGATCCGCGCGGCACCGACGAGCGCGGCCATGTGCAGGTCGTGGCCGCAGGCGTGCATGAGGCCAGGGTGTTGCGAGACATAGGGAAGGTCGACCTGCTCGGCCACCGGCAGCGCGTCCATGTCGCCGCGCAGCAGCACTGGCGGCCCGTCACCGGTGCCCCGGATCACCGCCGTGATGGACGACAGACCCTGCCCGGTGGTCAGCTCGAGTTCAAGCGGGGTCAGCGCCTCGAGCAGCAGGGCCTGCGTCGTCGGCAGGTCCAGGCCCAGCTCGGGCACCTGGTGCAGCCGGCGACGCAGGTCCACCAGCTCGGTAGCCATCGCCTGGGCGTGTTCCGTCGTCCGCATGTGCGCAACCTACGGGACCTTCGGCCCGGGCACGAGGAGGTGCCGTGCAGCACCGTGGGAGTGAGCCAGCAGCGCAGGTCGCGTCTGTCGGCAAGCGCACTGCTCTGAAGGAGAAACTCATGAAGCGCAAGACCTTTGACGTGCTGGTCAGCGTCACCGGCCTCTTCCTCGCCCTCGTCCTCGTCGTGTCGGGATCGCTGCTCGCCTGGGCGAGCCACTTCGTCAGCGACCAGGTGACGACCCAGCTCTCCGCGCAGAAGATCTTCTTCCCGCCGGCGGGCAGTCCGGCCACCGAGGGAGCCGAGTTCGCCCAGATGCGGCAGTACTCCGGCCAGCAGCTCACGACCGGGGCGCAGGCTCAGGTCTACGCCAACGACTTCATCGCCGTGCACCTCGAGGAGGCCGGCGGCGGCAAGACGTACGCCGAGCTGAGCTCGGCCGCCCAGGCCGCCCCGGACGACGCCAAGCTGCAGGCCCAGGTCGCCACGATGTTCAAGGGCGAGACCCTGCGGGGACTGCTGCTGAACGCCTACGCCTTCGGCACCATGGGGATGATCGCCGGGATCGCCGCCATCGCCGCCTTCATCGCGGCGGCCGTCATGCTGGCGCTCGGGGTCCTCGGGCTGGTGCACGCCCGCCGGGTGGACTCGGACGTCGAGCTGTTGCGTGAGCGCACCTCCAGCGACCCGGTCCCCTCGAACGCCTGACCGGTCCCGCAGCCCCGAACCCCGCACCGCGCACACAGCGCGCGGTGCGGGGTTCTCGCGTAGCGTCTCGGACCAAGGCACACCCTGGTTGGCCGGAGAGGACGTGGACCGTGCGGGTTCGGACGATGGCAGCAGCAGTGGCACTGGCGCTCGCCGCGCTCTGGCTGGGCGCGCCGGCGGCGCAGGCGGAAGGGCGCGACCTCTACATCACCACCACGGACGCCGGCCACCCCGCCGCCTTCGCCTGGTTCTACCCCCACGGCGAGCACTGGGGGGTCTGCGACGACCAGAAGGATGGCAAGCGCGCCATCGTGTACCTGAAGAACGTGCGGACCGGCACCGTGTACACCCTGTTCGATGACAACGGCTACAACAACACCTGCAGCCGGTCCCCGGTCAACTTCAACCTCGCCGAGGGGACGCCCGTCGCGCTGCGGGTGTGCCTGCGCGACGGTGCGCTCGGCCCGTTCTCCTCCTGCAGCGCGTGGACCCGCAGCACGGCGTGACCCGGTAGGTCCTCGCGCGGGCCGAGGACTGCTCGGGCGAGTACGTTTCGGGCATGGCTACCACTGCTGACAAGGCCCGCGAGCTCCTCCGCCTGCACACGGACCCCGAGCTCCTGCTCGTGGTCAACGTCTGGGACGTCATCACCGCACGGGTGGTCGCCGACACTCCTGGGACGAAGGCGCTGGCCACGGCCAGCCACTCGATCGCCGCGGCGTACGGCTACCCGGACGGCGAGCAGATCCCGCGCGACCTGATGATCGAGGCCGTGGGGCGGATCGCCGCCGCGGTGGACCTGCCGGTCTCGGCAGACCTCGAAGCCGGGTACGGCGACGCCGGCGAGACGGTCAGCCGGGCCATCGACGTCGGCATCGTGGGCGCGAACCTCGAGGACCAGGTCAAGCCGCTGCCCGACGCCGTC
Organism: Angustibacter luteus; assembly: GCF_039541115.1. NCBI lineage: Bacteria > Bacillati > Actinomycetota > Actinomycetes > Kineosporiales > Kineosporiaceae > Angustibacter > Angustibacter luteus. Next base: position 195,874 of record NZ_BAABFP010000004.1, read on the forward strand.
CGCGCCGTCGAGGCCGCCGTCGCCGCGGGCGAGCGCGCAGGGGTGCCCTTCGTGCTGAACGCCCGTACCGACGCCTTCCTCAAGGCCGGTGACCAGGACCCGGCGGCGGTGCTCGCCGACGCCGTCGAGCGTGGCCGGGCCTACCTCGACGCCGGGGCGTCCACCTTCTTCGCGCCCGGAAAGCTCGACGAGGCAACGGTCGGCGCGCTGGTCGAGGCGCTCGGCCCGCAGAAGGTCAACCTGATCGCCGTCCCCGGTTCCCTGAGCCTGGAGACGTTGCAGCGGCTGGGGGTCGCCCGCGTGTCGTACGGGCCGTGGAGCCAGAACGTCGCGCTCACTGCGTTGGCCAACCTCGCCGAGTCCGTCTACGCCGGTGGCGCGCTGCCGGACGGCACGCGCAAGCTCAACTGAGCCCTCCGTCTCGACTGCGAGCCAGGTCGGCCTTGGTCAGGACGGCTCGCGTGGCCAGGTCGACGTCTACCACCGGCCCGCCCTCCTGACCACTGCGATCGATGGCACAGACCACGACCTCGACGGTCGCGCCGAGCCCTCGGAGGGCGCAAGCAGCATCCCGAACCGCTCCGCCGGTCGTGAGGACGTCCTCGATCAGCGTCACCCGGCGGCCTTGCACCTCGGCGCCTTCGGCCAGGCGACGGGTACCGTACTCCTTGGCTTGCTTCCGCACGAAGAGTGCCGGCAGCCCCGTCAGGGAGCTGACCATCGTGGCGATCGGGACCCCTCCCAGCTCGAGTCCGCCGAGGAGGTCAGTGTTCGCCGGCAGGAGCGGGACCATCCCCTCGGCGACGGCGCGGAGCAGGTCCGGCTGCGACTCGAAGAGGTACTTGTCGAAGTACTCGCTGGCGATCTGCCCGGACCGCAGGGTGAACGACCCCTGCAGGCGGCACGCAGCGTCGATCCTGCGAGCGAGGTGAAGGCGGTCCGTGCGCACAGCCTCGGTGCGTTCGAGCAGGGCCCTGAGGCGGTCGAGGTCGGCGCTGACCAGGGCGCCGTCCCGCTCGAACTCCTCGTCGGTCATGCCCGGGGCACGACGCAGCGTGAACACCACCTCGCACCCGTCGCCGTCCGCGATCGCACGCATCGGCACGTAGACCGTCTCGCCCGTTGGCGTGAGGACCTCGTGGTCGAGGACGCCGAACTCGTTGCGGGGCGCGAACGCGACAGACGCCTGTCCCTGCTCGGTCGCCACCAGCCACACGCCGTCAACCTGCTCCACCGAGCCGCCCAGGCCCTGTGCCCACTGCGGCAGGTTGGTCGGGTCGCAGGCGAAGCCGTAGACGGCTGACACCGACCGGTCGATGTGCACGCTCAGGTGGCGCGAGCCCGTCGTCATCCGGCCATCCTGGCACTCGGTCAGCGCCAGGGCGACGTCATCCGATCGCGCTCGTTCCAGCCGGGACGTCGTAGAGCAGGCGCCGCACGCCCGCCCGGGACGCCATCAGGGCCAGCACCAGCAGCGTCACCGGGATGAAGCCGCCCAGGCTGACCGCATCACCGAAGACGAGGTCCACCAGCTCGAGGACGACGAGCTTGCTACCGGCGGCGACCACCCACAGCGACACCGCGGCAACCACTTTCGCGCGTCGGGTCGTGGCGTCCTTGAGCCGCACCAGGATCCGGTTCTTCAGCAGGATCACCAGCTCGAGGGCGAGCTTGAGCAGGGCCGCCGTCAGGAGCGACAGGCTGAAGCTCTCGCTGATCACGGCGGGGACGTACTCGATCGCCAGGTTGAGGACCACGACGTAGACGAAAAGGTCGACGACGTGGCTCGGGCGCGCGCGCAGCCATCGGCGCGCCCCGCCCTGCCGTGGGCGGGGTTCGTCCGGCGAAGCCTGGCTCGGCGCGCTGCTCACAGCCCGACGGTCGCCGAGCGCAGGATCCCCATCAGCACGATGTCCTCGTAGGCACCTCGGACCCACGCGTGCTCGCGCTGTCGTCCTTCGATGACGAAACCCGCCTTCTCGTACGCGCGGATCGCGGCAGCATTCGAGGCGATCGCCTGGAGGTGGACCCGCCGGAGGTTGCGCCGCACGAAGCCGAACTCGACGAGCTGGACGATCGCGGCCGTGCCGATGCCACGCCCCCGGGCATCCACGGCCAGGTTGATCCCGGCTTCGGCGTGGCGGGCGAACGAGTCGACGTTGAAGAGCGACGCTCCGCCGACGGCCACCCCGTCGACGTCGACCACGAAGGACACGGACTCATCGACGCTGTCGGCGGCGCGGGCCAGCCGAGCGTCGAACTGGGCGCGGGTCAGGGGACGCGGCGCTTCGGCATTCCGCTCCTCCCAGGTACCCAGGTCCCTGGCGATCTCGAACAGGACGTCGAGGTCGTCGTCCGTACGGGCTCGCAACGACACGTGGGGCGTCTCCGGCATTGCCCGACTCTAACGTCGAACGTGACGACGCGGCCGTCAGTCGGGGTCGGACGCCGGGGCCTTGCGACGGATGTCGTAGTGCAGCACCAGGAACGGGAACCCGAAGACCCAGAAGGCGTGCTCGGCCCGAAGGTGGCCGTCGCTGACGTAGACGTCGAGCTCCTCGCTGAACCCGGGCACGCTCAGCGTGGTCAGGTCGCGGGAGTCGGGGTCGATGTACGAGAGGTAGTGGCCCGCCTGCGGCACGTCGGTGCGGCTGGTCAGCACCAATCCGCCGCCGGGACGCTCGCGCGGGGCCAACGTGGCCGTGAAGCTCGCCTGCGGCAGCGGGAAGCCCACGCTGACGTACCCGCGATCGCCGCTGCGGTACGTCGTGTAGATGCCGACGTAGATGGGCTCGTCGTTGTCGGCGAAGGACCGGATCCAGCCACGGATGTCCAGGGGCTGCCCGTCCTCGCCCGCGGCCGACGTGATGGTGTCGATCCGGCTGCGCACCCCGCGCAGCGCCTCCCGCTGGTTCATCGGGATGCTGGCCTGCCCGAGTGGCTTGGCCAGGACTGAGCGATAGAGCAGGTAGCCCGGCCGCACCCACTGCCGCCACCGCGGCACGATGTCGAGGGTGAACCGGGTCGTGTGCTCGTAGAACTCGCGGACGAGCGGATCCACGCGACTCGGGTCGAACTCCGGGCCCGCCAAGGCATCGATCGAGGCCACGATGCCGACGTCGGGTGCGGACGGCGTGTAGCTGCCGCCGAGCGTGGCGGCCAGGTCGCGCACGTAGCCCGTCCCGACGTAGCGGGTGCGCGACTCCAGCGGCACGACGAACGGCAGGTCCGCAGCGCTCGCCCGCTCGGCGAGCAGGTTCACCTGGGCGTCCCGGAAGAGCACCGCCGACAGGACCCGGAACATCAGCACCGTGGTGGCGGCGACGACGGCGCCTGAGGCTCCGCGTCGCCCCAGCGTCGCGCCGACGGCCGTCCCGACGACGGGGCCGAGCGCCACCTTCTGCGGGCGCAGACCCAGCGTGCCCGCCACCGCTCCCGAGGCCGTCCCGACCGCGAGAGGTCCCGCACCGGCGCGCTCGGCCAGCCAACCGGCCGGTGCGGCGATCGCCGCGCTCGCCGCGATCCGGCTCCACAGCGCCGGGATCTCGTTCGGCCGCTGGCGGGAACGGGCGACGGCATCGACCGCTGCCAGACCGACCGCACCGAGAGCGCCGCCGGTGATCGCCCAGCGCTTGCCCCCGCGGGCGGCCAGGGTCAGCCCGGCCAGCCCGCCGAGGACGGCGGAGAACGCCACGCCACTGCGCCGATCGGCAGCGCCCTGCTGGCCAGCCATGCGCGGCAACCTACCTGAGGTCCGCGCCAGGATCTGCACTACCCGGTCATACTGAGTGCGTGAGTGCGGATGACCTTGAAGCCCTGTCCATGACGTACGACCTGGCGGAGGCCGCCTTCCTCGAGGTCGTCCGGGCCGACGGAGCGCGGACGGCGGCCGCGGCGACCGCCCGGCGAGTGGCGAGCGCGGCAAGCGCGTTCAACGCAGCGGCCCATCGCAAGCTTCATGCCGGCGAGGACGACGCGTGGATGGCCCTGGATCTGCTCACCGAGCGGACCGAGCTGCTCAGCGAGCTGTGGGAGGGCATCGCGTCCGCCTACGACGCGTGACCCTGTGAGCGTGCCTGCTCGCCCCGTGCCCGCGTGCGCCGGCGAGTAGCAACAGCCCTCAGGACTGGGCCATGTCCACGAAGCGTGAGTAGTGACCCTGGAACGCGACGGTGATGGTGTCGGTCGGGCCGTTGCGGTGCTTGGCCACGATGAAGTCGGCCTCGCCGGCGCGCGGCGACTCCTTCTCGTAGGCGTCCTCGCGGTGCAGCAGGATCACCATGTCGGCATCCTGCTCGATGCTGCCCGATTCGCGAAGGTCACTCATCTGCGGACGCTTGTCGGTGCGCTGCTCAGGGCCACGGTTCAGCTGGCTGATCGCGATGACCGGGACCTCGAGCTCCTTGGCCAGCAGCTTCAGCGCACGGGAGAACTCCGAGACCTCCTGCTGGCGGGACTCGACGCGCTTGCCGCTGGACATCAGCTGCAGGTAGTCGATGATCACGACCTTGAGGTCGTGTCGCTGCTTGAGCCGGCGACACTTGGCCCGGATCTCCATCAGCGACATGTTGGGGCTGTCGTCGATGAACAGCGGGGCATCGGACAGCTCGCCCATCGTGCGGGCCATCTTCGTCCAGTCGCTGTCCTCCAACCGGCCCTGGCGCAGCTTCTGCAGCGGGATGCGCGCCTCGGCGCTGAGCATGCGCATCGTGATCTCGGTGCGGCTCATCTCGAGCGAGAAGATCACCGAGGTCAGGCCGTTCTTGATGGACGCCGACCGGGCGATGTCGAGGCCCATCGTCGAGTTGTGCGTGGGGATCATCGACGCTCCGGCGAGGTACAGGTGATCCGCCGCCGCGACCTCGATACACCGGACCGGCACGGAGTCGATCGGCACGACGTCCGTGATGAACCGTGATCCGCGCCGGGTGAACTGTCGAACCCCACGCTCCTTGTGCAGCAGGCGCTTGCGCTCGAGCCAGAAGACCTCGTCGTCGGTGCTGAACGAGACGGTGAAAGCGGTCGATGAGTCGGGACGACGCCCACGCACCGCCTTGTGCGAGACACCACAGCGGTACCCGAGGCTCACGACGAGCTCCCGCACCCCCTCGGCCAGGCGCTCATTCGTGCTGGTGAACTGGACGAGGCCCGTCGGGGCCACGGTGCCGTCGGTGTCGAGGAGGCCGGCGAGCAGATCGCGACGCTGACGCTCACTGCCGCGCAGGTACTCAGCGGGAATGTGCTTGTTGCCGAGAACGCCGATGGTCCGCAGCCGACCCTGAACCGTGCCGAGCTTCCAGTGGCAAGCCTGGCACCGAACCAGACCAACAGTCTCGGTGCCGCAGTCCGGGCACCTCGGCTCGGGCATCGGAGGACTGACCAGCCGCGCCCGACCGCCGCAGCTGCGGCTACACGCCTTGACCTGAGACGTCTGGGGTGTGAACGACGCCCCGCAGACGACGCACAGCCGCTCGGGCACCTCCACCTCGGTCGGCAGTCGCAGCTGGTAGCGAAGGTGCGTAGCCGTGGCCGTCACGGCGAGGCCGTCCTGCTCCAGGCGCAGCACGATCTCGGGGTCGGCGCTGGTCAGCGTCGCCGCGAGCGTGGTGCCGTCGCCGAGCCAGGCGCCCAGCGTGTACGGCTCAAGCAGGAACACCTGCTCGGCCAGCTGCAGTGGCCGCGTGGTGCTCACGCTGTGGTTCAAGCGCCCGTCGGCGGTCTCGCAGCGAAGCGTGGCCCCGATGTCGGCAGTGGTCCGCACCCCCGGCAGCACGCGCTGCCGACCGTCCCGACGGTGCTTGGCCGCCTGCGCGCTCCGCCGCGACGCCCTTGTGTCGGTCAGCCACTGGTGCTGCTCGTCGGCGACCAGCATCGAACCGTCCGAGAAGTGCACCTCGTAGCAGGGCCGCCCCGTCATGACCTCGGTCGCGCCCACCACTCGGGTCGGCACACCGTCCGCGCCGATGACCTCGTCGCCGACCTCGACCTCACCCATCGTCGTCCAGCCGGACGGCGTCGCCAGCGGGGTGTCGAGCGCGAGCGCCTTGCCGATCGCCGGCCGGGCCGCCAGGACGATCATCTGACCCGGGTGCAGACCGTTCGTCAGCCGGTCGAGGTCGGAGAAGCCGGTCGGGACGCCGATCATGCCCTCGCCGCGGTGCCCAGCCGCCTCGATCTCGTCCACCGTCGGCTCGATGATCTGGCCGATCGGCAGGTAGTCCTCGCTGGTGCGCCGCTCGGTGACGGCGTACACCTCGGCCTGGGCGGCGTTGACGATGTCGTCGACGTCCCCGCCGGTCGTCGCGTAGCCGAGCTGGACGATCTTCGTCCCCGCGTCGACCAGCCGGCGCAGCACCGCCCGCTCACGCACGATCCGGGCGTAGAAGCCCGCGTTCGCCGCCGTCGGCACCGACGAGATGAGCGTGTGCAGGTACGGCGCGCCGCCGACCCGCGCGTGGTCGCCGCGCTTGTTCAGCTCGTCGGAGACCGTGACCGCATCAGCCGGCTCGCCGCGCCCGTACAGGTCCAGGATCGCGTCGTAGATCAGCTCGTGCGCCGGACGGTAGAAGTCGTTCCCCCGGAGGACCTCGACGACGTCCGCGATCGCGTCCTTGCTCAGCATCATCCCGCCGAGCACGGACTGCTCCGCCGCGACATCCTGCGGAGGGGTGCGGTCGAACGACTCGCCAGGCCCGCTCGGCGGCCCGTAGCTCGACGGCGCGTCAACGTCCGTGATCGACACCCTGCTCCCTCCCAGATCTGACCCGCCCGAACCCCGTCCGCGACCCGAGTAACAGTTGATCAGTAGGCACCGACAACGGCTGGTCTAGAGCTGGCGGGGACACGCTAGGGGTGTCCGGCCACCAGCTCAAACCCCGTTGTGCACAACCCCGATGAGAAGGTGTGGACGACCTGTTGACCGCTGCCCACAGGCTGTGTGGTTCGTTGTGGACGACGCGCCCGGCCAGCGGGGAGGCCGTGCTCATCACCAGCACCAACGTCGTGCACAGCCTGTGGACAAAAGAAAGTTCGAGGGATTGTGGTCTTCCGCGCGTCACCTTCTCGCCATCCGGACGGCACCTCCCGTGAGGTCCTCCGCCTGGCGGTGCCCGCCTTCCTCGCACTGGTCGCCGAACCGCTGTTCCTGCTCGCCGACTCGGCCATCGTGGGCCGCCTCGGCACCGTCCAGCTCGCCGGCCTGGGTGTGGCGTCTGCAGCCCTGGCCACGACGGCCGGGGTCTTCGTCTTCCTCGCGTACGGCACGACCGCCTCGGTCTCCCGGCGGGCAGGCGCGGGTGACCTGCTCGGAGCGCTGCGGCTCGGCGTGGACGGCGTGTGGCTGGCCGTGCTCATCGGTCTCGCCGCCGCCACCACCCTGATCCTGCTCGCCCAGCCGATCGCCGACGCGTTCGGGGCCTCCGGCCCCGCCACCGACCAGGCGGTCACCTACCTGCGGATCAGCGGGATCGGCGTCCCGGCCATGCTCGTCGTGATGGCCGCCACCGGCGTGCTGCGCGGCCTGCAGGACACCCGGACCCCGCTGGTCGTCGCCGTCGCCGGCTTCAGCCTGAACATCGTGCTCAACGTGGTGCTCGTCTACGGCCTCGACCTCGGCATCGGTGGTTCGGCGCTCGGCACGGTCATCGCGCAGACCGCCATGGCGCTCAGCCTGGTCGCCGTCATCGTGCACGCCCTGCACCGCCAGCACGGCAAGGCACTTGCCCTGGTACTGCGCCCGCACCCTGGCGGCGTGCTAGCCGCGGCCCGCGACGGCGTCCCGCTGCTCGTCCGGACCCTGGCGCTGCGCGCCGTCCTGCTGCTGACGACCTGGGTGGCGGCGTCCGGTGGGGACGTGACGCTGGCCGCCTACCAGGTGTCCGCCACGATCTGGACGTTCCTCGTGTTCGCCCTCGACGCGCTCGCGATCGCCGCGCAGGCGCTCACCGGCTACGCCCTCGGCGCCGGGGACGTCGAGCGGGCCCGCCGCCTCACCGCGCTGATGGTGCGCTGGGGCGTCGGGTGCGGCGTCGTCCTGGGCCTGGTCGTGCTCGCGCTGCACCAGGTGCTGCCCGTGCTGTTCACCGAGGACCCGCTGGTGCGGCGCGCGCTGGCCGCCGCGCTGGTGGTGGTGGCGGTGCAGCAGCCGCTGTCCGGGTTCGTGTTCGTGCTGGACGGCGTGCTGATCGGGGCCGGCGACGGGAGGTGGCTCGCCGTGGCCGCGATCGCCCAGCTCGTGCTCTACGTGCCGGTCGTGGTGCTGATGCAGGCGGCCGACGTGGCGACGTCCGGGCTGTGGTGGGGGTTCGGCGCGTTCATGCTGGCCCGCGGGCTGCTGCTCGGGTGGCGCGCCCGCGGCGATCGGTGGGCTGTCGCCGGCGCGACCCGCTGACCCTTTCCGCCACTCAGGCCGGTTCTGCGGGTCGAAAAGCGGACTCAGTGGCGGAAAGCGGACTGAGCGGCGGAAGCGTCGGGTGGGCAAACGGCGGAGGGGCCCGCACCCCGGGTGGGATGCGAGCCCCTTCGACGGGACCGGACGTCGGTCAGCCGGCGACGACCTCGAGGGCCACCTTGGCGGCGACCTCGGGGTGCAGACGCACGCTGACGTCGTGACGGCCGACAGCCTTGATCGGCTGGCCGAGCTCGATCTTGCGACGGTCGAGCTGCGGGCCACCGCCCGCGACGACGGCCTCAGCCACGTCACCGGTGGTGACGGCGCCGAACAGACGGCCACTGGCGCCGGCGTGCGCGACCAGCTTGATCGTCTTGCCCTCGAGCTGCGCCTTCACGGACTGCGCCTGCTCGAGCGTGGCGATCTCGCGGGACGAGCGAGCCTTGCGGATCGCGTCGACCTGCTTCTGGCCACCCTTGGTCCAGGGCGTGCCCAGCGAGCGCGGGATCAGGAAGTTGCGGGCGTAGCCGTCCTTGACGTCGACGACGTCGCCGGGCGCACCGAGGCCGGTGACCTCCTGGGTCAGGATGAGCTTCATGTGTCTCGTCCCCCGATCAGCGAGCAGAGCTCGAGTAGGGGAGCAGCGCCATCTCGCGAGCGTTCTTGATCGCGCTGGCGAGCTGTCGCTGCTGCTGGACGGTGACACCAGTCACCCGGCGCGCGCGGATCTTGCCGCGGTCCGAGATGAACTTGCGCAGGAGCGCAGTGTCCTTGTAGTCGATGTACTCGACCTTCGCCGCCTTCAGCGGGTTGGCCTTCTTCTTCGGCTTGCGCACAACGGGCTTTGCCATCGTGGAGCTCCCCTTTCGTGGAGCCCGGACCGCGTGCGATGTCGGTCCGGGATGGTCGGTTCGGATCTGTCAGGTACCCGGTCTGACCGGGCCAATCACGTGCTCGTCCTCGAGGATCAGAACGGCGGGTCGTCGTTGAAGCCGCCGCCGGAGTTGCCGCCCCCACCGGAGCCACCACCCCAGCCACCCTGGCCACCGGCGGCAGCGCCACCGGAGGAGGAGCCACCGGACGGGCCGGTCGCCCACGGGTCGTCAGCCGGCTGGCCGCCACCCTGGCCGCCACCGGAGCCACCGCTCCAGCCACCGCCGGAGCTGCCGCCCTGGCCGCCGCCACCCTGGTTGCCGCCGAACCCGCCACCGCCGCCGCGCTGGGCCTTGGTGACCTTGGCGGTTGCGCGACGCAGCGTCGGGCCGATCTCGTCCACCTGCATCTCGACCACGGTGCGCTTCTCGCCCTCCTTGGTCTCGTAGCTGCGGGACTGCAGCCGACCCTGGGCGATCACCGCGGTGCCGCGGGTGAGCGACTCGGCGACGTTCTCGGCCGCCTCACGCCACACGGAGCACCGCATGAACAGCGTCTCGCCGTCCTTCCACTCGTTCGACTGGCGGTCGAACGTGCGGGGCGTCGACGCGATCGTGAAGTTCGCGACGGCCGCACCGGAGGGGGTGAAGCGCAGCTCGGGATCGCCGGTGAGGTTCCCGACGATCGTGATGATGGTGTCGCCTGCCATGGCCTGCCCTTCGAAACTGCGGGGGTGGGGTGTGGTCCGTCAGGGACGGATCAGCGGATCTCGGGACGGATGAGCTTGGTGCGCAGCACGGACTCGTTGAGCCCCAGCTGGCGGTCGAGCTCCTGCGCGAGGGCCGGCTCGGCGGTCATGTCGACCACCGCGTAGATGCCCTCGGACTTCTTGTTGATGTCGTACGCGAGGCGACGACGTCCCCAGACGTCGACGTTCTCGACGCTGCCGCCACCCTTGCGGATGACGTTGAGGAACTTGTCGAGGCTCGGCGCGATGGTGCGCTCCTCGAGATCGGGGTCGAGGATCACCATGAGCTCGTAGTGACGCATGCGTTAACCCACCTCCTCTGGACTCAAGCGGTCACGGTCTCTCCGTGACAGGAGGGTTGATACGTCGTGCGTCGCGGCACCCGGCTGACCGGATCCACCGGCCTGGGCCCACGACGACGGGGTCAAGGATACCGGCTGGGTGGCGCGGCGAGCGAATCGTCGTCCACAGGGCTCGGGACGTCCGTTTCGTCAGCCTCGGCCTCGGCCCCGGGCTGCGCCTCGAAGTCGTCCTCGAAGTCGTCCTTGAGGTCGTCGCCGAGGTCGTCGGACTCGTCACCGAACCGGACGACGACCGCGTCGTCCGCACCGTCGAACGGACCGCCCAGCGGATCGTCGTCCCCGAGCCGCCGGACGACGTCCAGCTCCGGACGACGGGCGTCCCGCACCACCATCGCGACCAGCCAGAGCAGGCCCGCGACCCGGACGACGACGAGCAGCGAGTACCAGGACCCCGGTAGGCCCCGGTTCGCCGAGGTCTGGCTGGCCAGGTACAGCCAGACCCCCATGAAGTACGTCGCCTCGCAGCCTGCCCAGATCAGGTGGTCGCGCCAGCGCGGCCGGGCCAGTGCCGCCAGCGGCAGCAGCCACAGGGACGCCTGGACCGGCCAGGCCTTGCCGGTGATCACGACGACCGCCAGCACGACGAAGGCCACCTGGGCCACGCGTGGCCGGCGCTCGGCACCCAGGGTCATGAGGAACCCGACGGCGGCGGCCAGCACGATGCCCAACAGGGCCAGCGTCGTCACGGTGCCCGGGTCCAGCCGGGTCGCGTCCAGGCCCAGCTTGGTGGTCCAGCGCGGTTTGGGGTCCGACGGCAGCGACAGCGGCAGCAGCCACAACGACCCGTAGCTCGCCCCGCTGTTCCACCAGGAGCGGTAGGCCACCTTCACGGCGTCCGCGTTGACCACCAGGAAGGGGAGGAACACGGCCACGACCGTGACCAGGGCAGCGACCGCGGTGGTCAGCCACTCCCGCCACCGACCGGCCCGGAGCGCGACCAGCGCGAGCGCCAGCAGCAGGACGACGGGGTAGCTGCGCGCCGTGATCGCCAGGCCGAGCAGCACCCCGGCGAGCAGGGGTCTCGAGCGCCCCCAGGCGAGCAGGGCGGCCGCGGCGAGCGTGATGCCGAGCAGGTCGAACGAGACGAGGGCGGACAGCGCCAGCAGTGGGCTGAGGGCGACGAGCGAGGCGTCCCAGGGTCTGCGTCGTCCGGTGCTGGCGACGGTGAGCAGCACCAACGAGATCAGGAGGACGGCGATCACGCCGGTGGACAGGTCGAAGTACCAGCGGTCGCGCTCGATCGCCGGCCCGTGCGGGGTGAGCGTGCCGACCGCCCAGGTCAGCAGGCCGGTCAGCGGCGGTTGGGCGAGGCCCGTCGCCCCCGGCGAGTGCCCGTAGGGCATGACGCCCTGGGCGATGCCGCTGGTCTCGTAGAGCAGGGGCAGGTCGCTGTAGCAGCCGTGGAAGAACTGGTCGGGCGTGGTCCAGCCCTGCTCGCGGCAGTGCTGCTTCTCGACGACGCCGACGAACAGCACGAGCATGGCGAGCACGACCAGGACGCGGGCCGCCGTCCACCAGCCGCTCCGGCCGCCGCGCACGCGGTCGCCGGACGGGCCGCCGATCACCGGCGAGAAGCGCCGTACGGTCGGGTCCTCGCGGGACGGCGCGACGATCACGCCGACGTCGTCGGTCCCGGACGGCGCGGTGCTGGCCTCGAGGGCGGTGTCCACCGGGCGATCATGCCTTACCTCAGCCGCCGGAGCCGTTCTTTGCGTCCTGCCCGTTGCCGGTCGGGGTGGCGGTGCCGGTCGGCGTCGGCGGGGTCGTCGGCAGCGTCGGCAGGCTCGGGGTGTCCGAGGGCGTCGGGGTGCTGGGCGCGGTGACCGTGGGGGTCGGCTTCTGGGTTGCGGTCGCTGTCGGCGTGGAGGTCTGCGTCGGGGTGGCAGTCGCCGTCGCGGTGGGGGTGTTGCTCTTGCCGCCGTAGACCGGCTCCGGGAACTGCTCGACCTTCATGCCTTCGGTGGCGCCCTTCATGAACGCCGTCCAGATGTGCAGCGGGAAGGACGCACCTTGGACGTTGTTGTTGCCGCCCAGGCCGTTGAGCGAGAGCTGGACGACCCGGCCCTCCTTGTCCTTGCCGTTGCGGTAGAGACCGACAGCGGTGGCCAGCTGAGGCGTGTACCCGGCGAACCAGGCGGACTTGGCGTCCTGCGCGGTCCCGGTCTTGCCCGCCAGGGGACGGTCGATCTGGCTGGCCGCGAAGCTGCCCGTCCCGTGCTTGACCACGTTCTGGAGGGCGTAGGTGAGGTCGGCCATGGGGCCGCTCTCGAAGGCGCGGTTCGGCTTCACCTTCACCTTGTAGACCTGCTCGCCGGTGGCGAGGGTGACGCTCTTGACCATGTAGGACGTCGCGTGCATGCCCTGCGCGGCGAACGTGGCGTACGAGGTGGCCACGTCGATCACGCGCGGCGAGGCGGTACCCAGCACGTTGGCGAAGTTGGTACCGAGGTCGGTGGTGCCCTCCGGGTACCCGGCGGCGATGGCGGCGTCCCGGGACTTGTCGGGGCCGACCTGCTCGTTGAGCTGGGCGTAGATGGTGTTCACCGAGTGCTCGGTGGCGAAGATGAGGTCGTGCGTGCCGCCCTCGCCGGCGCTGAAGTTGCTCACCTTCCACGGCTTGCTCTCGCCGGGGATCTTGATCTCCTTCGGTGAGTCGCCGTTGAACGTCGACTTCAAGGAGACGCCGTCCTCCAGCGCTGCGGCCAGCGTGAACGGCTTGAACGTCGAGCCGGCCTGCATGGTGTCCTGGGTGGCCGCGTTGCGCTGCCGCTTGACCGCGTCCGCGCCGCCGTACATCGCCACCACCGCACCGTCACCGGGCTTCACGGCGACCAGCCCGACGCCGACGCCCTTGGTGCCGTTCTTGGGCATCTCGTCCCTGACGGCCTTGACCGCCTGGGCCTGGGCCTTGCGGTCGAACGTGCTCACGATCCGCAGGCCACCACCGTCGATGTCGGCGTCGGACAGCCCGCCCTTGCTGACCACCTCGCTGCGCACCGCGTTGAGCAGGTAGCCGTTGGTGCCGCCGAAGCGGTTGTCGGTCGAGCGCTTGGCGATCTTGGGGAACTTCACCGCGTCGGACTGGGCCTGGGTGGCCCAGCCCTCCTTGACCATCCCGCTGAGCACGTAGTCCATCCGCGCCTGGGCGTTGTCCTTGTGCGTCACCGGGTCGTACAGGCCCGGCGAGCGGACGATCGAGGCGAGCAGGGCGCTCTGGCTCAACGTCAGCTTGCTGACGTCGACGCCGAAGTAGGCGCGGCTGGCCGCCTGGACCCCGTAGGCGCCGCGGCCGAAGTAGATCGTGTTGAGGTAGTTCTCCAGGATCTTGTCCTTGGACTCGTTCTTCTCGATCTTCAGCGCGATGACCAGCTCTTTGGCCTTGCGGGTCGGCGAGCGGTCAGCGGTCAGGAAGTAGTTCTTGACGTACTGCTGGGTGATCGTCGAGCCACCCTGGGTGGAGCCACCACGGACCTTGACCCACACGGCGCGTCCGTAGCCCTTGGGCGAGAAGCCCTTGTTCTCGTAGAAGCTGCGGTCCTCGGCCGACAGCACGGCCTTCTGCAGTGACTCGGGCATCTGCGACAGCGGCACCGACTCGCGGTTCACCTCACCGAAGCGGCCGAGCTCGGTCTTGCCGTCCGACCAGTACACGACGGACGAGTTCTGCAGGACCTGCTTGTTCGGGTCCGGCACCGAGACCGAGTGGTAGAGGACCGCGAAGCCGATCACCAGCAGCAGGAAGCATGCAGCGCCCGTGCCGAGCACCAGCCGCCACGACGGGATGAACCGTCGCCAGCCGGACTTCAGGGCGCGGGGGTAGTCCACGATGCGTCGCACGAGGCGTCGTTCTCCAACCGGTCAGGGGCAGGCAGGCTCGGCGTCCGGTGTCCGGACACGATGTCCAGTATGGGTGGGACGACGCCTCGGATCCCAACCGAGAAGGCCGTCTTCACGGCGTCCTCACGAGATCCACGCGCGAACTGCCGGTGCGGTTGACCTGCGGTTCTTCTCGTGTGACCGGGCGCACACCAGCGGGCCGCACTTGCATCGTCCGGGGCCGTGACCTACAGTCCGACATATCGCAGCGATACATCGCGGCGTTGTGTCGAAACCGAGAACCGAGGGGTGCAGCGTGGCCAAGCGTGCCGACGTCCTCGATCTCGCCGTGCTCGGTCTCCTGCACGACAGCCCCCTGCACGGGTACGAGCTGCGCAAGCGGCTCGCCACCGTACTGGGTCCGTTCCGGGTGCTCAGCTACGGCACGTTGTACCCCTGTCTCAAACACCTGTCCGAGCAGGGCTGGATCACCAGCTCGGACGTCGCCCCCGGAGCGGGACGGCGCGCGCGCATCGTCTACGAGCTCACCGCGGCGGGCAAGGAGCACTTCGACGCCCTGGTCGACGAGTCCGGCCCCGCGAGCTGGGAGGACGAGAGCTTCGGCGTCCGGTTCGCCTTCTTCGCCCGCACGCCCACCGAGGTGCGGCTGCGGATCCTCGAAGGCCGGCGCAGCCGCCTCGAGGAGCGCCTCGACTCGATCTCGACCTCGGTCGCCCGCAGCCGCGAGCGCGCCGACCAGTACACGCTCGAGCTGCAGCGGCACGGGCTCGAGTCGGTCCAGCGCGAGGTGCGCTGGCTGAACGAGCTCATCTCCCACGAGCGGGGCGAGACCCCGCCGCGGGACACCTGAACCGCACCACCCGCACGAACCCAGCACCATCACCTGTCAGAGCACCACCGATCAACCACATGAAGGAGCACCGAATGGCATCCGTTCGCGTAGCCATCGTCGGCGCCGGCAACTGCGCCGCGTCGCTCGTCCAGGGCGTGCACTACTACCGGGACGCCGACGCCAGTGGCAGCGTGCCGGGCCTGATGCACGTCATGTTCGGCGACTACCACGTCCGCGACATCGAGTTCGTCGCCGCGTTCGACGTCGACGCCAAGAAGGTCGGCTTCGACCTGTCCGAGGCGCTCGTGTCCAGCGAGAACAACACGATCAAGTTCTGCGACGTCCCGCCGCTCGGTGTGTCCGTGCAGCGTGGCCCGACCATGGACGGCCTCGGCAAGTACTACCTCGAGACCATCGAGCAGTCGGACGCCGAGCCCGTCGACGTCGTCCAGGCCCTCAAGGACTCCGGCGCCGACGTGCTGGTCTCCTACCTGCCGGTCGGCTCCGAGCTGGCCGACAAGTTCTACGCGCAGTGCGCGATCGACGCGGGCGTCGCCTTCGTCAACGCCCTGCCCGTCTTCATCGCCTCCGACCCCGAGTGGGCGAAGAAGTTCGAGGACGCCGGCGTCCCGATCATCGGTGACGACATCAAGTCCCAGGTCGGCGCGACGATCACCCACCGCGTCATGGCCAAGCTGTTCCAGGACCGCGGCGTCGTGCTGGACCGCACGTACCAGCTGAACGTCGGCGGCAACATGGACTTCAAGAACATGCTGGAGCGCGACCGCCTCGAGTCCAAGAAGATCTCGAAGACCCAGGCCGTGACGTCGAACATCGACCACGACCTCGGTGCGAAGAACGTGCACATCGGCCCGTCGGACTACGTCCAGTGGCTGGACGACCGCAAGTGGGCGTACGTGCGCCTCGAGGGCCGCGCGTTCGGCGACGTCCCGCTGAACCTCGAGTACAAGCTCGAGGTCTGGGACTCCCCGAACTCGGCCGGCATCATCATCGACGCCATCCGTGCGGCGAAGATCGCCAAGGACCGCGGCATCGGCGGCGCGCTGCTGTCGGCGTCGTCGTACCTGATGAAGTCCCCGCCCGTGCAGCGCCCGGACGACGAGGGCCGCGCGAGCGTCGAGGCCTTCATCCGCGGCGAGGTCGAGCGCTGACCTTCGGTTGACGCGACTGGTTCGCTGACACCAGAGAAGTGGGGCACCCGAGATGGTTCGGGTGCCCCACTTCTCTGCTCTCGCCTATACGGTCACGACATGCGCCGCCACGTCACCGCCGAGCTCGACCTCGAGGTCGCTGCACTCGCCACCCTCGAGCTCCAGGTCGCCGTGGCCACCCGCCCCGACCTCACCCTCGACGAGCAGCTGAGCATCACCCTCGACGGCGAGCCGCTGCCGGTGCGTGAGGTCGAGACCCAGCACGGCTCGCGGGTGCACCTGCTGGAGTCCGGGGCGGGTGCCGTCCAGGTGCGCTACCGCGCGACGATCGACGGCCGGGCACCCGCCGACCCGGCGAGCGACGTCGACGTCGTGACCGCTCGCCGTCCCAGCCGGTACGCGCACTCCGACGCGCTGCTCGGCTTCGCGCTCAAGGAGTTCGGCCCCCGCCCGGACGTCGCGACGCTGCTGCCGCACGTCGCCTCCTGGGTCGGCACCCACCTGGACTACATCCCCGGCAGCAGCCGAGGCACGGACGGCGCGACCCAGACGCTGCTCGCCGGCGCCGGCGTCTGCCGCGACTACGCGCACCTGGTGATCGCGCTGCTGCGCGCGCTCGACGTCCCGGCCCGGCTGGCCGCCGTCTACGCGCCCGGGCTGGCGCCCATGGACTTCCACGCCGTCGCCGAGGCCGTGGTGGACGGGCGCTGGCGGGTCGTCGACGCCACCTGCCTCGCCCCCCGCTCGACCCTGCTGCGAATCAGCACCGGCCGGGACGCCGCGGACACCGCCTTCCTCACCACCTACGGCGGGGACGTCCTGCTGAGCAGGGTCGAGGTCAGTGCGGTGGTCGACGGCGAGCTGCCGACGGACGACGTCCGGGCCCTGGTCTCCCTGGGCTGAGGCCGCGTCGGCGCCGACATACAGTGAGGGCGTGCCCTTCGTCGCGGACCTGCGCACCGTCCTGCGCGGCCGGGACTTCCGCCGGCTGTTCGCGGTGCGGCTCAGCTCCCAGGCCACGGACGGCATCTTCCAGGTGGCGCTGGCGAGCCTGGTCTTCTTCTCCCCCGAACGGTCCGCCACCCCGCGCGCAGCCGCGGGCGTGTTCGCCGTCACCGTGCTGCCGTACACGCTGGTCGGACCGTTCGCCGGCGTCCTGCTCGACCGGTGGCGGCGGCGCCAGGTGCTGCTGTTCGCCAACGTCATCCGGGCGGCGATGGTGCTCGGTGTCGCGGGGATCCTGCTCGCGTACTCGGTCGGGCCGGCGCTGTACGTCGCGGTGCTGGCCTGCCTGTCGGTCAACCGCTTCTTCCTGACCGGGCTCGGCGCGAGCCTGCCGCACGTCGTCCCGCGGCACGAGCTCGTGATGGCCAACGCGGTGTCGCCCACCTGCGGCACCCTGGCCGTGCTCGCCGGTGGCGGGCTCGCGTACGGCGTGCGGCGACTGTTCCCGGACGGCGACCCCGGCGACGCGGCGCTGCTCGTCGTCGCCGCGCTCGGCTACCTCGCCGCCGCCGCGCTGGTCACCCGGCTCGCCGTCGACAAGCTAGGGCCGGACGCAGACGAGGCAGTCGACGTCCAGGCTCCGACCCCCGGGTGGCACGCAGTGGCCGAGGGGGCGGCGCACGTGCGGCAGCGACCGAAGGTGTTCCACGCGCTCGTCGTGGTGGGGATCAGCCGGTTCGGCTACGGCCTGACCACCATCGCGACGATCCTGTTGTGCCGCAACCACTTCAACGACCCGGCGGACGTCGACGCCGGGCTCGAGCTGCTGGCGTCGGTCTTCGCGGCATCGGCCGTCGGTTTCGCGCTCGCCGCGGTCGCGACGCCGCTGGCCAGCGAGCGCTGGGGCACGAGCGGCTGGATCTGGCGGTGCCTGCTGCTGGGCGCCGTCGCCGAGCTGCTGGTGCTGGCCCGGCTCACCGTCCCGGTCGCCCTCGTGGCCGCGGCGCTGCTGGGGTTCGCGGTGCAGGGCCTGAAGATCTGCGTCGACGCCACCGTGCAGCGCGACGTGCACGACGAGTTCCGGGGCCGGGTCTTCGCGGTCTACGACGTGGTGTTCAACGTGGCGTTCGTGGTGGCCGCCAGCTGCGCGGCGCTCGTCGTCCCGCAGGACGGGTTCGCGCCGTCCCTCTGGCTGTTCATCGCCGTGCTGTTCACCGTGTCGGCCGCCGGGTACGGGCACGCCAGCCGCCGGCTCGCCCCCACCACCTGAGCGGGTCGAGGGTTACTGCCACTTCTCGAGGGTCGTTCGCCTCGAGAAGCGGGTCCACGCCCACTGAACGTGATCAACGGCGGGCCGGTCAGGGAGGGCGGGGCGGTCAGGGCGCGGACTCGGGCTGCTCGGCCCACCAGCGCCGGAGCTCGGCGTGGGCGGCGTCCTCGCTCAGCGGTCCCTGGTCCATCCGGACCGCCAGCAGGTGCTTGTACGCGCGCCCCACGACCGGGCCGGGGCGCAGGTCGAGCGCGGCCATGATCTGCTCGCCGTCCAGGTCGGGACGGATCGAGGCCAGCTCCTCCTGCTCCTCGAGCCGTGCGATCCGCTCCTCGAGGTCGTCGTAGGTCCGGGACAGCAGGGCGGCGCGGCGGGCGTTGCGGGTCGTCGAGTCCGAGCGGGTGAGCCGGTGCAGCCTCTGCAGCAGCGGGCCGGCGTCGTGCACGTACCGGCGCACCGCCGAGTCCGTCCACTCGCCGCCCCCGTAGCCGTGGAAGCGCAGGTGCAGCTCGACCAGCCGGGACACCTGCTTCACGGTGCTCGAGTCGAACCGCAGCGCCTTGAGCCGCTTCGCGGTGAGCTTCGCCCCGACCACCTCGTGGTGGTGGAACGACACCCCGCCGCCGGACTCGAACCGTCGGGTCGCCGGCTTGCCGATGTCGTGCAGCAGCGCCGCGAGCCGCAGCACCAGGTCCGGCCCGGGCACCACGTCGTCCTCCAGCGCGATGGCCTGGTCGAGCACGGTCAGCGAGTGCTCGTAGACGTCCTTGTGCCGGTGGTGCTCGTCGATCTCGAGCTGGAGCGCCGGCAGCTCGGGCAGGAACACGTCGGCGAGCCCGGTGTCCACCAGCAGCCGCAGGCCCACCCGCGGGTTCGGCGAGAGCAGCAGCTTGGTCAGCTCGTCGCGCACCCGCTCCGCCGACACGATCGACAGCCGGTCCGCCATCGCCGCCATCGCGGTCCGCACCTGCGGGGCGACCTCGAAGCCGAGCTGTGCGGCGAACCGGGCCGCGCGCATCATCCGCAGCGGGTCGTCGGTGAACGAGGACTCCGGCGTCCCCGGCGTGCGGAGCAGTCCCTGCGCCAGGTCGGTCAGCCCGCCGTGCGGGTCCACGAACTCCCCGGAGGGCAGGGCCAGAGCCATCGCGTTGACCGTGAAGTCCCGGCGCACCAGGTCGTCGTCCAGGCTCGTGCCGTACGCGACGGCCGGCTTGCGGGAGTCGGCCTCGTACGCCTCGGCCCGGTACGTCGTCACCTCGACGACGTCGCCGCCGTGCCGGGCGCCGATGGTGCCGAAGGCGCGACCGACGTCCCAGGTGGCGTCCGCCCAGCCGGCCAGGACCCGCTCGGTCTGCTCCGGCGTCGCGTCGGTCGTGAAGTCCAGGTCGTTCACCCGCCGCTTCAGGATCAGGTCGCGCACCGACCCACCGACCAGGGCGAGGTCGAAGCCCGCGGCGGCGAAGCGCTCGCCGAGCGACTGGGCCACGAGGGGGATCTGGGGGCTGGACACGTTGGCCAAGCCTAGGCCAGGCGGATCGGTCCGCCGTGCTCCGCTCGTTAGAGTGACGACGTGCCCCATCCCGAGCCGCGCCCTCATCGACGCCTGCCGTCGGTCGAGGAGACATCGGCGGGCGGGCTGGTCGTGGACCAGACCGGCGAGGGCCCCAAGGCGGCGTTGATCGCCCGGCGCAACCGGGCCGGCCGCGTCGAGTGGTGCCTGCCCAAGGGCCACCTCGAAGGCGACGAGACGCTCGAGCAGGCCGCGGTCCGCGAGGTCGCCGAGGAGACGGGCATCCGGGGCCGGGTCGTCGCCCCGTTGGGCACCATCGACTACTGGTTCTCGGTCCCGGACAAGCGGATCCACAAGGTCGTCCACCACTACCTCATGGAGCGGGTCGGCGGCCGGCTGACCATCGAGGACGATCCCGACGCGGAGGCCATCGACGTCGCGTGGGTTCCGGTCGACGAGCTCGAGGCGCGGCTGACCTTCCCGAACGAGAGGCGGATCGCCGACGCGGCCGCCCGCCGGCTCGCCGGTCGTCCATGAGCGCGCGTCGACTCCTGGCCGTCACGGCCGCCGGGCTCGTCACGGGCCTGGTCAGCACGCTCACCTCCCTGGTGACCGCGCCGGGCGCACTCGTGGCGCACGCCGAGACGCTGCCCGCCCGCATCGTCGTCACCTCGGTGTCGCCCGCGCTGGTGCAGCAGGGCGACACCGTGCACGTGACCGGCCGGATCACCAACCAGGGCAAGACCGCGATCGAGCAGGTGTCCGTCCGGATGCGCGCCGTCGGTGGGCGGCTCGGCACCCGGGACGACGTCGACAGCTGGCTGGACGGTCGGGACCCCCGCGAGGGCGTCCCGGTGAACCCGACCGCCGAGCTGCCCGCCCCGCTGGCGGCCGGGAAGAGCGCGACGTTCACCCTCGACGTCCCGGCCCAGGCGCTCGGTCTGCGCGGCGGAGCCTTCGGCGCCTACCCCATCGCGCTCGACGCCCGCGCCACCGACAGCGACGGCGCCCGCGACCAGGTCGCGCTCCTGCGCAGCACCCTGCAGTGGCAGCCCCCGGCCCGTGAGTACGTCAAGCAGCAGATCGGCTGGCTGGTCCCGTTCACCGGCCTGCCCGCGGCGACCGCCAACGTCGTGCCCACGATGGAACAGGTGCAGGCGGCCCTCGCGCCCGGACGCCGGTTGGCGCGACTGCTCGACGCGGCCTCGTCCCCCGGGGTGGCCTGGGCCGTCGACCCCGCGCTGCTCGCCACCCTGCAGGCGGCCGCCGAGGGCACGCTGCCCAGCACGAACACGTCCACCAGTACCCCGACGGGCACCCCGACCGGCACCACCAGCCCGACGACGATCACGTCAGCCACCCCCTCGTCCACCCCCTCGTCCACCCCGTCGTCCACCCCGTCATCCACCGCGGCGTCCCACCCGGCCCGCGCGGCCGCCGCGGACTTCTTGGCCCGGATGCGCGCGGCCGCCGCGGGCCGCGAGATCATCGAGCTGCCCTACGCCGACCCGGACCTCCAGGTCATCAGCAACGCGAGCGCCATGACGCTCGTCACGGCCGCTCGGGCGGCGGGGGCCGGAACGATCAGCGAGCTGCTCGGCGTCACGCCGCGGGTCGACCTCGGCCTGCCGACGGACGGGTACGCCGACGACCGGCTGATCGGTGACCTGGCGGGGCAGGACGTGACGCGACTGGTGCTGGACGAGCGGAGCCGACCCCTGGTCGATGCGCTCTCGTACACCCCGGACGCGATGACCCAGAGCCTGCCCGCGGGGGCCACCGCGGTGCTGTGGGACGCGCAGCTGTCCCGCCTGGCGACCACCGCCTCCAGCCGGGACGCCGCCTCGACCGACCGCTTCCTGGCCGAGACCGCGGCCATGACCAGCGAGCGCCCGGGGCTGGCCCGACGGATGCTGGTCACGGTGCCGCCCACGGCCGTGCTGGACGTCGCCGCCTTCAAGGCCCTCGTCGGCACGGTGTCCACCGCGCCATGGCTCACGGTGATCTCCGTCGGGTCGATGTTCGACCCTCCACCGGAGCGAGCGGACGCCTCGCAGCTGCCCCGCCACCAGGTCGACGCCCCGACGACCCCCGCGAACGAGGGCATCACCACGTTGGACGTCGGCACCGCGCTCGGGCTGCGATCGCAGCTGGCGGCGCTCGGCGAGGTCGTGGCCGAGCCGGCCGAGCTGACCGCGGACCTGCAGCGCTCGACGCTCGACCTGGTCTCCTCGGTGTGGCGTGGCCACCGCAAGCCGCTCGCCGTCCACCAGGCGACGTCGACCCAGGCGGTGCACGCGGTGACCTCGAAGGTCAGCGTGCTCAAGACGACGATCACGTTCCTGCGCAGCTCCGGCGAGCTCCAGCTGACCATCCGGAACGACCTGCGGCTCAAGGTGACGAACCTGCGGCTGCGGGTGGTCGCACCGAGCCCGCGGCTCGTCGTGTCGCAGGAGATCTCGGACCCCATCGACGTCGCCCCCGGCACCCGGACGAGCATCCGGGTGCCCGTGCGCGCGCTGGCCAGCGGGCAGGTCGAGCTGCAGGCGCAGCTCATCTCGCCGAGCGGTGGGGCGGTGGGAGACCCGGTGGCGGTGCAGGTGCGCGTGCGTCCCACGGACAGCTGGGTGCTCAGCGTGTTCGCGGTGATCGTCGGGCTCGTCGTCCTGGTGGGGCTGGTCCGGGCGCTGCGCCGACCGCGCCGCCGGGCCCGCACCATCGACGTCCCGGACGAGGGTGAGGCGTCGTGAGCGACTCCAGCCTGATGCGGGCGACCACGGTGATGGCGTCCGGCACGTTCGTCTCGCGCCTGCTGGGGCTCGTCCGGGTCCAGCTCCTGACGGGTCTGCTCGGGGTCAGCGGCGCCCTGGCCGCAGACGGCTTCGCCACGGCCAACACGGTGCCCAACCAGCTGTACAACCTGATCGCGGGCGGCCTGCTCAACGCCGTCCTGGTCCCGCAGATCGTCCAAGCGACCAAGCACAGCGACGGTGGTCAGGCGTTCCTCGACCGGTTGCTGACCATCTCGCTGCTGGGCATGGCCGTCGTCACGCTGGTGGCCACCCTGCTGTCGCCGCTGGTGCCGCTCGTCTTCGGGCCCTCGACCGGTCCCGGCTGGGACGCGTCGACCATCGCCCTGGTCGTCGCCTTCGCCTACTGGTGCCTGCCGCAGGTGTTCTTCTACGGCGTCTACACCGTGCTCGGCCAGGTGCTGAACGCCCGCGGCCGGTTCGGTGCCTACATGTGGGCCCCGGTCGCCAACAACGTGGTCGCGATCGCCGGCCTGGTCGTGATGTTCGTGTGGATCGGCGGCTTCAACAAGATCACCAACCCGCATCCCCCGTCGACGTGGACGGCCGGCCAGATCGCGGTGCTCGCCGGGTCCGCGACCCTCGGCGTCGTCGTCCAGGCCCTGGTCGTGATGGTGCCGCTGCGCCGGATGGGGTTCCGCTACCGCCCTCGCTTCGGCTTCCGCGGGGTGGGCCTCGGTGGGGCCGGCCGGGTCGCCGCGTGGACCTTCGCGGGCGCCCTGATGGGCCAGCTCGGGTTCATCGTGACCTCGCGGGCGGTCAACGCGGGCGGGTCGCTCGGGGGTCCGGGCCAGAACGCGTACGGCAGCGCGTTCCTGCTGTTCATGCTGCCGCACTCGCTGATCACGGTCTCGCTGGTGACGGCCCTGTTCACGCGGATGAGCCACGCGGCGCACGAGCGCGACACCCGCGCGGTCCGGCGGGACCTGTCCGTGGGACTGCGGCTCACCGGCGTGGCCTCGGTGCTCGCGCTGGTCGGCATGCTGGCGGTCGGCGACGAGCTGACCCGGGTGCTGTTCTTCAAGAACTCGGCCGCGGAGACGTTCGCGATCGCGGCCGCGACCACCGCGATGATGCTCGGCCTGGTGTCGTTCAGCGCGCAGTACCTCTTCCAGCGCGCGTTCTACGCCTACCAGGACGCCCGGACGCCGTTCCTGATCCAGATCCCGGTCGTCCTGGTGATCGCGGCGACCAGCTTCGCGTCGGCTCGCGAGCTCGACCCGGACCGCGTCGTGGTGGGCATCGGGGTGGGCATGGCGGCCGGGTACACCGTCGGCGCCGTCCAGTCGGCGGTGGTCCTGCGCCGGCGACTGGGCGGGCTGGACGGCGCGCGCGTCCTGCGCACGTACGTGCGGTTGGTCTGCGCCGGGCTCCCGGCCGTCGCCGTCGGCCAGGGCGTGTCCGCGGTGGTGCACGTGCTGCTCGGCCACAGCGTCGGCGCGTCCTTGGTGGCCCTGGTGCTAGGGGGGTCCCTGGTGCTGGTGGTGTACGTCGGCGTGCTCCGCCTGCTGCGCGTCGACGAGCTCGACGAGCTGGCCGAGCCGCTGCTGCGTCGGCTGCCCGGACGTCACTGAGGCCGATCGGCTCAAGTCGGGCACCGCGGCACCCGAAGTCGTGAACATGGCAAGGACCTTCTGGAGCGGCACCCCCCGTGACGAGGGCGGCATCGTCCTGGGCTGGCTCACCAAGGTCGCGGTCGTCCTCGCGATCGTCGGCGTCATCGCGTTCGACGTGATCTCCGTGGTGACCGCCCGGCTGTCCGTCGAGGACGCCGGCCAGCAGGCCGCCCTCACCGCGAGCGACGTCTGGTCCCGCACGCACGACGTGCAGGCCACGCTCAAGGCGGCCGAGGACTCGGCCACCGAGTCGAACCCCCTCAACGTCGTGGACACCGCGACGTTCCGGGTGGACGCCGACGGCACCGTGCACCTGCGCGTGACGCGCGACGCCCCGACCCTGGTGGCGCACTACGTGAAGCCGCTGCGCGAGATGTCCGAGGTGCACGCCGACAGCTACGGCCGGTCCGGCGCGTGAACCGCGGCCGCGCCTGCGAGCCCGGCCCGCGCAGCACGCGGATCGCCGGACTCGCAGTCGTCGGCACCGTGACGGCCCTGGTCGCCGCGCTCGCCCTGCCCGTCGCCCCGGCGTCCGCCCAACCGAACCTCGCCCAGCTTCGGGCGCAGGCGAAGTCCCTGCAGAAGCAGCTGGACCGGCTGACCATCCAGCAGAGCCTCGCCGTCGAGCGGTACGACGCCGCCCAGGACGCCCTGCTGCAGGCCACCACCGGTGAGATCGACGCCGGCATCCAGGTGGACGACGGCCAGAAGGTCGCCCAGGAGAGCGCGGACGACGCCGCCCGGCGGATCCGCGCGATCTACCAGAGCGGCGGGCCCGTCGGCCTGACCGCCACCATGCTCGGCAGCAGCTCGCTCAGCGACGTGCTGATCCGCTGGCACGCCATCGAGGGCATCGTTCGCTCGGACACCGAGCGCACCGACGTCCAGCAGGTCGCGGTCGCCCGGCAGCGTCAGGTCGCCGCAGCGGCCAGCCGCAACCGGGTCCGCACCGCCGTCCGGCAGGAGGTCGCCGACCAGGCGGCCGCCGCCGTCACCGACGCCATCACCCGCCAGCGCGAGCTGCTGGCCCGCACGGACGCCCGCGTCGTCGAGCTGGCCGAGCAGGAGGAGCAGCGGCGCGAGGCCGAGGCGCTCGCCAACGCGGCCCGGGCCGCGATGGAGGCCGGCCTCGGTGGCGTCAGCGACGCGGCCGGGCACGGGCTGGAGGGTGGCACGGCCGGCAGTCAGACCCTGCCGGACGTCCCCGCCCCGAACCCGGTCGCGGCCGCCGCCATCGCCGCCGCGGCGACCCGGCTCGGCCTGCCCTACGTGTGGGGCGCGACCGGGCCGAGCAGCTTCGACTGCTCCGGGCTGATGCAGTGGGCCTACGCCCAGGCGGGCGTCCCGCTACCGCGCACCTCGCGCGCCCAGTACGCGGCCTTGCCGCACGTCCCGCTGTCCCAGCTCGCGCCGGGCGACCTCGTCTTCTACGCCACGAACGTCAACAACCCGGCGTCCATCCACCACGTCGGGATGTACGTCGGCAACGGCCTGTCGCTCTACGCACCCGAGACGGGCAGCGTGGTGAAGATCGGCCCGGTCGCCTACGGCACCATCATCGGCGCCGCCCGGCCCACCCTGGGACGCTGACCGACACCGTCCCGAGTTGGGTGCCCCAGCACGGGCGCACCCGTACCATGTGCAGGCAGCGGCCACCGGGTCGCCTCGCGGTCAGCGCCGCGACGAGCGGGGAGGTCGACGCTGGACAAGGTCGGACCAGGCAGCGTTCTCGGCGGACGCTACGTGCTCAAGCGACGGCTCGACGACGCAGCGCAGACGTCCACCTGGCAGGCGCACGACGAGACCCTCGAGCGTTCCGTGCACCTGCGCGCCATCGCCGCGGACCACCCCAACGTCGAGGCCGTGCTGGACGCCGCCCGGCGGGCCGCCGCGGTGGAGGACGCCCGCCTGGTCCGGATCCTGGACGTCGGGGTGGACGACGAGGCGACCTTCGTGGTGAGCGAGTGGCTGACCGCGCCGTCCCTGGAGGAGCAGCTCGCCGAGGGCGGTCCACTGGCACCCGGCCCGGCCCGGGTGGTCGTCGGCGAGTCCGCGCTGGCCCTGGAGGCGGCTCGGCACCGCGGTCTGCACCACCTGAGGCTGACGCCTGGGCGGGTGCACCTGCTGGACGACGGCACCGTCAAGGTCACCGAGCTCGCGACCGCGGCGGCCCTGGACGGCGCCGAGGTCGCCGAGACCGACTCGGGCGGCGAGGACGCCACCCGCCAGGACGCCCACGACCTGATCGCCCTCGCGTACGCCGTGCTCACCGCGCACTGGCCGCTCACCGAGGGCAGTGACCTGCCTCCCGCGCCCCAGGTGGCCGGCAAGCCGGTCGCGCCCGGGCAGATCGTCACCGGCGTCCCGGCGGACCTCGACACCCTGTGCGCACAGACCTTCGCGGGAGCCGGCGCGCCCGACTCCCCCAGCGACCTCGCCGGCCAGATCGCCCCCTGGGGCCGGCAGCGCACCGAGGACCGGTCCGGCGGCGCGTTCCCGCACGCGCTGGCCCCGGTGCCCCGCTCCGGGCTGCCCACCGCACCGCCACCCGCCGCACCTCGGACGACGGCGCCGCAGCCCGTGGTGGCCCCGGTGGTTCCGCCGGCCGCACCGCCCGCACCGCCCGCACCGCCCGCACCGCCCGCACCGCCCGCACCCCAGCCCGCACCCCAGCCCGTCCCCGCCGCCGCCACGAGCGAGCCGGCCGTGCTGGGCGGCTTCGGCCTCGCCTACGCGGACGACGAGCCGCCGACCGCACCCCGCCCCGAGGGCGCCCGGTCCGAGCGCCACCCGGCCGTGGTGCTGGCGCTGGTCGGTGGCTTCATCGTGATCTTCCTGCTGCTCGCCTACTGCGGCCTGCGCGGGCTGGGCGACAACGCCTTCGTGCCGAACGCGAAGCCCTCCACGACGGCCACGACGCCCGCCACGACGCCCCCGACCGAGACGACGACGCCGGACGAGACGAGCACCCCCACGGCGACCGGCGGCCCGATCACGGTGACCGGGACCAGCGGCTTCGACCCGCAGGGCGACGGGAACGAGAAGGACTCCATCGCCGGCAAGGCGACGGATGGGAACGCCTCGACGTCCTGGACGTCGGACACGTACAAGTCGGCGGAGTTCGGTGGCCTCAAGAAGGGGGTCGGACTGCTCCTCGACCTCGGGGGCGAGCACCAGGTCACGTCCGTCCAAGTCAAGCTGGGCGCCGACGGCGGGGCCGTGGAGTTGCGCGACGTCAACGGCGAGAAGCTGGGCCAGAAGCTCGCCCAGGCCGACGACGCGAGCGGCACCATCACCCTCGAGCCCACCCAGCCGGTGACGGCGTCCCAGCTCGTCCTCTGGTTCACCTCGCTCCCGCAGGCCGACGGCGGCTACCGCGCCGTCGTCGACGAGGTGACGGTGAAGTGAGCGAGCGCTCCGACGCCGACCTGCTGGCCGCGCACGTCGCGGGCGACGCCGATGCCTTCGGTGAGCTCGTCCACCGGCACCAGAGCCGGCTGTGGGCGGTCGCGGTCCGCACGCTCGGCGACCGTGAGGAGGCGGCCGACGCCCTGCAGGACGCGCTGGTCTCCGCCTTCCGCCGGGCGGGGAGCTACCGCGGTGAGGCCGCGGTCACCACCTGGCTGCACCGGATCGTCGTCAACGCGTGCCTGGACCGGGTGCGGCGGCGCGCGGCTCGACCCGCCGTCCCGCTCCCCGAGCAGGAGCCCGCCGACCACCGCGACGCCCACGCGAGCACCGAGACCGCGCTCGACGTGCGCGCGGCCCTCGCGACGCTGCCCGAGCACCAGCGGATGGCCCTGGTGCTCGTCGACATGCACGGCCTCCCGGTCAGCGAGGCCGCCGCCGTGCTGGGCGTCGCCGAGGGGACCGTCAAGTCCCGCTGCGCCCGCGGCCGCGCCGCCCTGCTGCCCCTGCTGGCCCCTGGTGGGAACCGATCGGCCGGTTCCGACGTCCCAGGAATGGACCCCCCTGCTGAGACGAAGGAAGCTGCTGTGCCGACCGAAGGAGAGCGTGCGTGAGCCACCCCGCACTCGACGCCTTCGGTGACCTCGCTGAGGCCGCCCGCGACCCGCACGTCGCCGGCTGCGCACAGTGCCAGACCGAGCTCGCCACCCAGCAGCAGATCCACGACCTGCTCACCTCGCTGCCGGACCCGGGGCCGATCCCGCCCGACGTCGTCCACCGCATCGAATCCACCCTGCGCGAGCTCGCCAGCGGTGACCAGAGCCCGGAGTCCAGCAGCGTGACCCACCTCGCCACCCCCGCCGACGAGACCGCCGCCGACCTGGACGCGAGCGAGGCGAGCACCTCGGCCGCGACGGTCGTCCCGCTGCAGTCCGCGCCGTCCGCGCGCCGTCGTCGGCCTTTCCTGGTGGCCGCCGCGGCCGCGCTGGTCCTGGTCGGCGGGGGCGCGCTGGTCAGCCAGCTCGTCCCGAACAGCGCCGACAACGCCACCAGCTCGGCCGGCGCCGCGATGCAGGACAAGGGCAGCAGCGACTCCTCCGGCGAGGCGACGGTGCGAGCGCTCGCCTCCGGCACCGCGTACACCCGGGCGAAGCTCGCCCAGCAGGTGCAGGAGCAGCTGGGGGCGGCTCCGGCGAGCTCGGCGGTCGCTCCCCAGGGGCTGCTCGCGACCCCGCAGGGCGTGGCCGGCTGCCTGTCCGCCCTGGGCGCGCCGAACGTGACCCCGCTGCTGGTCGACGTCGCCACCTTCGAGGGCAAGCCGGCCGCCGTCCTGGTGCTGCCCGGTGACGGCGGCGGCCGCGAGATCTGGGTCGTGTCGACGACCTGCCGTCCCGACCAGGACGGCATGAAGTACTTCACCACCACTCGCTGACCGCGCCGTTCCCGTCGGGGAACAACCCGGCCGTACGATGGCTTGAATCAGGTGCACCACGCACCCGCACCACCATTGGAAGGCGTTACGTGAGCGACGACGTCCGCGACGTGATCATCATCGGCTCCGGGCCCGCCGGCTACACCGCAGCGGTGTACGCAGCACGGGCGAACCTCAACCCGCTGGTCTTCGAAGGGTCCGTCACGTTCGGTGGCGCCCTGATGAACACCACCGAGGTCGAGAACTACCCCGGCTTCCGCGACGGCATCCTGGGCCCCGAGCTCATGGAGAGCATGCGCGCGCAGGCCGAGCGCTTCGGCGCCGAGCTCGTCACGGACGACGTCGTCGAGGCGCACCTGGACGGTCCGGTGAAGACCGTGGTGACCGGCCGCGGCACCACGCACCAGGCCCGCGCCGTCATCCTGGCCACCGGCTCCGCCTACCGCGAGATCGGCCTGGAGAACGAGAAGCGGCTGTCCGGCCGCGGGGTCTCCTGGTGCGCGACGTGCGACGGCTTCTTCTTCCGCGACCAGGACATCGTGGTCGTCGGTGGCGGCGACTCGGCGATGGAGGAGGCGACGTTCCTGACCAAGTTCGCCAAGTCCGTCACTGTCGTGCACCGCCGCGACGAGCTGCGCGCCTCGAAGGTCATGCAGGACCGTGCGGTCGCCAACGACAAGATCAGCTTCCGCTGGAACAGCGAGGTCACGGACGTGCTCGGCGACGCCAAGGTGTCGGCGCTGCAGGTGCGTGACACGGTGACCGGCGACGAGGACCAGCTGGACGTGACCGGCCTGTTCGTGGCCATCGGTCACGACCCGCGCACCGAGCTGTTCGCCGACCAGATCGACCTGACCCCCGAAGGGTTCGTCTCCGTCGACGGGCGCAGCTCGCGCACCTCGCTGCCCGGCGTCTTCGCCTGCGGTGACGTGGTGGACCACGAGTACATGCAGGCGGTCACGGCCGCCGGGTCGGGTTGTGTCGCGGCGCTGGACGCCGAGCGCTACCTGGCCGACCTCGCCGACCACGCGGTTCCCGAGCGCGAGGAAGTTTCCGCCGGCGTCTGACTGTCGGCCCCACCACCTATCGTCGTTCCCCAGCCAGCCCAGCCCAGCACTACGAGCAGCACCGACCGAGAGGAATCCGCCATGGCGGCCCGCGAGACCACCGACGCGACCTTCGACCAGGACGTCCTGGCCAACGACAAGCCCGTGCTGGTCGACTTCTGGGCTCCCTGGTGCGGCCCGTGCCGTGCGGTGTCCCCGATCCTGGACGAGATCGCTGGCGAGCACGCCGACCGCATCGACATCGTCAAGATCAACACGGACGAGAACCCGCAGGTCGCGGCCCGGTACGGCGTCACCGGCCTGCCGACGATGAACGTCTACGTCAAGGGCGAGCTGGTGAAGTCGATCACCGGCGCCAAGCCCAAGCCGATGATCGTGCGTGAGCTCGCCGACTTCATCGGCTGAGCCATCCCCGCGTCGCCCGGCTACCATCGGGCGAATGCTGTGCGCGACCTACGAGCGAGCAGGGGGTTGACGATGGCGCTGCCCTCGATGCGCGTCGGCGACGTGGGGCCGCAGGTCACGGCGGTTCGCGAGCGCCTGGTGGCGACCGGTGACCTCCCCGGCTCGGCCGCCACCGCGGACACCTTCGACACCGAGGTGGAGCGTGCGGTCCGCGCCTTCCAGCAGCGTCGAGGCATGCTGGTGGACGGCGTGGTTGGCTCGCAGACCTACCGCGCGCTGGACGGCGCGCGCTGGCTGCTCGGCGACCGCATCCTCATGCACACGCCCGGTCACCTGATGGCCGGCGACGACGTGGGAGCGCTCCAGGAGCGCCTGCTCGGTCTCGGGTACCCGTGCGGGCGGGTCGACGGGGTCTTCGGGTCGAGCACGGACGCCGCGCTGCGCGACTTCCAGCGCGGGGTGGGGCTGCGCCCGGACGGGTTGGCCGGTCCGCACACGCTGCGGGGGCTCAACCAGCTGTCCCGGGCGGTCACCGGTGGCGCACCGCACGCGCTGCGCGAGGCGGACCGCGTCCGTTCCGCGGGCACGAACCTGCGCGGGCGCGTCGTCGTCCTCGACCCCGGGCACTCCTCGCTCGACCCCGGGGGCGTCGCCGGCGACCTGCGCGAGGCCGACATCACGCTCGACCTGGCCCGTCGGGTCGAGGGTCGGCTGGCCGCCGTGGGAGTGCACGTCGTGCTCACCCGCGGGCTGACCGGCGACCCCAGCCAGCTCGAGCGGGCTGATCTGGCCAACTCGCTGAACGCCGACCTCGTGCTGTCCCTGCACTGCGAGTCGCTGCAGAACGCCCCGCAGGCGCACGGGGTGGCCACCTACTTCTACGGCAGCCCGAACCAGGGCGGTGCCTGGTCGGCGACCGGCGAGCAGCTCGCGTCCCTGGTGCAGCGCGAGATCGTGGCCCGTACCGACCTCCTCGACTGCCGCACCCACCCGCGCACCTGGGACATCCTGCGGCACACCGTGATGCCCGCCGTCCGGGTCGAGGTCGGTCACCTGAGCCATCCCGGTGACGCCGCGCGCCTCGGTGACCCGGCCTTCCGGGACACCGTCGCCGAAGCCGTGGTCGTGTCCGTCCAGCGGGTGTACCTCGGTGAGACGGACGACAGCACCACCGGCACGCTGAACGTCGCCGACGTGATGGCGCGCGCCCACCAGTTCTGAGTCCTGTTCACGCGCCAGAGTCGTTGTGCCGCAACGGTTTCGGGCGGTCAGGTGCCGGTGAGTGCCGGCTGCCGAACGCTGCCGAGTAGCCGCTCGATGGCCTGCTCGACGTCCTCCCGCCAGGACAGCGTGGTCCGCAGGTCGAGGCGCAGGCGCGGGTGCCGGTAGTGCGGCCGCACGGTCTTGAAGCCGACGCTGCGCAGGAAGTCCGCGGGGAGCAGGCAGCCCGGCGCAGCCGCGTACCGCTCCCCCTCGGGCGGGTCCCCGTGCTCCAGCCCGAACGCCTCGATCGCACGGACTCCCCGCCGGGTCAGGTCCTTCGCGACGCCCTGGACCAGCATGCGGCCGATGCCGCCCCCGGTGAACTCGTCGACGACCCGCCCGGTCATCAGCAGCACCGCGTCACCACTGACCGGCGCGGTCGGGAAGGCCACCGCTCGGGGCACGAGGTGGGCCGGTGCGTAGAGCAGGTAGCCCGCCGGCTGGTCGTCCACGTAGGCGATCCGCCCGACCGAGCCCCACTCCAGCAGGGCGGCGGACAGCCACGCCTCCTTCTCGAACGCCGTGTCGCCGGCTCGCTCGGCCTGCCCAGCCGCGACCGGTGAGAGCTCCCAGAAGACGCAGGACCGGCACGGTGTCGGCAGGTCCGACAACGAGTCCAGGGTGAGCGGTTCGAGGCGGCGTCCGCTCACTCGTGCACCCGCCTCACGTGCGGGTCACCCCACGCCTTCCGGCAGTGCGCTGCGCAGGTCCGGCGACGACCTGCGCTGTCGCCCGGGGACGCCCACCAGCGTCAGGTCGACGTCCGAGGGCAGATCGATGCGCTGCGGCACCGGCGCCTCATAGGTTCCTTCGTGGGCCGGCCGCCGGCGGGGGGTGACCCAGGCGGCGACGTACCCCAGCAGCAGTCCCAGCATCAGCCCTCCGGCAGCCTTCCTCAGGAGGGCGGCCGGAGTCCGATCCGGCTGAGGGCCTTCCGCGCGCATGCGACCTCCCGATGGCTGCGGCGTCTCAGGCATCGTACGGCGCGGGCTCGCCGGGCCGGAAGGCCCAGGAGGATGGCGTCCGTGCCGCGGTCGGCGACCGGCCTAGTCTCGGGGCCGGTCCCCCGCGACGAAGGCGGCGTCACCAGGCGCGAGCAGGGCGACGATTCGGTTCAGGTCCTCGACACTCGCGAACTCGACGCTGAGCCGGCCCTTGCGGCGTCCGAGCGAGATCTGCACCCGGGTGTCGAACCGGTCGGAGAGCCGGTCGGCGAGCTCGTCCAGCTCGCCGTGCCGGGCGCCGGCGCGTGGCCGCTTCGGCCGGGCCTGCGGTTCGTCGTCCCCACCGAGGGCGACGATCTCCTCCACCGAACGGACCGACAGCCCCTCAGCCACGATCCGCTGGGCGAGGCGCTCCATCGCTGCCCCGTCGGGCAGGCCGAGCAGAGCCCGAGCGTGGCCGGCCGAGAGCACCCCGGCGGCGACGCGACGCTGCACCAGCGGCGGCAGCTTCAGCAGGCGCAGCGTGTTGGAGATCTGCGGGCGGGAACGGCCGATCCGGGTGGCCAGCTCGTCGTGGGTGCAGCCGAAGTCCTCCAGGAGTTGGCTGTAGGCCGCGGCCTCCTCGAGCGGGTTCAGCTGGCTGCGGTGCAGGTTCTCCAGCAGCGCATCCCGCAGCAGGTCGTTGTCCGCGGTCTCCCGGATGATCGCCGGCACTGTCTCCAGGCCGGCTGCCTGGCTGGCCCGCCAGCGCCGCTCGCCCATGATCAGCTCGTAGCGGTCCTGCTCCCCCTCGAGGGGGCGGACCACGACCGGCTGCAGGACGCCGATCTCCCGCACGGAGTGCACGAGCTCGGCCATGTCCTCCTCATCGAAGACCGAGCGAGGCTGCTTGGGGTTGGGCTGGATCGAGGTGACGGGCACCTCGGCGAACCTGGCTCCGGGTACGGGGAGCAGCTCCGCCCCAGATGTTTCACGGGAAACATCGACCTCAGGAGCCTCCGGGGTGACGTCGCTGCGCTCGGCGTCGGGCTCCTGCTCGCCGCCGGTCTCCGCTGTCTCGGCAGCCGGGGCCGCCTCGCGACCCGGGAAGAACACGTCGACCGGACGGTCGTTGCCCGTGGCGGCCGGGCTGGAGGGGATCAGGGCGCCCAGGCCGCGACCCAGACCCCGTCGCTTCTCACTCACGCGTCAGTTCCCTTTCGTCGTCCCCGGTCGGCGAGCTCCTTGGCCGCCTCGAGGTAGGTCAGCGCCCCACTGGAACCGGGATCGTAGGTCATCACCGTCTGGCCGTGGCTCGGCGCCTCGGAGATCCGCACCGAACGGGGGATGCTCGTGCGCAGGACGACCTCGGGGAAGTGCTCGCGCACCTGCTCGGCGACCTCGGCCGACAGCCGGGTCCGCGCGTCGTACATGGTGAGCAGGATCGTGGAGACGTGCAGGTCCGGGTTGAGGTGCGCCTTGATCAGCTCGATGTTGCGGAGGAGCTGGGACAGCCCTTCCAGTGCGTAGTACTCGCACTGGATGGGGATGAAGACCTCTCGGGCGGCGACAAAGGCGTTGACGGTGAGCAGGCCCAGGGACGGCGGGCAGTCCACGAGGACGTAGTCGATGCGCTCCTCGCCTGCGTCGACCCGCGCCTGCAGGTAGGTGTTCAGGGCGCGCAGGAGGCGGGACTCGCGGGCGACCAGCGAGACGAGCTCGATCTCCGCGCCGGCGAGGTCGATGGTCGCGGGCGCGCACCACAGGTTGGGGACGTCCGGGCACTCCTGCACCGCGTCGGCCAGGGCCATGCCATCCACCAGCACGTCGTAGATGCTGTTGACCTCACTGTGGTGTGGGATGCCCAGCGCGGTGGACGCATTGCCCTGCGGGTCGATGTCGATGACCAGGACGCGCAAGCCTGACATCGCCAACGCGGCCGCCAGGTTCACCGTGGTCGTCGTCTTGCCGACGCCACCCTTCTGGTTCGCGACCGTCAGGACCCGCGTGTGGTCCGGCACCGGCAGCTTCTGCCCGTGCAGCACGAGCCGACGACGCGCGTCGTGAGCGACTTCCTGCGCCAGCGGAGTGTCGTCATCCGGCGTGGGCAGCGAGCTGGCGAGCTCGTCAGCGATCAGGCCCGCAGCCGCCTGGGCCGCCCGCTCGGCGTCCTCGGTCGCCAGCTCGGCGGTCAGGTCATCGTGGGCGTTGACCCCTGGGTCGGCAGGCAGCTGGGCGGATGTTTCCCGTGAAACATCGGGCCAGCCCAGCGACGACGTGCGCACGTCCACCGGGAGGTCGGAGGCCGAGGGGACGGCGGACTGGTCAGCTGGCCAGCCAAGTCCTGAGGTCGACGGCGGGGTCGCCGTCGTCGGCTCGGTGGTCACGCGGGGCCTCCACGAGGTTGGGGTCGAGGTTCAGTGTCCCCCATGAGGAGGACGGCTGGGTCGCGGGGCGGGAGCCGTCATGCCCGACCGCTGTGCCTACCGGCGGGGACGCGCTCGCCGGGCCTTCTTGGGCGTGGACGATGCTGGGCTCAGTCCCGTCAGCTCCCCCGGTCCGCGGTCGAGCCGGACGACGACCGTGGGCTCGACGAGGAGACCTTCACCGACGGTGATGACACTGGCGGCACACCCGGCGCGGGTCAGGAGGGCTGCCGCCGCGTCCACCTCGTCCTGAGCCGAGCTGCCCTTGATGGCCACCATCGACCCGCCCGGCTCCAGCAGTGGGAGGCCCCAGCGGGCAAGGCGTTCCAGCGGGGCGACGGCCCGAGCCGTGACGAAGGCCGCGGTCAGCTCCCCGGCCACCTCTTCGGCCCTCGCCCGACGGACGACCACCCGGTCCAGGCCCATGGCCTCGAGAACGCTCGTCAGCCACGTGACTCGCCGCAGCAGCGGTTCCACCAGGGTGACCTGCAGGTCCGGGCGGCGAATCGCCAGGCACACCCCCGGCAGGCCCGCGCCCGAGCCGATGTCGATGACGGCCGCCCCTGCCGGGAGCAGGTCCGAGATCACCGCACAGTTGAGGACATGTCGCTCCCACAGCCGCGGGACCTCGCGAGGGCCGATCAGACCGTGCCTGACCCCCGTCGTCGCCAGGTGGCCGACGAACTCCTCCGCGAGGGGGAGCTGGTCGGCGAACACCGTGCCGGCGACGGCGGGAGTCGGGGGCAGATCGACCGGAGACGCATCCTCAGGTTTCACGTGGAACGCGGTTTCACGTGAAACGGGTCAGGAGGGCAGGACGACGACGTGGCGGTTCGGCTCGACGCCCTCCGACTCGGTCTGCAGGCCGAGGGCTGCCACCGCGTCATGGACCACCTTGCGCTCAAACGGGCTCATCGGCTCCAGCGCCAGCGGCTCGGCCGAGGTGCGGACCTGCTCGACGGCCTCACCGGCACGCGCGACGAGGGCCTCGCGGCGGGCAGCGCGGTGACCCGCGACGTCCAACATCAGGCGGCTGCGCTCGCCGGTCTGAGCCAGCACGGCCAGACGCGTCAGCTCCTGCAGGGCCTCCAGGACCTCACCATCGCGGCCCACCAGCCGCCGCGGCACCCGACCCTCTTCGGAGTCGACGATCGCCACCGCCGCACGGTCGCCGTCGATGTCGACGTCGATGTCGCCGTCCAGGTCGGCGACGTCCAGCAGCTTCTCGAGGTAGTCGGCCGCGACGTCGCCCTCACGCTCCAGACGGTCTGCCGCGTCAGTCGATGTTTCACGGGAAACATCGGACTCCCGGCTCTCCGCGTCAGAGACCTGCGATGAGGCCGCAATGGGGTCCACGTCGGCGTCCGCGGCCAGCGTCTCGGTGTCGATGGACGGCACGGAATCAAGGGGCGCCGTGTCAACGGGAGCGGTCTCGACGGGAGCGGTGTCGTGCTCGGTCATGGGGTTCTCCTCTGGGAATCGGTCAGTGACCGTGCCGCGTGGGTGCGGCGGGGATGGTGAGGGACTTGCGGACGTCCGCGGGGCCTCAGCCCTTGGACTTGGGCTTCTTGCGGGCCGGGGTCTTCGCGGTGCCGTTCAGGCCTGGCTTCGCCTCGGGCGTGCCAGGCGACGGTGCCTCGGTCGGCGGCGTCGCTGCGACGTCCGCGTCTGTGGCCGAGGTCGACGGGTCGGCCGTCGTCTCCGCAGCGGAGGCCTGCGCGCCGTCCGCCGTCGTCGCCTTCGTCGTCCGCTTGTTGCGCGGCTGCCGCTTGGGCTGCACCCGCTGACCGATCGGCGCAGCAGGAGCCTCAGGCTCGGCGGTGGCCACGTCCGAGTCGCCGTGGTGGTGCTTGCGCTTGCGCTCGAGCATCGCCTTCTCGGCGAGCGAGCCCGGGGCAGGCATCCGCCGGATCACGTAGAACTGCTGACCCATCGACCAGAGGTTCGTGGTCAGCCAGTAGATGAGGACACCGATCGGGAAGTTGACGCCTGACACCGCGAACACCAGCGGCAGGACGTACATCAGCATCTTCTGCTGCTTGGCAAACGGGTTGTCCAGCGCGGCGGCCGGCATGTTCTTCATCATCAGCTGACGCTGCGTGGTGAACGTGGTGGCCGACATCGCGATGATCAGGATGACCGTGACGATCTTGACGCTCATGTTGCCGTCGGCGTTCAGGAACGTCGCCGACAGCGGCGCGCCGAAGATCGTGGAGTTGTCCGCCTGGGTCGCGAGCTCCTTCGTCAGCGGACCGATCGGCTCGGAGTTGCGGACGTACTGGTTGAGCACCCGGAACAGGGCGAAGAAGATCGGCGCCTGCAAGATGATCGGCAGGCACGAGGCGAACGGGTTGGTCCCCGACTCCTTGTACAGCGCCATCGTCTCGGAGGTCATCGCCTGCCGGGACTCCGGATCCGTCTTCCCCTTGTACTTCTTCTGGATCGCCTGCATCTGCGGCTGGATCAGCTGCATGCCGCGTGATGCCTTGATCTGCTTCACGAACAGCGGGATCAGGATGATCCGGATCACGATGACGAGACCGACGATGGAGAACGCCCACGTCCACCCGGAGGCCGGGTCCATACCGATGCCGGACAGCAGGCTGTGCCAGCCCACCATGATCCAGGCCACGGCGTACTCGAGCGGATAGAGGATTTTGCCCATGCGGTGAGGTCCTCGTAAGGGTCAGGCGGCGGTCTGGTGACCGTCGAGGTGGTGGCATCCCTCGGCTGGTGCCGGGGATCCCTTCGCTGGAACGTGGTCGACGCCGCCCGGGTTCCACGGGTGGCAGCGAAGCAGGCGCCTGGCAGCGAGCCAGGTGCCCTTGATGGCGCCGTGCCGACGCAGCGCGGTGACCGCGTACGCCGAGCACGAAGGATAGAAGCGGCAGCGGGGCCCGAACCACGGCGAGACGACCAGCTGGTAGCCGCGCACGAGCTGGGTGAGCAGCCAGGCAGCCGGGCCGGGACGCTCAGGCGGCGCCTCGGTGCTCAAGTCGGTGCTCATATCGGTGCCCACATCGGTGCTCATATCGCTGCTCATGAGGGCACGGACGATGTCCGGAGCAGGCGACCCAGCACGTGGTCCACCGACTCGGCCAGGTCCGCTGACGTCGCACCGGCGGCCGGCGGCAGCGCCCGCACCACCAGCAGCGAGCCGTTCGGCAGCCGATCCAGCCGGCTGGCCAGCACGGCCCGCAGGCGACGCTTGACCTGGCCGCGCACGACAGAGTTACCCACGGCCTTGGACACGACGAAGCCGACGCGCACCGGGGTGTGCGTCGGCGAGGTTCGTTGGCTGGTCATGTCCCGGCCACGCAGGTCCTGACTCGGCGAGTGCTCGGAACCCGGCAGCAGGTGCGCCACCAGGTGGCTGCTGCCCGCTCGACGCCCGCGCCGGACGGCGAGGGTGAAGTCCTCGCGCCGACGCATGCGGTGCGCTGCGGGCAGCATGCCCGCGGCCTCAGGCCGAGAGCTCGCTGCGGCCCTTGCGGCGACGCGCGGCGAGGATCGAGCGACCCGCACGCGTGCGCATGCGCAGGCGGAAGCCGTGGGTCTTGGCCCGACGACGGTTGTTCGGCTGGAACGTACGCTTGCTCACGGTCTCTCCTACAGTCCCTGGTGCGTCTCCCCGGGAAGCGTGGGATCGGCCACCATCGGACACCAGCGCGGGTCGACGTCAGGAACGACGAGGACACGGTGCGCGGGCATGCGACAGCGGCCGCCACGAGGGGGACCCCTCCAAGGTACGGGCAGGGCGGTGAGAGGGTCAAACCGCCGCCACGCCACCCGGGGGTGGCCAACCCGTCAGTATCGCCCCGGCTCGAAGAAGAGACCCTTCGACACGCCGAATATGCCACCACGACCTGACTGCTCGTGTACCGTTCCCGCTCAGGCTCCGGGGACTTCCGTACCGCCATTCTTTGTCCACAACCTGTGGATGAACGTGTGGACCGTACGCGTAGAGTGGGCGGCTTACGACCACGACGGTGCTGTATTGAGAGGGGCCTCAGGGTGCAGGTGACCGAGCCGGACTTGGCCCGCATCTGGCAGAGCACGGTGGCAGCGCTGGGGGACGCCGGGCTCAACGCCCAGCAGCGAGCATTCCTGCGGCTGGCCAAGCTCGTGGGGCTCATCGACGCGACCGCCCTGGTGGCCGTGCCCAACGAGTACACCAAAGAGGTCCTGGAGCAGCGCCTGCGCGCCCAGGTGATCGACGCCCTCGGTGCCCAGCTCGAGCGCGAGGTCCTGCTCGCGGTGACCGTGGATCCCTCGCTCGCCACCGACCAGCCGCGTCCGGAGCTCACGCTCGAGGACGCCGGCGCCTCGGATCCCGAGCACGTGGAGCACCCGGCCGCGAGCGATCACTCCGTCGTCCCGGACCTCTCGGTCACGCTGGACGACGAGCCCGCGCCCACGCCGTCCACGGCCGAGCTGCGCCCCCGCCCGCGCACCGACCCGGTCGAGGCGGCGCACCTGAACCCGAAGTACGTCTTCGAGACGTTCGTCATCGGCTCGAGCAACCGGTTCGCGCACGCCGCCGCGGTCGCAGTGGCCGAGGCGCCGGCGAAGGCCTACAACCCCTTGTTCGTCTACGGCGAGTCCGGGCTGGGCAAGACTCACCTGCTGCACGCGATCGGCCACTACGCGCGCAACCTCTACCCCGGCATCCGGGTGCGCTACGTGAACTCCGAGGAGTTCACCAACGACTTCATCAACTCGATCCGCGACGACAAGGCGCAGGCGTTCCAGCGCCGGCACCGCGACGTCGACATCCTGCTGATCGACGACATCCAGTTCCTGCAGGGCAAGGTGCAGACGCAGGAGGAGTTCTTCCACACCTTCAACACGCTGCACAACGCGAACAAGCAGGTCGTGATCACCTCGGACCTGCCGCCCAAGCAGCTGTCCGGCTTCGAGGAGCGGATGCGAAGCCGGTTCGAGTGGGGCCTGATCACCGACGTCCAGCCCCCCGACCTCGAGACCCGGATCGCGATCCTGCGCAAGAAGGCGATCCTCGAGCGGATGACCGCCCCGGACGACGTGATGGAGTACATCGCGAGCCGGATCTCGACGAACATCCGCGAGCTCGAGGGCGCGCTGATCCGGGTCACGGCGTTCGCCAGTCTGAACCGGCAGGCAGTCGACCTGTCGCTGGCCGAGATCGTGCTGAAGGACCTGATCCCCAGCGACGGCAGCCCGGAGATCACCTCCGCCGTGATCATCGGGCAGACCGCGTCGTACTTCGGTCTGACGATCGACGACCTGCAGGGCTCGTCCCGCTCGCGGGTGCTCGTCAACGCCCGCCAGATCGCCATGTACCTGTGCCGCGAGCTCACGGACCTGTCGCTGCCCAAGATCGGGCAGCAGTTCGGCAACCGGGACCACACCACCGTCATGCACGCGGAGCGCAAGATCCGTCAGCTGATGGCCGAGCGCCGCAGCATCTTCAACCAGGTCACCGAGCTGACCAACCGGATCAAGCAGCAGAGCCGCTGAACTGCTCTCTCGTCACAGGGCAAATATCACGCTCTGTAGGGGTTTGCCCCGTTGTTGCTCCGTTCGAGTGGAGCACCAGGTGTCCGTTTCTTCCCGAATTGGTGGCCCTCCCTCCACAGGATGTGGGTAACTCTGTGGATCTGTGGACATCGTGTGACGGGCGTCACAATCGGGGCAGGACGACGTGCGCCGCCGTCGTGGACGCAGCCGTGGATATCCACGGGACAACCTGTGGACGACGTGACGTCGGCCGTGGGCAACGAGAAGTTGTCCACGGACGTCCACGGGACCCGGCGCCGCGTTCCACACCTCGTCAACAGGCTGAAAAGTGGGCTGACCTGCAAGAAGGGCCGTCTTCCACAGGATCCACAAGTGCTAAGACTATGAAGAGAGATACCTACTGGAGAGATCCTCCACGAACGACCACTGAGGGCCGATTCTGGGGACAACTCCACCGGAGCAGCCCTCGTGGTGTCGCGTGTCGGCTCTGCCGGATAGGGTCAGGCCACTCGTCGGTCGAGGTGACCGCAGCTGGGCAGGAGAGGGACGGTGGCCGGTGAAGTTCCGCGTGGAGCGTGACGTTCTCGCCGAGGCAGTGACGTGGGCGGCGCGTGGGCTGCCGACCCGCCCGCCCGTGCCGGTCCTGGCCGGGGTGCTGCTCGAGGCCAAGGACGACGGGACCCTGACGCTCTCGGCGTTCGACTACGAGGTCAGCGCACGGGTCACCGTGGCGGCCGAGGTCAGCGAGTCCGGGACGGTGCTGGTCTCCGGCCGGCTGCTCGCGGACATCTCGCGCAACCTGCCGGCCCGCCCGGTCGACGTCGTGACCCAGGACTCCAAGGTCTCGGTGACCTGTGGGTCGTCGCGGTTCACGCTGCTGACGATGCCCGTCGAGGACTACCCGACGCTGCCGAGCATGCCGCAGTCCGCCGGCACCGTGGCGGGCGACGTCTTCACCACCGCGGTCAGCCAGGTCACCACCGCGGCCGGCCGCGACGACACCCTGCCGATCCTGACCGGCGTCCGGGTCGAGATCGAGGGCTCGCGGATCACGATGCTGGCCACCGACCGGTACCGGCTGGCCATGCGCACGCTGGACTGGGCGCCGGAGGGAACCGACGCGTCCACCGTCGCTCTCGTGCCCGCCCGCACGCTGGCGGACACGGCCCGGGCGCTCGGTGCCAGTGGCACGGTCGAGCTCGCGCTCGGCCGCACCGGATCGGGCGACGGTCTGATCGGGTTCGAGGCTGGGGCCCGCCGGACGACGTCCCGGCTGCTCGACGGCGAGTACCCGAAGGTCGCGTCGATCTTCCCGACCACCAGCGACGCCCGCGTGGTGATCGAGACCGCGGTGCTGGTCGAGGCCGTCAAGCGCGTCGCCCTGGTCGCTGAGCGCAACACCCCGGTGCGGCTGAAGTTCAGCGCCGGCGCCGTGGTGATCGAGGCGGGCCAGGGTGACGACGCCCAGGCGAGCGAGCAGCTCGACGCCCTGCTCGACGGTGACGACATCGAGATCGCGTTCAACCCGCAGTACCTGCTCGACGGGCTCGGCGCGCTGCACCACCCGTACGCGCGGTTGGCGTTCACCCAGTCGACCAAGCCGGCTCTGCTCACGGGGCAGGCCGAGCCGGACGGCGAGTCGGACGACAGCTTCCAGTACGTGCTCATGCCTGTCCGGCTGGCCGGCTGACCTCACCCCCGTGCGGCACGGTCCGCACGGACGCGGCAGGCTGACCTCCGAAGCGAACGTCCTGATGAGAGCGAGGGGTCGCACATGAAGATCGGGTTGATCGGCCTGGGCAAGATGGGCGGCAACATGCGGACCCGCCTGCGAGCCGCCGGCCACGAGGTCGTCGGGTACGACCGCAACGCCGACATCAGCGACGCGACCTCGCTCGAGGCGATGGTCGGTGAGCTCGAGGCACCCCGGGTGGTCTGGGTGATGGTGCCGGCCGGCGAGCCGACCCGGCAGACGGTGGAGCAGCTCGGCGAGCTGCTGTCCGAGGGCGACCTCGTCATCGACGGCGGCAACTCGAAGTGGCTGGACGACGCCAAGAACGCCGCCCACCTGCACGAGCGCAACATCGGCTTCGTGGACTGCGGTGTGTCCGGCGGCATCTGGGGCGCCGAGCTCGGCTACGGGCTGATGTGCGGCGGCACCGCGGACAACGTCGCGATCGCCATGCCGATCTTCGACGCGCTGCGGCCCGAGGGTCCGCGCGAGGAGGGCTTCGTGCACGCCGGCGAGGTCGGTGCCGGGCACTACACGAAGATGGTGCACAACGGCATCGAGTACGGCCTGATGCAGGCCTACGCCGAGGGCTACGAGCTGCTGCTCAAGAAGGACCTCGTCACCGACGTGCCCGGCGCCTTCAAGGCGTGGAGCCGCGGCACCGTCGTCCGGTCCTGGCTGCTCGACCTGATGGTGCGCGCGCTCGAGCAGGACCCTGAGCTCGACGAGATCCGCGGCTACGTGGACGACACCGGCGAGGGCCGCTGGACCGTGCAGGAGGGCGTCGAGAACGCCGTCCCGATGCCCGTCATTTCGGGGGCGCTGTTCGCTCGCTTCGTCTCGCGCCAGGACGACTCCCCCGCGATGAAGGCCGTCGCCGCGCTGCGCAACCAGTTCGGTGGCCACGCGGTGAAGGCCGTCGAGGTCGGTCCGTCCGCCCCCGGCTCGCCGTCGTCCGCCGAAACGCCCTGACCGCGCGCACGTGTACGTCGCCCACCTGTCGCTGACCGACTTCCGCAGCTACCCCGCCGCCGAGCTGCCGCTCGACGCGGGCGTCACGGCGCTGGTCGGTCCCAACGGGCAGGGCAAGACCAACCTCGTCGAGGCCATCGGCTACGTCGCGACCCTGGGCAGCCACCGGGTCGCCAACGACGCGCCGCTGGTCCGGTTCGGCGCGGAGCGGGCGATCGTGCGTGCCTCCGTCGTCCGGGACGACCGGCCGACCCTGATCGAGCTCGAGCTCACCCCCGGCCGGGCCAACCGGGCGCGGATCAACCGTGGCCCGGTGCCGCGTCCGCGCGAGGTACTCGGCCTGCTGCGCACGGTCCTCTTCGCGCCCGAGGACCTCGCGCTCGTCAAGGGCGACCCCGGCGAGCGCCGCCGGTTCATGGACGACCTGCTGGTGGCTCGGGCGC
Organism: Angustibacter luteus; assembly: GCF_039541115.1. NCBI lineage: Bacteria > Bacillati > Actinomycetota > Actinomycetes > Kineosporiales > Kineosporiaceae > Angustibacter > Angustibacter luteus. The sequence goes on from NZ_BAABFP010000004.1 coordinate 239,808, forward strand.
CGCGGTTCGCCGGCGTGCGGCAGGACTACGAGCGGGTGGTCAAGCAGCGCAGCGCCCTGCTGAAGTCGGCCGGCGCCGCGATCCGGCGTGGCCAGGGCGACGTGCGCACCCTCGACGTGTGGGACCAGCACCTGGCCACCGCGGGCGCCGAGCTCCTCGCCGGCCGGCTCCGGCTGCTCGGCGAGCTGGGTCAGCCGGTGCGGACGGCGTACGAGCAGGTCAGCAACGGGCAGGGCGAGGCGACGTTCACCTACAAGTCCTCGCTGGGTGACGAGCTGGTCGACGAGGTCGCGGATGCGCCGGCCGGCGGCCGGGAGTTGCTGCAGGCGCGGCTGCTCGAGCAGACCAGCCGGATGCGCAGCACCGAGCTCGAGCGCGGGGTGTGCCTGGTGGGCCCGCACCGCGACGACCTCGTGCTCCAGCTGGGGCCGATGCCGGCGAAGGGGTACGCCAGCCACGGGGAGTCGTGGTCCTACGCGCTCGCGCTGCGGCTCGCGTCGTACGAGCTGCTGCGGCACGAGGGCGGCGGTGACCCGGTGCTCGTGCTGGACGACGTGTTCGCCGAGCTCGACACCGGCCGCCGCGAGCGGCTGGCCGAGCTGGTCGCCGACGCCGAGCAGGTGCTGGTCACCGCGGCGGTGCCCGGCGACGTCCCGGAGGCGCTGCAGGGTGCCCGGGTGGATGTGATGGGCGGCGAGGTCACTCGTGTCCGGTGACCGCCCTGATGCCGATGGCCCGGACGACGCGAGCCCGGCGGACGACGTCCCGGAGCAGCTCTCGGTGGAGGACGAGCTCGAGCGCGCGATGGACGCCGCCCGTGAGGCACTGGCCCGGGCCAAGGCCGGCGCGGCCGCGCGCGGACTGCGGCCCGGCGCTCCCGGCCGGGTGCGCCGCAAGCGGGTCGCCGGTGAGGCGCGCAGCTCGGCGGGCGCCGACGAGCGCGACCCGCAGTCGTTCGGCACCGGGATGGAGCGGCTGGTCGCGGACCGGGGCTGGAACGTGGACGTCGCGGTCGGCGGGGTGATGGGCCGCTGGTCCCGCGTGGTGGGCGACCAGGTGGCCGAGCACTGCACGCCGGAGTCGTTCAACGAAGGCGTGCTGGTGGTCCGGGCGGACTCCACGGTGTGGGCCACGCAGGTCCGGCTGCTGCTGCCGACGGTGCAGCGGCGCCTGGCGGAGGAGCTCGGCGAGGGGGTCGTGGAGCAGATCCGGGTGCTCGGGCCGACGTCCCCGACCTGGCGCAAGGGCGCCCGCACGGTGCGCGGCCGGGGGCCGCGCGACACCTACGGGTGACCGATTCGCCACAGGTGATCCACAATGCTTGTCCACATCCTGTGGACAGCGAATTTTGCGCCGGCGCTGCGCGCCGGGACTGCGGGGCCACGACCGGCCACGAGCGCGTGTGAGGGCCCGGTTGTCGAGGGGGGAGTCATCTGCCCCCGTGCGGGACTGTCCTAGGAGGCATCAGGCGCCCACAAACACGCGCTCCATCGTGGTGCTCGGGCCCCGTTCAGGTAGACTGATACAGATCCACGCTGAGTCCGACCGAGCCCTTCCCTGTGCTCACACCAGGTCGGCAGACCACAAGGAGCCCCGCCCTCGTGACGGATGCCACGCCAGAGCCCGCCGCCGCCCAGCAGCCGGATGCCGAGCAGTCCGCCACGATCGACCGGGATGAGCTCGTCCCCCTGGACACCGAGCGGGCTGCCCCCAGCCTCGCCGAGTCCGGCGGCACGTACGACGCCAGCGCGATCACCGTGCTCGAGGGTCTCGAGGCGGTCCGCAAGCGGCCCGGCATGTACATCGGCTCAACCGGTCCGCGCGGTCTCCACCACCTCGTCACCGAGGTGGTGGACAACTCTGTGGACGAGGCGCTCGCGGGCTACGCGACGCGGATCGACATCACCCTGCAGGCCGACGGCAGCGTCAAGGTCGTGGACGACGGCCGCGGCATCCCGACCGACATCATGCCGGGCGAGGGGCGCCCGGCCGTCGAGGTCGTGCTGACCGTGCTGCACGCCGGTGGCAAGTTCGGCGGCAGCGGCTACTCGGTCTCCGGTGGGCTGCACGGCGTCGGCATCTCCGTCGTCAACGCGCTGTCCACCCGGCTGGAGGTCGAGGTCGCCCAGCTCGGGCACGTGTTCCGGCAGACCTACGTGGACGGCGTCCCGCAGGAGCCGCTCGCGAAGGGCGAGGCGACGGACCGCACCGGCACCACGGTGACGTTCTACCCGAATGCCGAGATCTTCGAGACGGTCGAGTTCGACTACGAGACGCTGCGCGCCCGCTTCCAGCAGTACGCGTTCCTCAACAAGGGCCTGACCCTCACGCTGACCGACGAGCGTCCCGAGCACGAGGACGAGGCGGCCGACCAGCTGGACGACGGCACCGAGCACGAGAAGGCCGCGCCCCGGCACGTCGAGTACCGCTACGACGAGGGCCTGGTCGACTACGTCAAGCACCTCAACGCGAGCAAGCGCGCGGACGTCGTGCACCCCGACGTCATCGACTTCGAGTCCGAGGACGTCGAGCGCCGGCTGTCCGTCGAGATCGCGATGCAGTGGACGAACGCGTACTCCGACAGCGTGCACACCTACGCGAACACGATCAACACGCACGAGGGCGGCACCCACGAAGAGGGCTTCCGCGCGGCCCTGACCAGCCTGATCAACCGGTACGCCCGCGAGAAGGGCCACCTGAAGGAGAAGGACGACAACCTCTCCGGCGAGGACATCCGCGAGGGCCTGACCGCGGTGGTCTCGATCAAGCTCGGCGAGCCGCAGTTCGAGGGACAGACGAAGACCAAGCTCGGCAACACCGAGGCCAAGGGTTTCGTGCAGCGCATCGTCACCGACTCGCTCGGCGACTGGCTGGAGCGCCACCCCGGCGAGGCCCGCGAGATCATCCGCAAGTCGGTGCAGGCGGCAGCCGCGCGGGTAGCGGCCCGCAAGGCGCGCGATGCGACCCGGCGCAAGGGCTTGCTCGAGTCGAGCTCGCTGCCCGGCAAGCTGAGCGACTGCCAGTCCAACGACCCGAGCAAGTGCGAGATCTTCATCGTCGAGGGTGACTCCGCCGGCGGCTCGGCCAAGGGTGGTCGCGACCCGATGACCCAGGCCATCCTGCCGATCCGCGGCAAGATCCTGAACGTCGAGAAGGCCCGCATCGACCGGGTCATGGCGAACACCGAGGTGCAGGCCCTGATCTCCGCGTTCGGCGCGGGCATCGGCGACGACTTCGACGCCGAGAAGCTCAGGTACCACAAGATCGTGCTGATGGCCGACGCCGACGTCGACGGCCAGCACATCCGCACGCTGCTGCTGACGCTGCTGTTCCGGTTCATGCGTCCGCTGATCGACGGTGGTTTCGTCTACCTCGCACAGCCGCCGCTGTACCGGCTGAAGTGGAGCCAGGGCGTGCACGACTTCGTGTACTCCGACCGCGAGCGCGACGCCGTGATCAAGGCGGGGCTCGAGGCCGGGCGCAAGCTGCCGAAGGACAACGGCGTGCAGCGCTACAAGGGTCTGGGTGAGATGAACGCCCACGAGCTGTGGGAGACCACCATGGACCCGGACCACCGCGTGCTCCTGCAGGTGACGATGGAGAACGCCGCCGAGGCCGAGCAGATCTTCGCCGAGCTCATGGGCGAGGACGTCGAGCCGCGCCGGTTGTTCATCCAGCGCAACGCCAAGGACGTGCGCTTCCTCGACATCTAGACCCGAGCGGCGGCTGGTCGACCCAGCCGCCGCCCGACGTCGTCCAGCTGAGTCCCACCCGATCTTCGAAGGACATCCGTGAGCGAGCAGCCCCCCAGCACCCCGGTCGATTCGCCGGCCCACGAGGTCGACCTGCGGGTCGAGATGCAGCGGTCCTACCTGGACTACGCGATGAGCGTCATCGTGAGCCGGGCGCTGCCCGACGTCCGGGACGGGCTGAAGCCCGTGCACCGTCGCGTGCTGTACGCGATGTACGACGGGGGCTACCGGCCGGACCGCGGCTACAACAAGTGCAGCCGCGTCGTCGGTGACGTGATGGGTCAGTACCACCCGCACGGTGACTCCTCGATCTACGACACCTTGGTGCGGCTGGCCCAGCCGTGGTCGATGCGGTACCCGCTGGTCGACGGCCAGGGCAACTTCGGCTCGCCGGGCAACGACCCCGCCGCCGCCATGCGGTACACCGAGTGCCGGATGGCGCCGCTGGCGATGGAGATGGTGCGCGACATCGACGAGGAGACCGTCGACTTCTCGCCCAACTACGACGGCAAGACGCAGGAGCCGAACATCCTGCCGGCGCGGTTCCCGAACCTGCTGGTCAACGGCAGCAACGGGATCGCGGTCGGCATGGCCACGAACATCCCGCCGCACAACCTGCGCGAGGTCGCGTCCGGCGTCCAGTGGTTCCTGGAGAACCCCGAGGCCGACCGCGAGACGCTGCTGAACGAGCTGATGGCGCGGGTGACCGGCCCGGACTTCCCGACCGGCGCGCTGATCATGGGCAAGCGCGGCATCGAGGACGCGTACCGCACGGGCCGCGGCTCGATCACGATGCGCGCGATCGTCGTGGTGGAGGAGATCCAGAACCGGCAGTGCCTGGTCATCACCGACCTGCCGTACCAGGTGAACCCCGACAACCTCGCGCTGAAGATCGCCGAGCTGGTCAAGGACGGCAAGATCGGCGGGATCGCCGACGTGCGCGACGAGTCGTCGTCCCGCACCGGCCAGCGGCTGGTCATCGTGCTGCGCCGCGACGCCGTCGCGAAGGTCGTGCTCAACAACCTCTACAAGCACACCCAGCTGCAGGACAACTTCAGCGCCAACATGCTCGCGCTGGTGGACGGCGTGCCGCGCACCCTGCCGCTGGACGGTTTCGTGCGGCACTGGGTGGACCACCAGATCGAGGTCATCCAGCGCCGGACGCGCTACCGCCTGCGCAAGGCCGAGGAAGAGGCGCACATCCTGCGCGGCCTGCTCAAGGCGCTCGACGCCCTCGACGAGGTCATCGCGCTGATCCGCGCCTCGGCCACGGTCGAGGTGGCGCGCGACGGGCTGATGGAGCTGCTCGACATCGACGAGCTGCAGGCCCGCGCGATCCTCGACATGCAGCTGCGCCGGCTCGCCGCCCTGGAGCGGCAGAAGCTGATCGACCGCTTCGAGGAGCTGCAGGCCCTGATCGCCGAGTACAACGCGATCCTGGCCTCGCCGTCCCGGCAGCGCGAGATCGTCGGCGAGGAGCTCGGTGCGATCGTCGACAAGTTCGGTGACGAGCGCAAGACCGAGATCCGGCCGTTCGACGGCGACATGTCCATGGAGGACCTGATCGCCGAGGAGGACGTGGTCGTCACGATCACCCGCGGCGGCTACGCCAAGCGCACCCGGGTCGACCAGTACCGCTCGCAGCGGCGCGGCGGCAAGGGCGTGCGCGGTGCGACGCTGCGCGGCGACGACCTGGTGGAGCACTTCTTCACCACCACGACGCACCACTGGCTGCTGTTCTTCACCAACCTCGGCCGGGTCTACCGGGCGAAGGCGTACGAGCTGCCCGAGGGTGGGCGCGACGCCAAGGGTCAGCACGTGGCGAACCTGCTCGCGTTCCAGCCTGGCGAGCAGATCGCCCAGGTGCTGGACCTGCGGGACTACCAGGCCGAGCCGTACCTGGTCCTGGCCACGAAGGCCGGCCTGGTGAAGAAGACCCGGCTCACGGACTACGACTCCAACCGCAGCGGTGGGCTGATCGCGATCAACCTGCGCGAGAACGGTGTCGGGGACGACGGCGGTGCGGTCGGCGACGAGCTGGTGTCCGCGCGACTGGCGTCGGCGGACGACGACCTGCTGCTGGTCTCGCGCAAGGGCCAGTCCGTGCGGTTCAAGGCGGCGGACGACGCGCTGCGCCCGATGGGCCGCGCGACGTCCGGTGTGACGGGCATGAAGTTCCGGGACGGTGACTTCCTGCTGGCCATGGACGTCGTGCACGACGACCAGGACCTCGACGTGTTCGTGGTGTTCGAGAACGGCCTCGCGAAGCGGACGCCGGTCGGCGAGTACCGCGTGCAGGGTCGCGGCGGGCTGGGGATCAAGGTCGCCAAGCTGTCCGACAAGGGCGGTGACCTGGTCGGTGCGCTGCTGGTCAGCGACGAGGACGAGGTGCTCGTCGTGATGGAGAAGGGCAAGATCGTCCGGTCGAAGGTGGACGGCGTCCGGTCGACCGGCCGGGACACCCAGGGTGTCCGGTTTGCCACCCCCGACAGTGGGGACTCGATCATCGGAATCGCGCGCTCGGTCGAGCGTGAGGTCGAAGATGGCGTACCGTCGGACGACGAAACGGTTGCATCCGCAGCCGACGAGTCGGTCGCCGGGGCGGCCGATGAGGACACCGGAGGCGAGCAGTGAGTTCACCGGAGCAGGCTTACGGTGCGGGGACGCGTCCCTTCGCCGCTGGCGGGCAGACGGCAGCTGGCTCGACGTCGACGGCTGAGCGACCTGCGGTGCAGGCGCCGGCCGGCGCGGCCCGACCCGCTCCGCGGGGTCCGCGCAAGGTGCGGCTGACGCTGGCAAAGCTCGACCCGTGGTCGGTCATGAAGCTCGGCTTCCTGATCTCCGTGGCCATCGGCATCGCCTTCGTCGTGCTCGTCGCCGTGCTGTGGACGATCCTCGACTCGATGGGCGTCTTCAGCGACATCGACCGGACCGTCAGCACCGTTCTCGGGTCGTCGTCCGGCACGACGTTCGACCTGATGGACTACGTCGGGTTCGGCCGGGTCATCTCGCTCGCGACCGTCATCGCCGTCATCGACGTGTTCCTGCTGACGGCGCTCGCGACCCTCTCGGCGTTCCTGTACAACGTCTGCTCGCAGCTCGTCGGCGGCGTGCAGATGACGCTCACCGACGACTGAGTTCGTGGCCGGCTTCGCCGGCTGATCCGATTTGGGCGCGGCGTGCTCGGCGGGGTACCCTCGTCCGGCGCACTGTTGTGTCGCTGGGGCCTATAGCTCAGTCGGTTAGAGCGCTTCCCTGATAAGGAAGAGGTCACTGGTTCGAGTCCAGTTAGGCCCACGTCTGTCTCGTTCTGCTGCTGCCGGAGGTTCGCGTGAAGAAGCTGCTTCTCCTGACGGCTGCCGCTGTCGGCGCGTTCGCCGTGTGGCGCAAGGTCGAGGCCGACAAGGCCGAGCAGAACCTCTGGGCAGAGGCGACCGACTCGGTCTGACCCACCCTGCCGGGCCCGCCCGGTGGTGTTACCCGGGGCCATGGCGCAATTGGTAGCGCACCTGCTTTGCAAGCAGGGGGTTAGGGGTTCGAGTCCCCTTGGCTCCACCCCTCGTGCAAACGATGGTCAACCCATGACTTCTTCAATTTGGTCATCCCCCGTGCTGATTGTGGACCGCGATCGGGATGGTGTTAGGCGTTGGCGGGCACGTCGATCGACCTCGAGTAGATCAGGAAGTTGTCGATATCTTTCTTCCTGATCATGACCTTGCCCTTGCGGGGCTTGCCGTCAGGTTGCTTGAAGTCCGTCTGGAAGTCCCCGAGGACGATGCCGACGTTGGCCTGATTGACTTCGAGGATCTTCACGCGGACGAATCGCACCGCCTCCTTGAACCTCCCAGCGTAGGAGAGTGGGTCATAATCGCTGCCTCGCCCGACGTGCCCGACCGACCGGCGCCAATCGTTCCACGCGATCGTCGACATGTTGGCGTTGTCCCGCCCGTGCCATGTCTCGTGCTCGTAGATGACGTACCAAAAGCGCCCCGTCTCCGTGAGGCAGCGGTAGAAGTCAGCCGCATCGTTGCCGGGTGAGTCGTTGACAGCAACATTGGAGGCCTTGAGGTCGCCGTAGTGCTCGAGCATGCCGTGATTGAGAAACCGAAGGTCATAGTCGTACTCGCCCTTGCGTTTCTCCTTCTGGACCTCGACGTGGTCGCGCAGGTTGTGCTCGGAAAGGAAGCGGCTCAGTCGGAACTCGACGTAGAAGCCCGCCCACTCGTTCTGGAATTTGTCCCGCCAGTTTGCGGCGTGCATCTCCTGCGCCGCCGCCAGACCCTCGATCCTCGCCCCGTTCAGAAGCACATCGCTAAACCGGTCGAACACTTCGATATGCGGGTTCCTCTCCTTGTAGCCCGCCTGTATGTACGTCGCGAACTGGTCAGCACGCACGCTGGTGAGCCGGTTGCCGCTCTTGTCCTCGCGCGAGAACTGCCCGACCGTCTGCGCCTGGTACAGGTCGTTCGACGAAACGTGGGCGGAGGAATTGTTCGCCTTGCGGGTGACGTACGTGTCAGGGTCGAAGTCGACGAGGATCGTGACAGGTCCGTAGTGGTAGATCCCGACGAACCGCACGGTCAATCCGTCCTCTTCTGCTCGGCTGTAGACGTCCAGCCAGGTCTTCGGGATCTGGATCCGCTTTTTGTACGCCGGCCAGGGAACGCCCAGGTAGGTGACCTGCTTGCTCAGGATGATTTGACCCTCGATGGACACGACCCAGACACCGGCGTACTTCTGGAGCGTCGCGCTAGGTAGCGCCGCGAGCAGGAGCTCGGCTCGACCGCGGCTGGAGAGGGTGGTGTCGACATCCTGAAGCAGGGCGCCACTCGGCCCGATCTGATCGACAACGACGTTTCCCACGCCACCATTGGTATCAGCCGGTGTCCCTAGGGTCGAGCGAGCGCAATGCCCTAGCCCATTCGGCGGATGGGGCCCAAAGGGCGCGTCTTGGCTGGCAGCCTCAGGGCACGGCTGCTCTGGGTGGGAGGGGCTTAGCCAACTGCCGCCTCCGGTGCGACAGCCCTGGCCTCGTGAGCTTTCGCGCCGTCGGCCAACGCATCGCCTGTCGGATTGAGAGGCGATGCGAGGACGGCGCGCACAAGGCGACGGGGCAAGTCGGACGCATCGCGCTCAACGTGTGTGCGGAAGACATGCCAGGCCGCCCCCACTGCGACACCATTACCTACCTGCTTGTACGACGCGGAATCCCGTTGGCCAGCGAAGGAGAGGCTTCGACTGAAACCCTGCAGGCGCGCGGCCTCGTGAGGAGTGAGCCGGCGGCGGCGGCTGCCCATGACCGAGGTTTGCGTAATGGCCACGAGAGCGGGAAGGTACGTGGGCGCCTTTGCGCGGATCCCAGAGGGGCGGAAGTGCATGACCGTTTCCCAGAGCGAGGCGGTGTCCTGGGCCTGCCACTCGAGCTTGCGACGGGAATCTGGGAACGAGGCGAAGGTGGGGTTCGCATGCTTCCATTCGCGGATCACGTCTCGGTGGTCGTCGTAGAAGCGGGCGTTCTTGATCAAGATCTGGGACTTCCACCGGGGCAGTGCTTCCAACTCGAGCGGATCTAGGCCACGCTCCGGAATCCAAGCGTCGGCCCACAGGGGGAAGCCGGGGAGGCGGACGCCGCGGGCTGTCCACATTCTCTGGACAAGGTCATCCCAGACGTTCACCCAAGCAGTCTCGTCAGCCGTGAGCTGGTACTTCTGGATGTTGTCGATATCGACGTCGTCATCCAGGATCCACTCGGCGTTCCAGTCCGCCGCGTTCCACCCATCGACAGGGCCGCGGACCACGGTCGGCGGAACGTCGACCTCCGCCAGCGCCCGTTGGGGGCCAACGTAGGTGCCCAGGATGAAGACGCGGTCCCGGACTTGCGGTGTTCCTCCAAGAGAGGGGGGGAGAAAGTGCGGCGAGAACACAGACGGGGTCGACGACACGCGGTAGCCGATCTCTCGCAACGTCTGGATGATCACGTCCCATTCGTGCGTGTGACGGGGACCCGCGATGTTCCGCACGTTCTCGAGCAGCACAACCGCCGGCGTTCGGTCCTCGAGTATGCGGGCGATGTTCCAGAAGAGCGTTCCTCGCGCCTCGTCCATACCACGCTGGCGCCCGGACTTCGAGAACGGCTGGCACGGAAAGCCGGCCGCGAGCACGTCATGGGGCGGAACGTCGACCGGGCCGTCATCGGGAGTCGCCATGGTGATGTCGGTGTTGACGATGGGGCGCCTGGACGCCGGCAGCGGGTCCACCCAGTTGCGTAAGTAGGTCTGGCGCGCCTCGCGGTCGATCTCCGAGACGTAGACGCAGCGTCCGCCGGCGTGGTCGAGCATGGCGTGGAAGCCGCCGATGCCTGCGAAGAGATCTGCGTACTTGAACGCTGCAGAGTCCTTCGCCATGCCAGCAAGCTTAGCTGAACCGACAGCTAAGTCAAGCTCCCGCGCGGACTGATTGAAGTGGAGCGGCAGGGCATCGTTCATGGGGCAGGTTCCTCTGGTCGTGCGCATCCCACAGGGTCGACCCGATGCGCCAACGCGAAGCATCACCTCGCAAGAGGTACTCCATCAAGAGGGTCCGACAGGCCGCCAAAGGCCGGGTCTGGGTCGGGCCTCCGCGGACTCAAGACCCTGTCGGCTACGGCGCCCGGGTCCCGACGTACCTGGCACTCCCAAACCCTCAAGACGTGCCATCCGTGATGTTGTGCCAGTTGCGTGGACCGCCTGTCGCGTTCCGCGTTCCGCTCCATCTTTTGGGCCCAAAGCGCCGCGTTAGGTCCGGTCCATGGCGTCTTACGGCCGTGTTCGGGGCACCCGTGCCAGAAGCATCCGTCCACGAATACGGCGACGCGGCGCGACGGCAGGACAAAGTCAGGGGTGCAGCCCTTCGCGATCTGTCGGTGAAGTCTGAACCGCCCGCCGGCTGCATGCACCGCCTGGCGCAGCAAGACCTCAGGAGCCGTGTTGACCTTGCGACGCCCAGCGAGGTGCGCGCCTGCCTCAGTGCTGACCCACCGCTCTGCCACCGTGCCAACTTACGTCGGTCGCACTCAGATTCGTACTTCGAGAGGGAAGCAGCCGCACTCCCTGAGTCCACGGCGCTTGACGCGATGAGGCGCTGGCGACCTACACGAGGGCGAGGCCCACGGGCCAGCGCTCGCTGAGGCAACACGCTAGAGGTCTACCTGGACCCGGCGGTCGATGCCGGTGCCGTGAACAGGGTCGCTGCCGCGCACGTGCACGTCGTGCTGCACCACCCGCAGGCGGTACAGCCGAAGCTCGGCCGCGCCGGACAGCTCCTCGGGCGTGAACGGCTTCGCGGCGCCGCTGAGTTTCGCGAAGGCCCGCGCACAGGCAGACTCGAGCTCGTCGTCCGGCACCTGAGCGGCCGTCCCCGTCAGGTACACCGCACTGCCCTGGCCGACCTCCGCAGTGCTGTCGAACACCACCGCCGCGACGTCCGGACGAGCCGCGACGTTGTGCGAGTGGGCCGAGCCGGGCGACGAGACCCAGTAGACGTCGCGATAGCCGTCGTGCGTGAAGTACACCGGCGAGACACGTGGCTGACCGTCGTCCTCGGTCGTCCCCAACGTCAGGTACTGGTTGGTGTCCAGCACCTGACGCGCCTCCTCCGCTAGGTCGTCCGTGCTCATGGGTCCACTGTCCACAGTCGAGGTGTGGAAGCGCTCACCCAGGACGGGTGAAGCGGCTGTCTCACCTCCGCCTCCAAGATCGCGTCAGGGCCACGGGTCGGGAGACGTCATGATCACAGTCATCGAGCGGATGCCAGTCGGCACGATCGGTCTGAAGGCCAGCGGCAAGGTCACCGAGGACGACTACCGCGACGTCCTCGTGCCGGCGGTCACGCTCGCCCGCCAGCAGGGCAAGGTCCGGCTGCTCTACGTGCTCAAGGACGGCTTCGACTCGTTCTCCGCCGGCGCGATGTGGGCCGACGCCAAGGTCTGGGCGAAGAACATGGACGGCTTCGAGCGGATCGCCCTGGTCGCCGACGCCGACTGGCTCGAGCACGCAGCCAAGGCCGTGAACCTGGTGGTGTCGGGCGAGATCAAGGTCTTCGAGTCCGACGACGTGCGCGACGCCAAGATCTGGCTCGTCGGCATCGACGACTGAGGGATACCAACGCCATGGCCCGTCACGAGCTCCGCATCCGACTGAACCGCTCCACGCTCGCCATGGCTGCGGTCGCCGCGGTGGCGGGAACAGCGCTGCTGGCATCCTGCAGCACGGATGACGGTGCGCGCCCCGGCCTCAGCCCCACCCGCTCCGTGTCAGCCAGCATCACCGCCACCGTTCCGACACCGACGGTCACGCTGCCGACGCGCACCACGACGGCCGAGCCCTCTAGCTCAACGACGTCCAGCACGGAGCCCACCAGCGAGCCCACCAGCGAGACCACGACAACCACGTCCGAACCCGAGACCTCGACCTCCACGACGACGACCACCAGCACGACGTCCACGACAACTACCACGACGACGGAACCAGAGACGCCCAGCGAGACCACCACCACGACCACGGTCACCGAGACACCCACCGAGTCGGCTACGTCGAGCCCGACCACCTCCAACCCGGACGCCGCCCCGATCGCGGAGGACTCGCTACCCGTCGGAGTGTGGTGGCTGATCGCGGCCTTGCTGCTCGCGGCGCTGGCTATCGGCATCCCGCTGCTGATCCGGAGTCGCCGTCGCGCCGACTGGCTGGCTGAGCTGGACACCGCTGAGGCTGAGGCGATCTGGTTCGCTCGAGCGCTGATCCCGGAGCTCAAGGCCGCGGGCAGCCATGAGCGCGCGGCCGGAGCCTGGGGCGTCTCGTCGGCCAGGGTCGTCGCCACCGAGGACGCGCTGACCGGTCTGGAAGCCTCCGCACCGGACGACGAGTCCCGCATTCGAGCCACGACGTTGCGCGACGCCGTCCGCAGTGGGCGCGGGCAGGTCGAGCAGCTGGTCCGGGTGGGCGCCGACGCGACCCTCGGGTTCGGGCTGGAGGACGTCGCCGTCGAGCTCGAACGGGTCTTGCCGCCGGCGCCACCGCCCGGATCCCCGTAGGCCGACCTACTCGGCCGAGCAGACCCCAAGTGGCCAGGTTTGCGCTCCGTTAGGGATATGTCCGATCCCCGGCGCGACGTCCCGACGCACGAGTACGCTGAGTGACGAAATCGCGATCACCCCCGGGCGTTCCGTCTGCTGTGTATCTGGCGTGCCCGTTCGGTGCTCCGATTCAGCGACAGGGGGTCGCCATGACCGAAGCCACTTCGCCGCCCGCCGGCGGTGACGCCGACGTCCTGCTCCTGCACGTCCGGCCCGACACGCTGGAATGGGGAACCGAGGACGACGACCGCTGGCGGTCCGACCTCGCCGAGCTGCAGCACCTGTTGCGTCGCGAGCTGCGCGACGAGACGCAGGAGCCGCCGCCCGCCGCAGGCAACCGGGGCGCCGCGGAGATCAGCGACGTCATCGTCGCCCTGGGCAGTGCGGGAGCGATGACGGCGGCGGTCGAGGTCTTCAAGAGCTGGATCAACGCCCGACCGGGCCGGCGCCAGGTCACGGTCACCATCGAGGGTGCCGGCGTCGAGCAGCGCTCCGTCTGCGTCCAGGCCGACGGGCTCGGCGCGGCCGAGCTGCGCGACCTTGCCGCCCAGGCGCTAGGTAGCGGTCCGGGGACACCCCCGGCAGGCGAGGCAGAGGCGCGGTGAGGACGTGGGCTTCCGGGCACTGCTGATCGGGAACTGGAAGTACGCGCACCCCGACGGAGGCATGGCAGAGCTCAGCGGCCCGCGCCACGACATCCAGGCCCTCCGGTCCGCCCTCGTCCACCCCACGTTCGGGCTGTTCAAGACCGAGGACGTCGTGGTCAAGGAGAACCTCACGGCCGACGGCCTGTCCGACGCCCTCGCGCTGGCCGCGGACCAGAGCACGCCGGACGACGTCCTGCTCATCTACTACTCCGGGCACGGCGAGCGCCTCGGCGCCGAGCAGCAGCTGGGACTTCTCGGCGTCGACGTCCCGTACGAGCGGCGGATGAACCGCGCCCTGCACACCCGGCTGCTCCGCGACTGGCTCGACGGCGCCCGCGCCAAGTCGACCATCCTCGTCCTGGACTGCTGCTACGCCGGTCAGTACCGCGCCGACGAGCTCGTGGACGACGACCTGCTGGCGACGTTCGGCCGGGGCACCGTCGTGCTCTCCAGCGGTGGCAACCAGGTCGTCCCCGACGAGGGCGAGGCCGACGGTCCGAGCGCGTTCACCGCAGCGCTCGCCAAGGTGCTGGTCGACGAGAACCTGGTGGGTACCAACGGAGTTCTGACGGCCGAGGACGTGTACGCCGCCCTGGACCGCTTCGAGCCGCGGCTCAAGCCGCGGCCGCACCGCAACCTCGCGGCCGAGGGACGGATCGGCCTGGCGATGCGGCCGCGACCGGAGCCCTCGGCCAGCCCGATGGTCCTGCGTGGGTGGCCGAAGAACCTGCGAGTGATCGACGTCGGCATCACCTTCGCCGGTGAGCTCGTGGTCGCGACGTGGGACCGCGACGGCAACGGCCGGATCACCAACGACGAACGTGATGTCACGGCCCTGGACCCCACCCGGCTCGCTGCCATCCGTCGGCTCTGCCAGCTGGCGGACGCGGTGATGCGCGCCAAGGACTACAGCGACCCGCCGTGGCAGAAGCGGGCTCGTCGCGCGCTGGAAACCGCTGGTGCCAACCTGTTCCAGGCCGCCCTGCCCACCCCGATCCAGAACCTGCTGCACCAGGCCGAGGACGAGGCCGACGTGGTCGTCCAGCTGAACCTCACGTTCGAGCCGCCGTGGACGAGCCTCGCGGAGTACCCCTGGGAGTTCATGCACGTGCCGTCCGACCAGGGTGTCGACCCCACCGGTCTGGCGCAGCGCAAGCTGGTCGTGACCCGCGCTGGTCGATCGACCGACCGGCCGGGCCGGGACTCCGATATCGCGGACGTCGCGGTGGTGAGCAGCGTCGTGCACCCGTACACGCGGCTGTCCAGCCGCCTCGGTGCCGAGCTGGTGGCGATGCCGTCCGTTCGAACGCTCACGACCGCGGACGACGGCAGGCCGGCGGACTGGGCGGACCTGATGGACGCGGTCGACCAGAAGCCGGAGTACCTCGTGATCTGCGCTCCGCTGCTGCGCTCGACGCGCGATGGCATCCCTTCTGCCAAGCTCGGTTTCCGCGGCGCTCGCGAGACCGACTGGCGCACAGCGGAATCGCTGGCCGACGAGCTGCGCAGCGCAGGTGGGCTCAGTGCCGTCGTGGTGGCGTCCGTCGCGGCCGAGACCGGACTCGACGCGATCCGCGCCGCGCCCAGTGCCGCCGCCGCACTCAACGCCGAGCTGGGCGTCCCAGTCGTGTTCATCTGCCACACGCCAGGCCTCGAGGGTTACGTCGATGACGCCGATCCGGAGGAACCGAAGACGTTCGTCGGTCTGCTGCTCGCGGCCCTCACGAGCGGTCACGACCCGGTCCGCAGCATGTGGTTCGCCCGGGACCGAGTGCTGCGCTACATCCCGTCCCACCTGCAGCCGACGTTCGGCGTCCCTGGGGTGTTCTACGGCGCAGGGCAGCGTCGCCGTGCCGGCGGTGCCGGTGAGCGGCAGCCCGGTCGGCTGGGCAACCGGTCCAGTCCAGGGAAGGGCTGACGACCGTGACCACGTGGGATGCGGGAGTCCGCGAGGCGAGGATGCGCCTCGCCCGCGCCCTGATCGGGCCGGGGGCCACGGACCGGGCGATCCGTGAGGCCGAGAAGCAGGCATTGCGAACCCTCGACTCGATCGAGGCGGACGGGCGTGCCGGGCGGGACGTCGAGGGTCCCGCGAAGTGGGAGGTCCTGGAGGAGCTGGCCGGGATCGCTCGCCTTCGCGGCCAGGCTCAACCGGAGATGGAGCGGCTGGTCGAGGCCGTCATCGCCGCACCGCCCGACCCGGCGGCGCGGCTGGCGGACCAGATCGTGCAGCTCCTCGAGAGCTCCGGTGATGGGAGCCTGGTCGAGGGGCTGCCGAACGAGGTCGCGTCCCGACTCTGGGAGGCCGCCCACGACGACGAACGTCCGGACGCCGTCGTCCAGCTGGCCGCCCGGCTCGCCCTCGCGCGCGGGCACGTCACCGCAGCGAGCGAGGTGAGCCGCCAGCGCGACTCCGTCGCCTCCGCTGGCGCTGAGCTGCACGCCGTCAGCGTGGTCGCCGCGGTCCTCGACCTCCTCGCCGAGGGCGACACCGGAGCGGCCGAGGCGCGGTTGGCCGAGGTCGGCCACCTCGACCGTGAGCCGTCCGTGGTGCTGGCCGACGCGCTGCTGCGGTACGCCCGGGGCGATCTCGAGGGTGCCCGCCGCCTGGCTGAGGACTGGTCCGGCGCGGGCGACGTGGGGACGGTCGCGGTGATCGCGCTGCTCCGGCAGGCGGTGGACGAGGCGGACGCCGCGGGGATCTTCAAGGCGGCGCGCAGTGCCGCGACCCGTACGGTCCGGCACGACCCGTCGTCCGGGGAACCGGTGCTGCTGCGGGCCCAGGTGCTGCTCGAGGCCGGGGTGGAGCTCGAGCTCGGGCGCGAGCTGCTGGCCACCGCCGTGACCCGGCTCGGCTCGCCGTACGCGCTGCCGTGGTGGCGGGTCCAGGACCGGGCCCGTGACGACCACCGGTACACCTACTTCCGCGTCGAGGTCGCCGCGGCGCTCGAGAACCCCGGCGAGATCCCCGGCCTGGCCGCGTCCTTCGAGGCGACCAGCCTCACGACGTACGCGCAGGACGCGAGGTTGCGCGAGCTCTGGGGCGGCGCCGCGGACGACCCGGACGAGGCTTTGAGCCTGCTCCGCGCCGCGGCGTCCGACTACCGGAACGCCGACGACATGCCCGCAGCGGTGCGGTGCCTGCGCGCCGTCCGAGACCGCGATCCCGACGCCAGGTCGGGCTTGGAGCTGGTGGATGCGCTGTGGGCCGCCTCGTTCGCCACGACGCCGGAGGTCGGCGACAAGCTCGTAGCCGAGGGGCTCGCACTGATGGGTGCGCTGGAGGGGCAGCACGGACCGGACGCGATCGGTCGGGCGAGCCTGGTGTGGGGGCTGTTGCTGGCGCGGGCGGACGCGATGGCTGCCGCTGATCACCCGGTCCGGACCAGCCAACGGTGGCGACCGCTGCCGCACCTGCTGCTGGCGGCGCTGCTCGACACCGAGGCTTCGTACACCTGGGCGCACCTGGCCTGGGCGTGCGTGGATGCTGATCTTCAGTGGCCGGCCGCGTGGTCCGGTCGGCGGGCGCTCGACCTGCGTCCGGGCGACAACTGGCTGATCGAGACGCGCGTGGTGTCCGAGACGAACTGGTGCGGCGTCCTCGACGACGACCTGCGGGACTGGTTGCAGCAGGTGCCGTCGGACGTCGCCGCCCCAGGCTGGGTGGCCACGGTGCAGGCGTACGACCTGCTGGTCCGCGAGCTGGCGCCCGACGCTGCGGACCTGGTGCCGCAGATGGACTTCGACGCCTGGTGGGCCCGCGAGATCCGGGTGCAGTCCCTCGCGCTCGGCCAGTCCCTGTCGGCGGCCGTCCGCGACCTGCGCGACCTGGTCCAGGAGGCCGAGAGGCGCGGTCAGCTGGTCGACGCGGCCTGGTACTGCCTGCTCGACGACCCCGAGCGAGGGCGAGTACTGGCCGAGGAGGTGGACGCCGGGGGCGAGCGAAGCCCCAGCGCGGAGCTCCGGCTGGCGGCCATCCAGATCATGACGTCCGCTGGGACGGCGGGCGCCGACCGGTACGCGGCGACCCTGCGGCGAAGCCGCCGACCCTCGCGGCTCGTCCAGGAGAGCACGATCGCGCTGCCGCTGCTCACCCTGGCCCAGCAGGACGACGAGCCGTTGTCGGTGTTGCGATCGCTCACCGACCTGGCGCGCTCACTGGCTGACGACGTCGAGCGGGCTCCTGCCCTGACGGTCGAGCTGGAGTCGCAGGAGGCCTGGTGCGACGACAGCGAGCTGGCCGCTCTCGTGCGTCGCCTGCTCGACGTCGCGGACTCCGGGTCACCGGACGACGGCGCGCCGCCCGACCTCCCCTGGCTGCCGGGTGCGGCGACGGTCGCCGCCGCCTGGCAGGCCCTGAAGCCGTAGCAGCCGGTCCCCCACCACCCCTTTCCGCCACTCAGGCCGGTTTCCGCCGACCGAAAGCGGTCTGAGTGGCGGAAACCGGCCTGGGTGGCGGAAGCGGGTGGGGCAGGGGGTCAGTCGAGGGGGTCGGTGAGCGGGTCCTTCTTCGAGGACGCCTTGCCGTTGGCCTCGGCGGCGTCCGTGATGGCCTCCTCCGCCGCCGCGCTGTCCGCGGTCAGACCGGGGACCTCGGCGTCGTCCTCGCCCGCACCGTCGAGCGCCGCCTCGGCGGCACCGGAGTCCAGCGAGTCACCGGCGGACGTGGCGGACGTGGCGGACGTGGCGGCCGGCGTCGACCAGCTGTTCGCCCCCGGGTAGGTGCCCTCGGGAATGGCCCACGGGTCCTCGGCCGGGCCACGGCTCTGCAGCACCGCCCGCGCCGCTGCGGCGCCCGCCGCGATGGCGGCGAAGAACAGGAACACCTTCTTCTTGCTGCGCTTCTTCTTCGCGACTTTCTCGCCCTTGGCGACGGCCACGGCGTCCGCACCGCGGCTCTTGGCGGTGTCCGCGACGTCCGATGCCTTGTCGGACGCCTTCGCGGCGCCGGCCGCACCCGCGGCGGCAGCTGCAGCGGCGGCCGCGTTCACGGCCTCCACGAGCCGGGGCAGCAGGTCGTCCACGATCTTGTCGCGGGCGGCCTCAGCAGCCGGCGGCACGCGGTCGACCGCGGCCTCGACCTTCGGTGCGGCCGCCTCGACGGCCGCCGAGGCCTTCGGTGCCGCCCAGTCCCGCGCGTCCCGGGCCTTCGCGGCGGCAGCCGGAGCCACCGTCTCGCGCAGGGCGTGGCTGGCGCTCGCCACGGCGTCCTGCACCTGGGACTTGGCGTCCTTGGCCTTGTCGGCCGCAGAGTCCTTGACCGAGCTCGCCTGGTCCTTGGCCTTGTCGGTGCGGCTCTTCGTGAACACGGGCCCTCCCTGGTGATGGTCTGTCGACGTCCCATCCTGCCCTGATGTGGGCAATCTCGCCTACCCAGGGGTAGGCACCGGATTCGCCCTCCGTGCGAGGATGTCGCGCATGGACGTCACGCTGCACACGAACAAGGGCGACATCAACATCACGCTCTTTCCCGACCACGCGCCCGAGACCGTGCGCAACTTCGTCGGCCTGGCCGACGGCACCAAGGAATGGAAGGACGCCGAGACCGGCGAGACCAAGACGGAGCCCTTCTACAACGGACTCACGTTCCACCGCATCATCCCCGGCTTCATGATCCAGGGTGGCTGCCCGCGCGGCGACGGCCGCGGTGGCCCCGGCTTCACCTTCGACGACGAGATCGCACCCGAGCTCGCCTTCGACAAGCCCTACCTGCTCGCCATGGCCAACGCCGGCAAGCAGGGTGGCAAGGGCACCAACGGCTCGCAGTTCTTCATCACCGTCGAGCCCACCGGCTGGCTGCAGGGCAAGCACACCATCTTCGGTGAGGTCGCCGACCAGTCCAGCAAGGACGTCGTCGACTCCATCGTCGCGGTGCCCACCGGCCCCGGCGACGCCCCGCGCGAGCCGGTCGTCATCGAGTCCGTCACCACCACCGCCGCCTGACCGCAGCACCACCACCAAGGCAACAGGGGACCGACCGGTGAGCACCTCGGCTGAACCGCCGTCCGGCTCACCGGTCGATCCGTCTGCGGAGCCCGTCTGCCCCCGCCACCCCAACCGGGTGAGCTACGTCCGCTGCCAGCGCTGCGAACGACCCACCTGTCCCGAGTGCCAGCGGCAGGCCGCGGTCGGCATCCAGTGCGTCGACTGCGTGCGCGAGCAGGCGAAGACCGTCCGCTCCGGTCGCACCGCCTTCGGTGGCCAGATCCGCGACGGCAGACCCGTCGTCACCTTCGCGATCATCGGCATCTGCGTCGTCGTCTACCTGCTGCAACGCCTGCCGGGCACCGACATCACCGACCGGTTCGCCTTCGTGCCGGCGCTCGCGGACGCCGAGCCGTACCGGTTCATCACGTCGGCCTTCCTGCACTCCCCGGGCTGGCCGCTGCACATCCTGTTCAACATGATCGTGCTCTACCAGGTGGGCCCGTTCCTCGAGCAGCAGCTCGGTCGGGTGCGCTACCTCGCGCTCTACCTGGTGAGCGCCCTCGGCGGCTCCGTCGGCTTCCTGCTGCTGGCCAACCCGCTGAACCCGTTCTCGTGGGGCGCCAGCGTCGTGGGCGCGTCCGGGGCGGTGTTCGGCCTCTTCGGCGCTCTGCTCATCGTGCAGCGCCGACTCGGCCAGGAGTCCGCCGGCGTGATCGTCTTCATCGTGATCAACTTCGCGCTCGGTTTCGTCGTCCCGAACGTCGCCTGGCAGGGTCACCTCGGCGGGCTGATCACCGGCGCTGCGGTGGGCCTGGTGATGGCGGCGCCGGTCAAGCAGCACCGGACGGCCATCCAGATCGCCGGCACCCTCGCGATCGTGGCCGTCCTCGTCGTCCTGTCGGTGTGGAAGCTGTCCACGGCCGTCTTCTGACGGTTGTCCACAGGGTTGTCCCCACCCTGGGGATGGAATCACACCTGTGTAAGCAGCACCCCGACGATCAGCGGGGGCTCAGCGCCAGCGGGTCGCCATCACGAAGCCGACCATGATGACGCCGAAGCCGAGGATGACGTTCCACGGGCCCAAGGCCTCGATCGGGTAACGACCCTGGCTGATGTAGAACGTGACGATGTACGCCAACCCGATCACGAACAACGCGCACATCACGGGGGCGTACCACGACGGGCTCTGCTTCGGCCCGGCCGACTTCGCCGGCGGGGGCGTGTAGGCGGCCTTCTTGCGGGCCCTGGATTCGGGCACGGCGACTCCTCAGGTTGCTGTGGTCGTCTAGCGTAGTGGTCATGTTCACCCGCCTGCGCCAGTTGCGGCTGACGCGGTGGGGTGTCGCCGCGCCGGTCGTGTTCGCCATGGCCGGGCTGCTGGCCACGACGAGCGCCGCGACCGCCCGCGGGACGGACCTGCGCGCCGAGGGCCGCACCAACACCGCGGACCTCGTCCGTGAGCAGGAGCACCGCGCGCAGGTGCAGGAGAACCAGGTCGCGCAGCTGCGGGCCCAGGTGCAGGAGCTGAGCCGGGCCGGCGCGCCGTCCGGCTCCCAGCTCGAGTCGCTCACCAAGCAGGTCGTCGCTCTCGGCCAGGCCGCCGGCACCCGTCCGGTCCGCGGGCGCGCCCTGCGGGTCTCGCTGGACGACGCCCCGCACTCCGACCAGGTGCCCGACGGCTTCGAGCCGGACGACCTGGTCGTGCACCAGCAGGACGTCCAGGCCGTGGTGAACACGCTGTGGGCCGCGGGCGCCGAGGCCATGATGCTGATGGACCAGCGAGTGATCTCGACCAGCGCCGTCCGCTGCGTCGGCAACGTGCTGATCCTGCAGGACCGCGTGTACTCCCCGCCGTACAAGATCACCGCCATCGGTGACCCGGCGAAGATGGAGCGCGCGCTCGAGGACTCCGAGCAGCTGCAGATCTACCGGCAGTACGTGGACGCCGTCGGGCTGGGGTACAAGGTCGAGCGCCTCGGCCTCACGAAGCTGCCCGGGTACGACGGCTCGCTGCTGCTCGAGCACGCGACAGCGATCCGGTGAACGCGGTGCGGGTCGCCGTCCGGGGGGTCGGCGAGGTCTTCATCACGGCCGGGATCGTGCTGCTGCTGTTCGTCGTCTGGCAGCTGTGGTGGACCGACGTCACCGCCACCCGCGTGCAGACCCAGCAGACCCAGGCGCTGCAGCAGCAGTGGGACGACCAGCCCCCGCACCCCAGCGCCTCGGCCGAGCCGAAGACGATCACCAGCGTCCCCTACGGCAAGGCGTTCGCGCTCATCCACATCCCGCGGTTCGGCAAGGGCTACGCCCGCCCGATCTTGGAGGGCACGTCGCTGGAGGTGCTCGACCGGGGCGTCGGCCACTACGTCGGCGCCGCCTTCCCCGGGCAGGTCGGCAACTTCGCGGTCGCCGGGCACCGGGTCACCTACGCCAAGCCGTTCAACCGGGTCGACGAGCTCAAGGTCGGCGACCCGATCGTCATCGAGACCTCGAACGCCTGGTACGTCTACCGGGTCGTCTCGCACCGGATCGTCACCCCGGACCACACCGAGGTCATCGCGCCGGTGCCGAACCACCCGGGCCAGCAACCGACGGACGCCATGATGACCATGACGGCCTGCCACCCGAAGTTCTCGGCGCGCCAGCGGTACGTGCTGTTCAGCAAGCTCGACCAGACGATCGCGAAGGCGCCGGGCGTCGTCCCGGACGTCCTGAGGGGGTAGCGGTGTACGGCTGGATCTGGCGCCACCTGCCCGGGCCGACGTGGGCGAGAATCGTGCTGTCCGTCGTCCTCGCGTTGGCCGTGGTGGCGGTGCTGTTCGTGTGGGGCTTCGACCTGCTCGCCCCCTACATGCCCTTCAACGACGGGACGGTGAACGAATGAGCGAAGGCCCCCGCGTGCTCGTCGTGGACAACTACGACAGCTTCGTGTTCACGATCATCGGCTACCTGACCCAGCTCGGGGCGGTCTGCGACGTCGTCCGCAACGACGCGCTGTCCGTCGAGGACGGCGCCGGTTACGACGGCGTGCTGCTCTCCCCCGGCCCGGGCACCCCCGAGGACGCCGGGATCTGCGTCGACATGGTGCGCGCCTGCGCCGACCGGGGCCAGCCCATGCTCGGGGTCTGCCTCGGCCACCAGGCCCTCGGCGTCGCCTTCGGCGGCGTGGTCGGCCGGGCGCCCGAGCTGTTGCACGGCAAGACGAGCCTCGTCGAGCACGAGGGCGCCGGCGTGCTGGCCGGCCTGCCGACGCCGTTCACCGCCACCCGCTACCACTCGCTGACCATCGAGCCCGAGACCGTGCCGGACGAGCTCGAGGTCACCGGGAGCACCGCGAGCGGCATCATCATGGCCGTCCGGCACCGCGACCTGCCGCTCGAGGGCGTGCAGTTCCACCCCGAGTCGGTGCTCACCGAGGGCGGGCACCTGCTGCTCGCCAACTGGCTGACCACCTGCGGGGACGACGGAGCCGTCGCCCGCTCTGCGGGCATGGCGCCGCTGGTGCGCAGCTGATCCCGACGCGCTAGGGCGTACTCGTCGGGGTGCCCGTCGGGGTGCCCGTGGGCGTCTCGGTAGGCGTGGCCGGCGCCTTGGCGATCACCAGCTTGATCGTCGTCCCCTGGTCGACGGTCTTGCCGGCGTTCGTCTGCGAGATGACGGTGCCCTCGGGCTGGGTGCTCTCCTCGTACTGGGTCGCGTCGACCTTCAGGTTGGCGTTGGTCAGCGTGGTCGTCGCCTCGGACACCGTCTGGCCGCGCACGTTGGGCACGGTGACCTTGCCGTTGGCGATCTCGACGGCGACCGCAGTGTCCTTGGCCACGGAGTCACCGGCGGACGGGTTGCTCGACACGATGTGCCCCGCGTCCTGCTCGGTCGACTCGACCTCGGTGACCTCCCCGAGCTTGAGCCCGACCTCCTTCAGCGCACTGGTCGCCTGGCTCTTGGTCAGCCCCTCGAGCTTCGGCACCTCGACGGCGTCCGGCCCGGACGAGAGCACCACGTTGACCGCCGAGGCCGGTTCGACCTGCGCGTTGGCGCCGGGGTCCTGGCTGATGACCTTGCCCTCGTCCACCGTGTCGCTGGCTGCGGTCTCGTGGGTGCCGAGCTTCAACCCCTTGGCGGTGAGCGCGCTGACCGCCTGGTCGGCGGTCATCGACGTCAGGTCGGGCACCGCCACCTTGGTGACCGGTGGCGTCTCGTTGCCGCCGAGCATGCCAGGCAGCACGAGCACGGCCACCGCGATCAGTGCCGCGGCCAGCAGGCCGAGCAGGATCCACAGCCCGGTGCGGTTGGGCTTCTCCTCCTCGCCGGCGTCCGGCAGCATGTCCGCCTCGGGCACGGCCGGCGGCAGCGCGGTGGTCGCGGCCGTCGTCGGCACGGTGCCCATCGCCTCGGTCGCCAGCGCCGCACCGGCCAGCGCACCGGCGGCGACGGAGCCGAGCGCGGCGTTGCTGATCCGGCGGCCGGCCAGCGCGGCCTCGACGTCCTCGCGGAAGTCGTCGGCGGTCTGGTAGCGGCTGCCGCGGTCCTTCTCGAGCGCGTGCAGCACGATCGCGTCCACAGCCGGCGGGACGTCGTCCGCGACCGTGCTCGGCGCGATCGCCGCCTCGCTCACGTGCTGGTACGCGACGGCGACCGGGGAGTCCGCGATGAACGGCGGCCGCAGGGTGAGCAGCTCGAAGAGCAGGCAGCCTGCCGAGTAGAGGTCGCTGCGGGCGTCGACGGTCTCGCCGCGGGCCTGCTCCGGTGAGAGGTACTGGGCGGTGCCGATCACGGCCTGCGTCTGGGTCATCGTCGCCGAGGAGTCGGCGATGGCCCGGGCGATGCCGAAGTCCATGACCTTGATGTCACCGGACGGCGTGACCATCACGTTGGCGGGCTTGATGTCGCGGTGCACGATGCCGGCGCGGTGGCTGTAGCCGAGCGCGGCGAGAACCCCGCTGGTCACCCGGAGCGCCTCGCGCCAGCCCATGGGCTGGCCGGTGCTGACGAGCTCGCGCAGCGTGCGGCCCTCGACGTACTCCATGACGATGTACGGCACCGCGACGCCGCCCTCGACCGCGGGCTCCTCGCCGCTGTCGTAGACCGCCACCACCGCGGGGTGGTTGAGCGCTGCCGCGGACTGGGCCTCGCGACGGAACCGGGCCTGGAACGACGGGTCGCGGGCGAGGTCGGAGCGCAGCATCTTGATGGCCACGGCACGACCGAGCCGGGCGTCCCGGCCGAGGTGCACGTCGGCCATGCCGCCGCGTCCCAGCAGGTCGCCGACCTCGTAGCGTCCGCCGAGCAGGCGGGGTGTCGCGTTCACGTCGTGCCCTTCGTGTCGGTGCGGTCGTGGATCATCCTGCCGCCTCGGTGCTGATCGGGTCCCCGGGGTCGCCCGTCGCGTCTGCGGTGCCGGCCGCGTCCCCGGTCGGGGAGGTCGCCGGGGTCTCCGGGGTCGTCGTGGTGGTGGTCGTGGTGGTCGTCGTGCTGGTGGTCGATGTCGTCGGGGTGTTCGTGGGCTCGGACTTTCCCTTCGCCACGTCGAGGGTGACGGTGTCGCCCTCCTGCAGCCCGGACGTCGGCGAGAGCGCGACCACGGTGTTCTGCTCCGCGCCGGTGTCCTTCACCGGGTTCTGCGTGACCTCCAGCCCCATCGCCTTGAGCTCGCGCTCGACGTCCTTCGCCGGACGCCCGACGTAGTCGGCGGGGTCGAGGGTGATCTCGTCCGGGCTCGAGGTGGTCTGCGAGGTCGTCGGGGCGGAGGTCGTCGGGGCGGACGTCGTGGCCGTCGTACCGGGGGTGGGGTTGGTGGTGTCATCGCCCAGCTGGTGCACGGCGAGGGCGACCAGCGCGGCGACGAGCAGCACGCCGAGGACGGCCAGCAGGACGTTGCGCGTGCGGTGGTCGGCCGGCACCGGGCCGGACGCGGCGGTGACCGTGGTCGGCGGCCCGGTGACCGGCACGGGGGCGACCACCGCGGGCATGACCTGGGTGCCCGACGGCGCCGTGTCGACGCCCTGCATGGCGCCGCCGAGGGCCTGCCCGAGCTCGGCCGCGCTCTGCGGGCGGTGCGCCGGGTCCTTCTCCATCGCCCACAGGACGACGGCGGCCACCGACGCCGGGACGTCCGGCGGCAGCGGGTCGGGCGCGTCGTTGACCTGAGCCATCGCGGTGGCCACGGCGGTGCCGTGGTCGAAGGGACGACGTCCGGCCAGGGTCTCGTACGCCACGACGCCGAGCGCGTACACGTCACTCAGCGGGGTGGCCGGCTGGCCGATGGCCTGCTCCGGGGACAGGTACTGCGCCGTGCCCATCACCTCGCCGGTGCGGGTGATCGGCACCTGGTCGCCGGCCCGGGCGATGCCGAAGTCGGTGATCTTGAGCGTCTCGTCGTGGGTGATCAGCAGGTTCGCCGGCTTGATGTCGCGGTGCACCACGCCGCCGTCGTGCGCGGCCTGCAACCCGGCCGCCGCCTGCTGGATCAGCGGCACGGCGGTCGCGGCGGGCAGCGCGCCCTGGCGGGACAGCCACGCGGACAACGGCTCGCCGTCCACCAGCTCCATCACCAGGTAGGCGGTGCCCAGCGTCTCCCCGTAGTCGTAGACCGAGGCGATGCCGGGGTGGCTCAGGGACGCCGTGTGCCGGGCCTCGGCGCGGAAGCGGGTCAGGAACATCTCGTCCTGGGCGAACTCGCGGCGCAGCAGCTTGACCGCGACCTCCCGGCCGAGGATCTCGTCCTGCGCGCGCCACACCTCGCCCATGCCGCCGACGGCGATCCGGGAGGTCAGCTGGTACCGGTCGGCGACCCGCAGGCCGGGCTCGGGGTGCAGGTCGCTCATCGCAGCACCGCCTCCATCACGGACTTGGCGATGGGGGCGGCGATCCGGCCGCCGAACGCCTCGTTGCCGGCCTTGCCGCCGTCCTCGACGACCACGGCCACGGCGACCTTCGGGTCGTCGGCGGGCGCGAAGCAGATGAACCACGCGTGCGGCGGCTCGCCCTTGGCGTGCTGGGCCGTGCCGGTCTTGCCGGCGACCTTGATGCCGGGGATCTGCGCGCGGGTGCCGGTGCCGGACTCGACGACCTTCTCCATCATCCGGGTCAGCTGGTCCGCGACGCTCGAGTCGACGGCGCGGCTGAGCTCCTGCGGCTTCGCCTGGTCGAGGACGTCGAGGTCCGGGCCGCGCACGGTCTTGACCGAGTAGGGCGCCATCACGACGCCGTCGTTCGCGACGCCGGCCGCGACCATCGCCATCTGCAGCGGGGTGACCCGGACGTCGTACTGGCCGATGGCGGCCTGCGCGGTCTGCGGCTTGTTCATGTCGGCCGGGACGATGCTGGGCGCGACCGGCATGGGGACGCCGATCCGGTCGCCGAACCCGAACTTCTCGGCCTGCGCCCGGATCGCGTCGTCGCCGAGGGCCAGGCCGAGCGAGGCGAACGCCGTGTTGCACGAGATCTGCAGGGCGCGGGTCAGGTCGACCTTGTCGTTCGGCCCGCAGCTGCCCGCGAAGTCGTTGCGCAGGTTCGCCGTGGTCTGCGGCAGGTCGAGGACGGCCGGGCCGGGCACCACGGAGTTCTCGGTGTACCTGCCGCTGGACAGGGCCGCTGCCGCGGTCACCACCTTGAACGTCGACCCCGGCGGGTAGAGCGCCTGGATCGACCGGTTGATCAGCGGGTCGTCGTCGTCCGCGAGCAGCCGCTTGTAGTTGGCCTGCACCGTGGTGAGGTCGTGGCCGGCCAGCTCGTTCGGGTCGTACGTCGGGTTGCTGGCCATCGCCAGGATGGCGCCGGTGCGCGGGTCGAGGGCCACGACGGCGCCGCGCTGCTCGCCCAGGCCGTCCGCCGCCGCCTTCTGCGCCGCCGGGTCGACGGTCAGCTCGACCGAGGCGCCCTGCTGCTCTCGGCCGGTCAGCACGTCGACGACGCGGCGGTAGAACAGCTGGTCGGCCTGGCCGGAGAGCAGGTCGTTCTCGGAACGCTCGATGCCGGCGCCCGCGCCGTACACGAACGAGTAGTACCCGGTCAGGTGCGAGTACAGCTCGCCGTTGCTGTACTGCCGCACGTACTTCAGCTCGTCGTCGGTGGCCACCGACCGGGCGACCGGCTTGCCGGTGATCAGGATCGGGCCACGCTGGCGGGAGTAGTTCTCCAGGAGGGTGCGACGGTTGTTCGGCTTCTCGCGCAACGACGACGCCTGCACGAACTGGATGTACGTGGACGACAGCAGCAACGAGCCGAAGAGCACGAGCACGAGGACGGAGAGCCGCCGGATGGGTGCGTTCATCGCAGCTTCACCACCTCGGTGGGCGCGTCGTCCAGCCCGAGGTTGGTGGGCTCGATCGCCGGGGCCGGACGTCGGGCCTGGTCGCTGATCCGCAGCAGCAGCCCGAGGATGGCCCAGTTGGCGACGAGCGAGCTGCCGCCCGCGGACAGGAACGGCATCGTCAGACCGGTCAGCGGGATGACCCGGGTGACGCCGCCGACGACCACGAAGCACTGCAGCGCAACGGTGAACGCCAGGCCGCTGGCCAGCAGCTTGCCGTAGCCGTCGCGCACCCCCAGGGCCGTGCGCAGGCCGCGCTCGACGAAGATCAGGTAGAGCAGCAGCAGGGCGAAGACGCCGACCAGGCCGATCTCCTCGCCGAACGACGGCACGATGAAGTCGCTCTCGGCGTAGTAGGTCAGGTCGGGGTGACCGCGTCCGAGACCGGTCCCCAGCAATCCGCCGTCCGCCATCCCGAACAGGCCTCGCACGAGCTGGTCGCTGACCTCGAGAGCCTTCTGCGAGAACGGGTGCAGCCACAGCAGCACGCGGCGCTGCACGTGCCCGAACATCAGGTAGGCGAGGTAGGAGCCGGCGACGAACAGCACGAAGCCGATGAAGATCCAGCTCTTGCGCTCGGTCGCCACGTACAGCATGGCGACGAAGAGCCCGAAGAAGAGCAGCGACGAGCCGAGGTCGCGCTCGAAGATCAGCACGGCAAGGCTGGCGAGCCAGGCCACGATGATCGGGCCGAGGTCGCGGGCCCGCGGGAACGAGATGCCGAGCACCTTGCGACCGACCAGGGCCAGGGAGTCGCGGGTCTGCACGAGGTAGCCGGCGAAGAAGATCGCCAGCAGGATCTTGGCGAGCTCACCGGGCTGGAACGACAGCGACCCCACGCCGATCCAGATCCGCGAGCCGTTGATGTTCTTGCCCAGCCCGGGGACCAGCGGCAGGAGCAGCAGGCCGAGACCGACGAGCATCGCGGTGAACGTGTAGCGCTGCAGCATCCGGTGGTCGCGGATGACGTAGAGGATCGCCAGGCAGATCGCGACGCCGATGGTCATCCAGATCAGCTGCCGGGCAGCCATTCCGCCGCCGCTGCGGTCCTCCGCCAGGTCGAGGCGGTGGATCATCACGAGGCCGAGACCGTTGAGCAGCGTGGCGATCGGCAGCATCACGGGGTCGGCGTACGAGGCCTTCCAGCGCAGCATCAGGTGCACCGCGCCGACCAGCACGATCAGCCCGACGCCGTACGAGACCATGCTCGGCGGCAGCTCGCCGTCCACCGCCAGGCCGACGTTCGCGTACGCCACCAGCACGATGCCCACCGCGAACACGAGCAGCACCAGCTCGACGCCACGGCGGGTGCGCGGGACGACCGTCGTGATCGTGGCCATCAGCCCGCGCTCCCGCAGTCGGTCGTCGTGCCCGTCGTGGGGGTCGGGGTGGGCGTCGGGGTGGGCGTGGCCGTGGGTGAGGCGGTCGGGCTCGCGCTCGCGCTCGGACTGGGGGTGGTGGTCGGGCTGGGGGTGGCGCTGGGCGTCGGGGTCGCACACACCTGGGTGCGCAGCTCGTCGACCTTGGCGTGCGCGGCGCTCAGGTCGTCCACGGTGATCGCGTCACGGACCCGCTCGGCCGTGTACTCCGGCAGGTCACTCAGCGCCAGGTCCTGCGCCTCGTAGACGTGCGAGAGGCTGATCGGGCCGAGGTCCTGGGGCAGCCCGCGGTAGATGGCGACGTTCTCGCCGTCCGCGCCGACGTAGTACTGCTGCTGGCTCCAGGCGTAGGCCGCGTAGCCGCCGGCCACGAGCACGCCGACCACGAGCAACGCCGCGACGGCACGCATCGCCCGGCGCGCACCGGACACCGGTCGCGCGGTGGGCGGCTCGTCGTCCGGCTCGGTCGGGTCGGGACGGTCGAGCGCGGCGGCCTTGGCGGCGGGCGTGCTGGGCGGGGTGACCGGCGGGACCGTGCCGCGCACCGCGGCCGAGCCGACGACCTGCGGAGCCGAGCTCGGGGCGGCCGACCCGGGGTCGACCACGTGCGCGACCACGCAGGTGATGTTGTCGGCACCACCGCCACGCAGCGCGAGGTCGACTAGGGCCTGTGCGCAGGTGCCCGGGTCGTCCTGCTCGCCGAGCACCTCGGCGAGCGTGTCGTCGCGGACGACGCCGGTGAGGCCGTCGGAGCAGACGAGGTACCGGTCGCCCACCCGGGCCTCGCGCACGGACAGGTCGGGCTCGTCGTCCGGGTCGCCGGTCAGCACCCGGGTGATCACCGACCGCTGCGGGTGCCGCTCCGCCTCGTCCTCGGTGATCTTGCCCTCGTCGACGAGGCGCTGGACGAACGTGTGGTCGTGCGTGAGGCGGGTGATCTCGCCGTCCCGCAACAGGTAGCAGCGTGAGTCGCCGATGTGCGCGAGCGCGATCCGCTGCCCGTGCAGGACCAGTGCGGTGGTCGTGGTGCCCATGCCGGCCAGGTCCGGCTCGGCGCGGACCCGCGCCTGCAGGGCCGCGTTCGCGGCGTGAATCGTCGCGTCGAGCTGCTGCAGCGCGTCGCCGCCGTGGGACTCGCCGTCCAGGGCGACCAGCTCGCCGAGGGCGACCGAGCTCGCGACGTCCCCCGCGGCGTGCCCACCCATGCCGTCGCAGACCGCGAGCAGGTGCGGCCCGGCGTACCCGGAGTCCTGGTTGTTCTTGTAGCGACCCAGCCCGATGTCCGAGCGGGCCGCGTAGCGCAGCGCGACAGCCATCCGGCGCTACCTGCGCAGCTCGAGGACGGTGGTGCCGATCCGCAGCGTCGATCCCACCGACAGCTGCTGCGGCGCGGTGAGCCGGTCGTTGCCGAGGTAGGTGCCGTTGGTCGAGCCCAGGTCCTCGACGAACCACTCCTCGCCCTCGGGGTAGATGCGCGCGTGCCGTCCGGACGCGTAGTCGTCCTCGAGCACCACGGTCGAGCCCGGGTTGCGACCGATCAGCACGGACTGCTGGCCGAGCGAGATCGTCGTGCCCTTGAGAGGTCCCTCGGTCACCAGGACGTGGGACGGCGTGCGCCGGCTGGTGCGGGCGGCCTTCGGGGGCTTGGCCGGGGCCGGCTCCTTGCGCGGGGCGGGCGTGGTGGCGGCCCGCTGGGTGACCCGGGTGCCGAACAGGTCGCCGCGCAGCACGCCGACCACCGAGAAGACGAACACCCACAGGACGGCGAGCAGCCCGAGCCGGATGATCGTGACGGTGAGCTCGCTCATCGCGCTCCGCTGCGGTAGACGGCGCGGGTCCGTCCGATGGTGATCGTGGACCCGTTGCCGAGCTCGGCTGCCCCAATGCGCTGCGCGTCCAGGAAGGTGCCGTTGGTCGAGCCGAGGTCGCGCAGCGTGGCCACCAGGTGGGGGCCGTCCGTGGTCACCCGGATCTCCGCGTGCTTGCGGCTCACGCCGGGGTCGTCGATCACGATGTCGGCCTCGTTGCCGCGGCCGATGACGGTGCTGGACGACGTCAGCGGGTAGGCGTGGCCGTCGATGTCCAACCAGGGGCGTCGTCCAGCCTCGTGGCTCTGCTGGCGCTCGGCGTGCAGCTCGCGGGCGTGCAGGACGCTCGGGCCCGGGGTCTCGGGGTCGCGCGGGATGGGGGCCGGCGCCGGGCCCGCCTCGGGCTGGCGGCCCTTCACCGTGGCGGTGCGAACCCGGAACAGTCCGGTGGCCAGGTCCGGGATCTCCTCGAACTCCACCGACACCGGTCCGACGAACGCGTAGCCCTGCTGCTCGGCGTGCGCGCGCAGGTTGTTGGCGAACTCCTTGGACAGCTCGTCCTCGTAGTCGTAGAGCCGGTCGTGGTCGGTCGAGCCCAGCTCGACGACGAAGGCGTTGGGGACGAGGGTGCGGCCGCGGCCCACGACGGCGGCCTTCTCGTCGGCGGCGCGACGGAGCTGGCTGGCGATCTCGACGGGCTGCACCTCGGACCGGAAGGCCTTGGCGAAGGCGCCGTTGACGGCGCGCTCGATCCCCTTCTCGAACCGGTCGAACACTCCCATGTGGCACCTCCCTCGGGTGGGTCGTGCGTGGCTCACGTCCGTGCTGGCACAGCGGGCACCCAACGGCCGCTCGCTGGCCAGCCGTCATCGTAACGGTGGACGGAGCAACCACCAGCCCGTGCTAGCCTTGTGCGCGAACTTCGGGGGCACTTCTGGGTGTCTGCCGAGGTTCACGCGCGAGTGGCGGAATGGCAGACGCGCTGGCTTCAGGTGCCAGTGTCCGAAAGGGCGTGGGGGTTCAAATCCCCCCTCGCGCACCCTTCACGAAGAGCCCCCGAGACCTTCACGGTCTCGGGGGCTCTCGCGTACCCACCGGCGCACGCTCACCAGGTCGGGACGAGCCCGCCGTCGACGGTGAAGTCGGCGCCCGTGACGTTCGCCGACCGCTCGCTCGCCAGCAGGAGCACGAGGTCCGCGACCTCGTCGGGCGTCGTGAACCGACCGGTCGGCGACTGCCGGGCCGCCTGGTCGACGACCTCCTGCGCGGTGGCGCCGCCCGCCGCGGCGAACGTCTCCGCCACGCCGCCCGCGCCCAGCCACAGCGCCGTCGACACCGGCCCGGGCGAGACGGTGTTGAGCCGGATGCGGCTCGGAGCGAGCTCCTTGGACAGCGCCTTCGAGGCGTTGGCGAGCGCGGCCTTGGCCGCCCCGTAGTCGAGCACCGCCGGGTCGGGCAGCACCGCGTTCACCGACACGACCGTGACGACGGACCCGCCGCCCCCGGCGATCATCACCGGGACCGCGCTGCGCAGGATCCGCACGGCGCTGAGCAGGTTCAGGTCCAGGCTCTGCTGCCACTGCTCGTCGGTGATCGCCAGGAAGCCCTCGGTCCGGGCAGGGGCGTGCCCGACGTTGTTGACCAGGACGTCGATGCGCCCCGCGGCGGCGTCGACGAGCGTCGCGGCCGCCTCCGGACGGCCGAGGTCGACGGCCACGAACTGGACGTCGCCGCCGGCCACCAGCGAGTCGAGCTCGGCGGACGTCGTCCGCGCACCCGCGACGACCCGGGCTCCCTCGCGCACGAGGGCCTGGGTGATCGCCAGCCCGATCCCGCGGCTCGCGCCCGTGACCACCGCCGTCTTGCCGTTCAGCTGCAGGTCCATCACGGGCTCCTCGTCGTCGGCGTGGGCCCGACGCTACTCACCGCCGGCCCGCGGCGGGCGACGGCCAGTCCCGCCGTCCAGCCGGGTGCGCGCCCGCCCAGCGGGGGCGCGACGTCGTCCGTGCCGATGCCGGCGCTCGCGATCAGCCACGACGTCAGCGAGTTCGAGTTCCACATGTCGCCGGTGCCGAGCTCGTCCCGGCCCCAGGTGGCGGTCGGCACTGTCGAGACGAGGTCGAGCACGCGTCGCGCGACGTGCGGGTCCGTGCGCAGGGTCCGTCGTCCGCCGGCGGCCTCGGCCAGGTCGGGGATGCTTCCTCCGCGCCAGCACCGCACCTCGTAGCGGAAGAACCTCGAGCGACCCAGTGCGCGCAGGCCGACCGGACCGGTCGCCACGACCCCTCGGTCACCAGAACCGTTGCCCCACACCGGAGTCATCTCGATGGTGAACCGGACGTCGTCCAGGTGGATCTCGAGCGCCGAGTGGTAGAGGTCGGACGGCATCCGGCGTGTGCGCCTGGCCACGATCGACTCGAACAGCCGGCCGTTCCAGCGCACGCAGCCCGAGCGCTCCCCCGCCCCGAGGGGCAGCCAGTAGAGGTCGACCTGCCCGGTGCTGGTCACGAGGCGCGCAGCAGCGGCCGGTACGCGACCGCAGTGAGGGACGCGAACAGGACAGCGAAGGCGGCGAACCCGCAGAGCAGGGCGACCGAGGCGTCCGGGTCGCCCCGCAGCACCATCACCAGCGCCATCGCGGCGACGGACGTGGCCAGGCAGGCGTAGGCGGTCAGCAGCGGGTACATGACGCGAGGCGCCCAGTCGGCGCCGCGCAGCATGCCGATGCCGGTGACGACGGCGACCGGTACGACGATGCCGAGGTCCATCAGCTTCACCATCCAGAACGGCGTCGGGCTGGGCGCGTACTGGGGCATCGAGGTCGGGTCGCGCCAGGCGGTCAGCATCGTGGGCAGGTGCAGGCCGACGAGGACGAACGCCGCCACGCAGAGCAGGACGACGCCCAGGGTGCGCCCGACCCGCGGCGACAGGGCCGGCAGCACGGCGGGGGTGAGTCGTTGGCCGAGCACAACGGCCGCCCCGCCCAGGACAAACACCGCCAGCAGCAACGGGAAGAACCGCTCGACGTTGCCGGGCAGCCGCAGGTACTCCTGCCCGATCACGACCTGGGCGTACGTGTAGAGCGCGTACGCCCCGAGTCCGGTCGCCAGCAGCGGGGACGCCGGGTGCCGGCGCCACGCGAGGGCGGCGGCTGCCAGGGTCAACGGTGCGATGAGGAACAGGGTTGCCGCGTCGCTGCCCCTGAGCTGGTTCAGCGAGGTGGACGACGTCCGGTACGCCATCGCCCCGAAGCCCACCGGCCCGAGCAGCGAGCAGGCGACCATCCCGCTGGCCAGCAGCACCAGCACCCACGCCAGGGCCCGGCTCGCCCGAGCTGCTTCCGGGGCGCGCGTGAGGGGTGGGGAGTCGAGGAGCGTCATGGCTCGAGCGTGGTGGGTACCGCGCCGTCGCGGCAGTGCCGAACGTCCCCCCCGGTGGCACTGGCCCGGCCGGGTGAACGTCGCCTCGGTGGTCCGCCTGGCCTGTCCGGATGTGGCTAGCATCCGCGCGCACCGTTCGTCCGCCCGCGCCGATCCGGCGTCGGCCAACCTCCCCCAGGAGCCTTCGTGACCACGCCGGACCAGTCCGCGCCCGAGCCCTCCCCCGAGCCCGCGTCCGAGGCCTCCCCCGAGCCCTCCCCCGTGGTGTCGCCCGGGTACTACTCCGGGACGCCGTTCTT
The DNA here is from genome assembly GCF_039541115.1 of Angustibacter luteus. NCBI lineage: Bacteria > Bacillati > Actinomycetota > Actinomycetes > Kineosporiales > Kineosporiaceae > Angustibacter > Angustibacter luteus. The sequence goes on from NZ_BAABFP010000004.1 coordinate 274,421, forward strand.
CAGCGAGGGGCCGGTGGCGGCGGCCGCCGCGCCGATCGAGCTGCCGCAGGAGGAGCTGGTGTCGCGCGGGCTGGCGTTCTCGCTGGGCGCGATCCCGGTCGGGATGTTCCTGGCGGTGGTGATCTGGAAGCTGGGGTTCGTCGGCGCCATCTCCAGCTTCGTGATCGCTGGCGGCGCGGTGTTCCTCTACTCCAAGGGCGCGTTGACGCCGCCGAAGCGCGGGCTCGTCCCGTTGGTCGGCGTAATCATCGTGGGGGTCGCTGCCTCGTTCCTGGCGATCGTGGCGTCCGACCTGCTCGACTACTACAAGACGCCGTCGGGCCAGGCGCTCGGCTACCCGTCGTCGTACGAGTTCGTGAAGACCAACCTGTTCAACATGGATGTGATCACGTCGTACGGCAGCGACCTGGCGATGTTCGGCGTCTTCGCGCTGCTGGGCATCTTCGGGACGCTGCGCCGGCTGATGACCTCCGCGAAGGGCGCCCCCGCGTAGCTGGTCGAGGTTTACGTCCGCTTCTCGAGGGTCCTTCGCCTCGAGAAGCGGGCGTACACCCACTGAACGTGATCAACGGCGGGAGGCGTCAGCCGGAGCCGCGGCCGGTCGAGGTGGACGCCGCGGCGACCTCGGCGGTGGTGCCGGCCTTGACGACGGTGTCGGGTGAGCGGCCGCTGGACCAGATCGGGTCGGCGATCGCCTTCGTGAAGGCGGCGAGCGACGCCGGCGAGCTGTCCCACTTGTTGTCCGTGGTGATCTTGACCCCGTCGACGGTGTGCACGTCGACCACGGTGTTGTTGAACCACACGAACCCGACGACGCTGGGGTCGGCCGCGAAGCCGGTCAGGCTGTCGGTGATCCACGACGCCTTGCGCGCGGTGTTGCTCACCGCGCCGGTGTTCTCCGCGGCGCCGGTCTCGGCGATCAGGATCGGCTTGCTCGGCGCGACGGCCTTGAGCTGGGTCAGCGACTTGCTGAACGTCTTGCTGAAGGACCAGCTGGTTCCCTTGTAGGAGTAGCCCGACATGCCCACCCAGTCGACGTACTGGTCGCCCGGGTAGTCCTCGGCGATCGACGTCATCCCGTAGGTGACCTGGGAGGTGTTCGTGGTGTTCGGGGTGATCCCGTTGGAGGACACCGGGGTGTAGGCCCAGATCGCCTCGTCGTTCGCGCCGACCTTCTCGAACAGCGACCAGACGTGCTGCCAGGCCGCCCGGTACAGCGCGGGGGTGTTGTAGAACTTCTCGGCTCCGTTGTCTCCGCGCTCGAAGCGCCGGTTGCCGCCGGCGGACCACGGGTACCAGTTGCCGTTGGCCTCGTGCGCGAACCGGATCACGACCGGCTTGCCCTCGCCGACGACGTCCCCGGCGTAGCGCAGGATGTAGTCGTCCCACTCGCCGTCCACGATCTTCTGCAGCGAGGTGTCGGCCGGGTTCTTGTTGCCCTTGTGCGCGGGCATCCAGGTGATGACCGGCAGGGCGCCGCGGGCCCAGGACGCCTGCACCTTGGTGGCGTTGAAGTCCTCGTCCCAGGTGCCGAACCACTCGACCATGCTCGGCGCCTTGCCGACCTGGGTGGACAGCTTGTTCATCAGCGCCGTGTCGCCGGGGACGCCGTCCTCGGCCACCCCGAAGTACTTCGTGGCGGGCGCGACGAGCTGGGCCTTGGTCTTCACCGAGGCCGCGGGGGCGACGTACGCGCCGACCGGCTTGGACGCCGCCCGCGACGGGTCGAGGGGCAGCTGCGTGCACGCCAGGCCGTCCCCGTTGAACGGGCCCTTGGCCCCGTCCAGCCCGAGCGGGTCCGACAGGTTCTTGGCGTAGGCGGCCTGGGCGTCCTGCTGGTACGTGAAGCTCCAGCAGCCCTGGACCTTCGGCTTGCTGGCGGGCTTCACCGCGGGCTTGGCGGCGGCCGTCACGGTGGTGCGCACCGTGGGCCGGACGACCGTCGTGCTGGACGACGCCCCGGCGGTGCCGCCGTGCCAGGAGACCCCGGCGGCGCGGACGGCGGACCCGGTGCCGGCACCCGGCTTGGGCGCCGGCGTGGTGGTCGACCCGGACGGCGGAGCCACCGGCGTGGTGGTCGGCGTGGTGGTCGGGGTGGTGGTCGGTGCCGGCGCGGCGCTCGACCGCGGCTTCGCGGCGCCCGCCGACTGCGCGTCACCGGCCGGGGACAGCCACAGCGCCGTCCCGGTGCTGACGATCGCGAACGAGAGCAGGACGACGTTCAGCTTGCTAGACGAGTTGCGCGTCATAGAGCACTCCCAGGGTCACGGCGGCGACGGCGATCAGGTAGGTCACCAGGGCGCGGGGGTCGCCGGGTTGGCTGCGCGGAGAACGCAGTGGGGACGTCGGTAGGCGGGCGGCGAGGGCCGGCGAGCTGGTCAGACCCTCGGGGTGCTCGCGACCAGGTCGGACGTCGGAGCCAGACGTCGCCTCGCCCTGGTCCGCGACGTAGGCGTCGGCCCTGGTGCCCCAGCCGCCGATGTGCCCGAGTCGCAGGAAGCCGTACATCCGCAGCGGCATCAGGAACACCGAGCTGAACACCGTGTAGACCGGCATCAGCAGCAGGTCGACGGGACGTTCCTCGATGTGCCGGATCTGCCGCAACGCCATGGACAGCGTGGACATCAGGATCGTCAGCAGCACGATCGCGACGATGGAGACCCAGCGGTCGTGCAGGTGCAGCAGGCCGACGTACAGGTTCTGCCCGGTGTGGGTGGCCAGCCGGACGCCCCACGCGATGACGACGACCAGCAGCAGGAACGGCAGGATGATGTCGGCGAGGAAGAAGAACGCCAGGAACGGCGTGTGCACGAGCATCCAGGGCAGCATCCGCAAGGTGTTGTACTGGCTGCCGCGCGACCACCGCAGCTGCTGCTTGCGCATCTTGCGCAGCTCGGTGGGGGCGTCGGTGTAGACGAGGCTGGTCGACTGGTAGACCGTCTTGAACCCGCGCTTGAGGGCCAGGTTGGTCAGCGTCCGGTCGTCCGAGACCTCGAGGAAGACGCCGAGGAACTGCTGCGTCATGAAGTCCTGCATCGAGTCGAGCAGCACCGTGCGGCGGAAGGCGATCGTGCGTCCGGGCAGGCAGCCCACGGACCCCAGCACGCTCTGTGCGGGCATCGAGTACAGCGCGCGGCTGTTCTCCATCCAGTCCGCCCAGCGGGTCAGGAAGCCGCGCTCCGGCTCGAGGATGCGCTGGCGGGTGGTCACGCCGCCGACCGCCGGATCGGCGAACGGCTTCACCAGCTCGGGCAGCGTGTCCGTCGTCCAGATCGTGTCGCTGTCGACCAGGACGACGACGTCGCCCACCGAGGCCTCGGTGCCGAGCAGGACGGCGTTGCGCTTGCCCGCAACCGGCGTCCAGGTCCACTGCACGAGTGGCGCGAACTGCTCGCAGACCTGTTCCAGCACCGGGTTCCGCCGCCCGTTGATCACGACGATCACCTCGGTCGGCTGCTGCTCGACGATGCGCGTCAGGACCTCGGCGAACAGGTCGACGGGCTCGTCGACCACGGGGATCACCACCGAGGTGCTGACCTCGTAGGGTGCGATCCACGGCCGGTAGCGCCACGACAGCGCGACCTTCAGCGCCCAGATCGCCCAGGTGAGAGCGACGAACGCGCTGAACAGGTACAGGTGGCCGTGGTCGGTGATCGTGTGCCGCATCTCGAGGATCGCGATGAACATCCGGCTCACCCCTTCGTCGTCTGCAGGACGGACCTGGCCAGCGGCGCCAGCCAGGTGCTGTACGGCACCGTCATGTGCGAGTCGTCGCGGTAGACCAGGACGTTCCCGACGACCGGCGGGCACTCACTCGCGGTGCAGAACCACGGCTGGGTGTCGATCGTGCGGACCGACAGCGCCTTCATCGCGGGGGCGATGGCCGCGTGCCGGTGCGGGTAGCTGTAGGCCTTGCCCGCGCGGTAGGTGCAGGAGTCGACGGCGTCCAGGTTGCTGGCCACGCACTCCGGCAGGTTCTTGCCGGGGATCGGGATGTCCTGCAGGTAGGCGACCTCACCATCCGTCGCCGCCTTGATCCGGCTGACCGTCGTGGCGGTGGCGGCGGCGAAGTCCTCCGGTGACACGTCCCCGGGTACGACCGTCTCGGACTGGCTGACCAGGACCAGGTCCGGTTGCAGCGCACCGATCCTGGCGATCGTCTGACGACGCCACTGGTCGCACTCGGTGTACGTGCGCTGCAGGCTCGAGTTGCGCACCGTGATCGCCGCGGCCGGGCAGGCGGACTTGGTCCAGCTGACCACCCGCCAGTGGTCGCGGTCGGCGGCGGCGACGAAGGCGGGCAGCCACTGCTCCATGTGCGAGTCGCCGAACAGCACGACCGTGCGCTTGGCGCTCGCGTCGCCGAAGACGCACGCGCCCTGCTGGACCTGGGTGAACTCGGCGTGGCAGCCGGTGCCGCGGTCGCCGGGCAGGCTGTCGGCGGCCGCGGCGGGTCGCGGGGTCAGGTTCCGCGGCGCCTGGGTGGTCTTCGTGCCGGCGGCGATGGCGTCGCGCATGACCGCGGGCACGGTGGATGTCGCCGAGTCCGACGCCGCCAGCGTGACCGCAGCGCCGTTGCCGGTCGAGCTGGGTGGGAACGCCAGGACGACGACCGAGGCCGCCACGATGGCGGCGCTGAGCCCGGCCCCCACCCCGAGCCAGGCCACGCTGGGCAGCCGGAGGGTGCGGGTGGGTTGTTCCACGAGCACGTAGCTGAGCAGCGCGGCGACCAGGGAGAGCCAGACGACGCCCGCCCGCTCGATCCAGCCGAGCTGGTGCCCCAACCCCATCGGGATGATGACGAGCATGGGCCAGTGCCACAGATACCAGGAGTAGGAGACCCGGCCCAGGCACTGCATCAGCGGCTCGGACAGCAGCCGCTCGGCGCCGACCCGGGTGCCGCAGCCCGCGGCGATGACCAGAGCCGTGCCGCCGACCGGGAGCCACGCCGCGTAGCCGGGGAACGGGGTCGAGTCGGTGTAGGTCAGGCCGGCGAGCAGGATCGCGGCCAGGCCGAGCACCGCGGCGCCGCCCCGGATCCGTTGCGGCACAGCGGTCAGCGACCGGGCGGTCAACGCGACGAGCGCGCCGAGCCCCAGCTCCCAGGCCCGGGTGTGCAGCGAGAAGTACGCCCACGGGGCCGAGTGCTCGGTGACCGTGACCGAGTACCAGCCGGAGACCGCGACCACGGTGACCACGACGGCGACGAGCACCTGGTGCGCCCGGCGACGGGCCACCACCATCAGCACGACGATCAGCAGCGGCCAGAGCAGGTAGAACTGCTCCTCGACGCCGAGCGACCAGAAGTGCTGCAGCGGTGAGGCCGCCGCCCCCATGTGCTGGTAGTCCGTACCCAAGGCGGCGAGGCGGTAGTTCAGCCCGTAGAACGTGGAGTACACCGCGTCGGTCGCGATGCCGGGGACGGACAGCACTGGTGCCCACAGGCGGGCCGCGACGACGGTGGCCACGACGACCACGGCGGCGGCCGGCAGCAGGCGCCGGACGCGACCGCCGTAGAACGCCGGCAGCGCGCGGATTCCGTTGCGGCTGATGGCTTTCACGAGGTGCCGGGTGATCAGGAACCCCGAGATGACGAAGAAGACGTCGACCCCGACGTACCCGCCGGGGAAGGCGAGGTGGGCGTGGTAGAGCACGACGAGGACGACGGCGATGGCCCGCAGGCCCTCGATGTCCGGTCGGAAGCCGCGGGGTTCGCGGCGACGGCTGGGCTTGGTTGGTGCGCTGGGCCTCGCGGGGGTGACCCGGTCGAGGACGTCGACGTCTGGAGCACTCTGAACGGTGGTCATGTCGTCTCCGGAGCTGGGCAGGTGCGGATGGCACGAGGAGCAGCGGCGATCCCGGGGGTCGTCTTCGATGGCGACCACCTGGCCGGAGTCTCATCCGGTCCAGGAGCCTCGAACCTAGGCAGCCCATGAGAACGGGACGTGTCCGGGTTTGTCCCTCCGTGTAAAGAGTGGGCACCGGGTGATTCGGACAGGAGCGCCTACGCTGAACCGGTGCGCACCGTGGGCAACATCCTCTGGCTCGTCCTGGCCGGCCTCTGGCTGGCCATCGGCTACGTGCTGGCCGGGATCGTCTGCTTCATCTTGATCATCACGATCCCGTTCGGGATCGCCAGCTTCCGGATGGCCCGCTACGCGTTGTGGCCCTACGGGCGCTCGGTCGTGCGCCGTCCGACGTCCGGGGCGATGAGTGCGATCGGGAACGTGATCTGGTTCGTGCTGTTCGGCTGGTGGCTCGCCCTGGAGCACGTGCTCGCGGGCCTGCTGCTGTGCCTGACGATCATCGGCATCCCGTTCGGCATCGCCTGCTTCAAGATGGCCGGCCTCGCCCTGTTCCCGCTGGGCAAGCAGATCGTGCCCACCAGCGAGCTCCAGGCCGCCGGGGCGCAGGACGCGGTCGTCTCGTTCGGCTGAGGTCGGCTGAGGCCGGCCCAGTCGTGCCCTCAGGCGTCCGGCAGCCCGACCAGCTCGTGCGCGGCCCGGTTGCGGCGGATGCTGCCCAGTCCCAACCCGGCGCGTTGCAGGGTGGGGTGGTCGACCAGGGGTCGCAGGTCGGCGGGCTCCAGGTGCCCGGCCCCGACCAGGCGCAGCACTCGCAGGGCCGGGGCCGTCCGCAGCGGCCCCAGGTCACTCAGCCCGCGCATGGTCTCCAAGTGGATGGTGTGCAGCCGGGTCAGCCGGCTCAGGTCGGGCAGCGCGGTCACCTGCCGTAGCGACTCCAGCCGCAGGGTCTCCAGCTCGTCCAGCTCGCCGATCGCGCTGAGATCGGTCAGTCCACGGACCTGCCAGAGCGCCAGGTGCCGAAGCCGCCCGACCGACGGCAGGGCGCGCAGGTCGTCCGCACTGCCCAGGTTGACGACCAGGGTGTCCAGCCGGTCGAGGGCAGTCAGCGGCTCCAGGGCCTTCGCGTTTACCGACCGCAGGGTGAGCCGACGCAGGTCGGGAAGGGTGGCGACCGAGTCGAGGTTCGCCACGGGACCCTCGACCGACAGCTCCTGCAGGTCGCGGTAGCCGGACAGGAACGACGGCAACCGCCGCTGGCCGCTCACGGCCAAGGACCGCAACGCGGACAGTCGGGCCAGCAGGTCGAGGTCGGCGCCCACCGGCGCCCGGACACCCAGCCGCAGCGTGTGCAGGTCGGCCGGGAGGAACCGCAACCCCGACAGGTCGACCGGCTCGCGACCCTGCATCGTGTCGATGCCGAAGCCGGTCAGGGCCGGGTACTGCCGCAGGAACTCCAGGTGCTGGATGTCGCGCCGGTAGTTGCCGAAGACCCGCAGACCCAGCTGTGGCCGGCCGGTCGCCCAGGCGCTCAGCACGGCGTGGTCGTCGGGCCCGAGCGCCTCGTGGAACTGCACGCTCGTCACCTCGGGGCCGACGGCCTCCAGCTCGCGCGCGTGCAGCGGCGGCGAGGCCTGGACGCGTCCGGGAGCGACAGTGGTGATCATCGACGGCGAATGTAGCGGCGGGACGGACGTGCGGTGGGCGAAACGGACCATCTGCACCCGTGCGGCCGCAGCGGGGCCGTCGTGCCAGCATGGCGCGTGTGAACGGGAGCATGAGGTGACCGGACCGCTGACCTTCGTCCTCGCCACGGGGTGTCTGCTGTTCGCGCTGTGGGTGGCCTTCCTGCTGATGCGCGACCGCCAGATCGGCCGGGCGACCGTGCTGGCCGCCGCGGCGCTCGAGGTCGGGTTCGTCGTCCAGGCGGTGCTCGGGATCGTGCTGCTGATCGGCACCGACCGGGACGTGAACGGCATCGTGTTCGTGGCCTACCTGATCGGCGCGCTGATCGTGCTGCCCGCCGGGGTGTGGTGGGCGCGGGCCGAGCCGAGCTCGTGGGGCACCGGGGTCCTGGTCGTCGCGGCCCTCGTGGACGCCGTCCTGCTGGCCCGCCTGCACGACATCTGGAACGGCCGGGCGTGAGCGCACCCGATCCGGCCACCCCGACGACTCGGCGTGGGCCCGGCCGCGTGCTCATCGCGGTCTACGCCGTGTTCGCGCTCGCGGCGACCTCGCGCGCCGTCTTCCAGATCGCCACCCAGTTCGCGGTGGCGCCGCTCGCCTACGTGCTGTCGGCACTGGCGGCGGTCATCTACATCGTGGCCACGGTGGCGCTGGCCCGCGGCGGCCGGACGTCGGTCCGGGTGGCGACCGCGGCGTGCACGGTCGAGCTGGTGGGTGTCCTCGCGGTCGGCATGCTCAGCGTGCTGCGGCCGGACGACTTCCCGGATGCCACGGTCTGGTCCGACTTCGGCGCGGGCTACGGCTTCGTGCCGCTCGTGCTCCCGGTGCTCGGCCTGCTGTTCCTGCGGCGGGTCCGGCACGAGGACGCGTCGGGGGACGACGGGTTGATCGTGGGCTGACACTGGTCAGCGCTTGGTGGCGTACAGGCAGCCGCTGGACCGGCCCAGGTAGTGCAGGCCCGTCCGGTCGCCGGCACCGAACACCGCGGCCTTGCGGGTCATCGTCGGGTACATGATCTGGTTGCGGTCGGTGGTGTGGTCCAACCCGACGGCGTGCCCGAGCTCGTGCATGACCAGCTGTCCGCGGGTCCCCTGCCAGCCGGTGGCCGGGCCGGCGCCGAAACCGTGCGCGAAGTGGTAGCCGGAGTTCAGCACCACGTAGCCCTGCAGGAACCGGCCCCACTGCCGGCCCTGGGCGTCCCAACCCGTCGTCCACGAGCCCCCGCCGTACCCGGCGACGGCGTACGTGCCCTTGCTGGGCTTGGGCAGGAACCGGGTGAGACCGGGCTTGCTCCAGGCGACGACGATCTGGGTGTCCTTCGGGTACGCCGCGGTCCCCTTGCCGGGCACCACGGAGGTCTGGCCGCGGTAGACCAGCGGGAGCCCCGTCGCGGCCCGGATCCGCTTGGCGGCCTCGATGACGTCCGCCGTGGCGCCCGCGCCGCCGCCGACCGAGCTGACCCGGTACCCGATCGCCGCGCACGGGTTCCACCGGGCCACCGGCGCCTTCGCGTTGACCTGTCGGGACAGGAACCCGTAGTGGGTGGAGGCGGCGGACGCCGAGCTGGCGGCCCCGGTCGACCCGGTCGCGCCAGTGGGCTGGTCGGCGGTCGGCGACGTGCCGATGCCGCCCAGCACGGCGGCGGTGGCGGCGAGCGCGACGACGAAGGTCTTCACGCCAGCCCATCGGCTCGGCGGGCCCGCAGTGTCGAGGTCGCCGCCCTGGTCCAACCGGTTGGCGGCGTGGGTGTTCAGTTGCGTGACCAGCGCGCGGGAGTGCTGGGCCGAGCGAGTGACACCGTCCGGGTGAGCGGCTCGGGCCAGGGGGGGCCGGGCTCAGGGCAGGCGGTCCAGCAGCCAGGTGGCGACGTCGATGTGCCCGGGCAGCACGGCGCCGTCCTCGGTGCACCAGGCGATCGTCTGGACGATGCTCCACCCGCGGGCCCGATCGGCGTCCAGACCCAGCTCCCCGACCAGCCGGTCGAGCCGGTACCGGACGTCGCGGGCGGAGTGCCCGAGCTCGGCCGACCGCACGATCGGAGCCACCGCGAACTCGCGCTCCCCGACCAGCGGGAGGGGGTCGATGACCAGCCAGGGCTCCCGCTCGGCGGCCAGCACGTTGTCGCCGTGCAGGTCCTGGTTGACCAGCACCTGCGGGCCTTGCGACCCGGGGAGCCAGCGCAGCAGCTCGGCCGCCGCGTCCACCAGCCGCCGGTCGACGCCGCGGCCGGTGCGCTCCCACATCGGCTCCAGCTGGTCGAACCAGTGCGCGGCCTCGTCCCGCAGGGTGGTGAAGGGTCGGTCGGTCGACACCCAGGTGCGCGGCAGCAGGCCGACGAGGACGTCCAGGGCGACCTGGCCGCCGGCGCTGGACAGCGGGTGGCCCGGCTCGCAGCGCTCGAGGAGCATGCCGGCCCCGTCGGGCGTCGACGCCAGCAGCCGGACGGCGCCCCGCCCGTCCAGGGTCGCGAGGGCGGCGCTCTGCAGAGCCCCCTCCCGGTCGGCGACCGAGACCTTCAGTGCGGCCGGGACCCCGTCCGGCGTCCAGGCGCGGTACACCCGTCCGCCCCAGCCCCGCTCGTACGGCTCGCCGAGACGGACCTGCCAACGCCCCGCCAGCGCGGTGGCCCGGGCCAGCAGCTCGGCGTCCCCGACGGTCTCGTCCACTCGCAGGAGCCTAGGGTGGCGAGCATGGTGAGCACCCCGGACATGACCTACCGCCCGCTCGGCCGCTCCGGCCTCATGGTCAGCAGGGTGGGGGTGGGCTGCAACGCTTTCGGTGCCCGCATCGACGCCGAGCAGACCCAGGCGGTCGTCGACGCGGCCATCGAGGTCGGCATCACCCTGTTCGACACCGCCGACATCTACGGTCGCGGTGAGAGCGAGGAGCTGCTCGGCCGCGCGCTGGGCGCGCGCCGCGGCGACGTCGTGGTGGCCACGAAGTTCGGCATGGACATGCAGGGCGACAACGGCCCGGACTGGGGCGCGCGCGGGTCCCGGCGGTACATCCGCAAGGCCGTCGAGGCCAGCCTGCGCCGGCTCGGCACCGACTGGATCGACCTGTACCAGCTGCACGAGCCCGACCCGGTGACGCCGATCAGCGAGACGCTCGCCGCGCTGCACGAGCTGGTGCTGGAGGGCAAGGTCCGCACCGTCGGCTGCTCGAACTTCGCTGCCTGGCAGGTCGCGGACGCCGACTGGACCGCCCGCACGTCCGGCTACGAGCGCTTCATCAGCGCGCAGAACAAGTACTCGCTGCTGGATCGCGACGTCGAGGACGAGCTGGTGCCCGCGTGCGAGGCGCTCGGCCTGGGAGTGCTGCCGTTCTTCCCGCTGGAGTACGGGCTGCTCACGGGCAAGTACCGGCGCGGCCAGGCCGCGCCGGACGGGTCGCGCCTGCAGCAGCAGACGGCCCGGCTGGAGTCCGCCGACTGGGACGCGATCGAGGCCGTCGAGGGGTTCGCCGGCGAGCGCGGGGTGAGCGTGCTGGACGTCGCCATCGGTGGGCTGGCCGCGCAGCCCGCCGTCGCCAGCGTGATCGCCGGGGCGACCCGCCCCGAGCAGGTCTACGCGAACGCCGCCGCCGGCGCCTGGGAGCCGACGCTCGAGGACCTCGCGGCCCTGGACGCCATCACGACGCAGGCGTAGTCGGGTATCCGATGTCACCATGGGTGTGACGGGGGCGGCGGCCGTCCTCGCGTGACCCTCGTGGAGGCCGGCGGTGACGGACACGGTGCCGCGCGCCGTCCAGCCGGCCCCTGCCTCGCCTGACCTGCGGACGCCCGCCCCGCCCCCTCGCCCGTCGTTGCGGACGGCGGCGCACGAGCGCGTCCTGGCCACCTGGGGCCGGTTCCTGACGTGGCCGTCGTGGGTCCAGGTCGTCGTGATCTACCTCGGCACCCGGGTGCTCAGCGCGGTCGTCATCGAGCTCGCGGCCCGATGGGGGCAGAACCCCGCCGGGGTCGGCGTCCTGAGCCCGCACTACCTCGACATGGTGCGGATCTGGGACGGCGAGTGGTACGAGCGCATCGCCCGGCACGGCTACCCGCACACGCTGCCGCACGGCGAGGTCGGCACCGTGGACTACAACAGCTGGGCGTTCTTCCCGTTGTTCCCCATGCTGGTGCGCGGCGTCCTCGTCACCGGGGTGTCCTTCTCGGTGGCCGCCACGGTGGTGAACCTCGTCGCCGGAACCGCTGCGGCCGTGGTGATCTGGCGGTTGTTCAGCCAGCGCCCGGGGCACGACCGGTTGGCCGTGCTCGCGGTCGGGATCTGGTGCCTGCTGCCCTCGGCGCCGGTGCTGCAGGTCGCCTACACCGAGGCGCTCGCTGCGCTGCTGCTGTCGGGTGCGTTGCTGCTGCTGGTCCGCCGGCAGTACCTGTGGGCCGTGCCCGTGGTGCTGCTGCTGGGCCTGACCCGGGCGGTCGCCGCGACCCTGCTGCTGGTCGTGCTCTGGCACGGCTGGCTGCGCTGGAGGGGACGGGCCGGCGACCCGTGGCCGGTGTGGCAGCAGGCGTCCTGGGCCGCGCTGGTCGTCGCAACGGGCGTGTCCGCCGTGCTGTGGCCGGTGATCGTCGGCGTGGCCACCGGCGTCCCCGACGCGTTCCTGCAGACCCAGGCGGCGTGGGGTCAGAAGCCGGCGGACGGGCCGTTCCTGCCCTGGCTGGAGTGGGCCTGGACCGGGCTCGGGCTGATCGGCGTCGCCCTGCTGCTCGGGGTGGTCGCCCTGTCGGTCCGGGTGCTCGCCGGCCGGCACACGGCGTGGCTGGTGCCCGAGCTGCGCGTCTTCGGCGTCGCCTACCCGGTGTACCTGCTGGCGGTGGTGCGGCCGATCACCAGCATGTGGCGGTTCCTGCTGCTGGACCTGCCGATCGCGGCGGCGCTGGCCAGCCTGGCGGCGCGCGGGTCGCGGGACCGGGTCGGCAGCGGCTGGTGGTGGCGGGTCGGGGCGGTGGCCGTGCTCGCGCTGGCCGCGCTGAGCTGGTGGACCGCCGTGTACCTGACCCGGATCCCGTGGGGCGACTCGCCGCCCTGACGTGAGCTGCCCCGCGATGGCAGACTGCGCCCGTGCCTGAGTTGCCCGAGGTCGAGGGACTGGCCGCCTTCCTGCGCGAGCACGCGGTCGGCCACGTCGTCGCGCGGATCGACGTCGCCGCCTTCAACGTGCTGAAGACGTTCGACCCGCCGCCGACGTCGCTGCACGGCCTCGAGGTCACCGAAGTCGCCCGGCACGGCAAGTGGGTGGACCTGGACGTCGATGGTCTGCACCTGGTCTTCCACTTGTCCAAGGCGGGCTGGCTGCGCTGGTCGACGAAGCTCAACCCGACGCCGTTGCGGCCGGGCAAGAGCCCGATCGCCCTGCGGGTCGTGCTGGACGACGACACCGGGTTCGACCTCACCGAGGCGGGCACCCGCAAGCGGCTGGCCGTGTACGTCGTCCGCGATCCGGCGTCCGTGCCGCAGATCGCCTCGCTCGGCCCGGACCCGCTGGACCCTGCCTTCGACCGGGCTGCCTTCGGGGCCCTGCTGGCCGGGCGGCGCACCCAGGTGAAGGGCCTGCTGCGGGACCAGTCCGTGCTGGCCGGCGTCGGCAACGCCTACTCCGACGAGGTGCTGCACGCCGCCAAGCTGTCGCCCTACGCGCTGGCCGGGTCGCTCGACGAGGGGCAGGTCGACGTCCTGTACGAGGCCCTGGAGTCGGTGCTGCGCGAGGCCGTGGCCGGGTCGGCCGGGCGGCCCGCGGCCGAGCTCAAGGACACCAAGCGCGCCGGGATGCGGGTGCACGGCCGCGCGGGACAACCGTGCCCGGTGTGCGGCGACACGGTCCGCGAGGTGAGCTTCGCCGACTCGGCGCTGCAGTACTGCCCGACCTGTCAGACCGGCGGCAAGCCGCTGGCCGACCGGCGGATGTCCCGACTGCTCAAGTAGAGCTGCTCACGGAGTGGTCGCAACAGGCGGGCGCCGCGGCGACCGTGGCAGGATCGTGCGCATGACTGGTGTGCCCGAGATCTCCGTCCAGGACCTGCCCGCCGACGCGGTGCTGCTCGACGTGCGCGAGCAGGACGAGTGGGACGCCGGGCACGTCGACGGCGCCGTGCACGTGCCGCTGAGCGAGGTGCCCGCGCGCCTGGGCGACCTGCCCGAGGCCGACCCGCTCTACATCATGTGCCGGTCCGGCAACCGGTCCGGCCGCGCGGCCGCCTGGCTGAACGCGCAGGGCATCGACTCGGTCAACGTCGCCGGTGGCATGAAGGCCTGGGCGTTCGCGGGCAAGCCGATGGCCGCGGCGTCCGGCTCCCCCACCGTCATCTGACGCCGCCCCCTGCGCCGCCCCTTTCCCGCATGTAGCGCGCTTCACGTGGTGATCGCGGCCCCATAGCCACGTGGAGCGCGAATGGTGCGAGGTCGAGGGTGGGCGACACGGTGATCGGCTAGTCTGCGGATGTATCGGCTCAGGGCTAGAGAGCCCGATAGTGTCCGATCGTGGACCCGATCCGGAACCCCTACGCCCCCGGCGCCGGCCAGCGGCCGCCCGAGCTGGCCGGTCGGGACGCCGAGCTGACCGCGTTCGACGTCGTGCTCGAGCGCGTCGCCCGCGGCCGTCCCGAGCGCTCGCTCGTGCTCACCGGCCTGCGCGGGGTGGGCAAGACCGTGCTGCTCGGCGCGCTGCGGTCGGCGGCGGTCCGAGCCGGGTGGGGCAGCGGCAAGCTCGAGGCCCGACCGGACACCTCGCTGCGCCGACAGCTCGCCGCCGCCCTGCACCTCGCGATCCGCGAGCTCGGCCCAGTAGAGGACGCCGACGACGGCACCCGGCACGTCCTCGGCGTGCTGAAGAGCTTCGCGCTGCGGGACGCCGGCCCGACCAGCAAGCTCCGCGAGCGCTGGCAGCCCGGGATCGACGTCCCGGCCGTGCCCGGACGCGCGGACTCCGGGGACATCGAGATCGACCTCGTCGAGCTGCTCGGGGACGTCGCGGGGCTGGCTGCCGAGCGCGGCCGCGGGGTCGCGATCTTCATCGACGAGATGCAGGACGTCGGGCCGGACGACGTCTCCGCGCTCTGCGCGGCCTGCCACGAGATCTCGCAGCAGGGCATGCCGCTGATCGTCGTCGGCGCCGGGCTACCGCACCTGCCGGCCGTGCTGAGCGCCAGCAAGTCCTACAGCGAGCGGCTCTTCCGGTACGTGCGGATCGACCGGCTCGACCCGCAGGCCGCCGGGCTGGCCCTGCGCTCGCCGGCCCACGAGGAGGGCGCCGACTGGACCGACGAGGCGCTCGCGGCCATGTACGACGCGACGGCCGGCTACCCGTACTTCGTGCAGGCGTACGGCAAGGCGGTGTGGGACGTCGCTCCGCGGTCCCCCATCACCGCGGACGACGTCCGGGTCGGTGCACCCGAGGCCGAGGCCGAGCTGACGGTCGGCTTCTTCGGCTCGCGGTACGAGCGTGCCACCCCCGGCGAGCGCGAGTACCTGCGAGCGATGGCGGACATCGAGAGTGCGGACGCGGAACCCGCCCAGGCCGGGGTGCCGACGTCCGCGGTCGCCGAGCAGCTGCAGCGCAAGCCGCAGTCGCTGTCGCCCGCCCGCGACGCGCTGCTGAAGAAGGGCCTGGTGTACAGCGCCGAGCGGGGCCGGATCGCGTTCACCGTGCCGCACTTCGGCCGCTACCTTCGCTCGCACGGCTAGGGACCTCGGCGGTGGCGGAGGTGGCTGGGGCGGCGCTGGAGGACCTGTGGCGCGGGCTGGCGCCCCAGGTGCTCGGCGCGGTCGTGCGCCGGTACGGCAGCTTCGACGCCGCCGAGGAGGCCGTGCAGCTGGCCGGCCTGGCGGCAGCGACGCAGTGGCCGGTGGAGGGGGTGCCGGACGACCCGAAGGCGTGGCTCATCACGGTGGCCTCGCGGCGGCTGATCGACCAGTACCGCAGCGACCAAGCCCGCGAGCGGCGTGAGCTGGAGGCCGTGGCCATGGCGCCGTCCGACACGTTCGTCGCCCCGGCCGCGGACGCCGACGACTCGGCCGGGCAGGACGACACCCTCACCCTGCTGCTGCTCTGCTGCCACGAGTCGCTCACAGCGCCGTCCCAGGTCGCGCTGACCCTGCGGGCCGTCGGCGGGCTGAGCACGGCGCAGATCGCCCGGGCGTTCCTGGTGCCGGAATCGACCATGGCGCAACGGATCAGCCGGGCCAAGCAGCGGATACGGGAGGTCGGCGCGCACTTCACGATGCCGACCGGCGACGCGCTGGCCGAGCGGTTGGGCGCGCTCCTGCACGTGCTGTACCTGGTCTTCAACGAGGGGTACACGGCGACGGCGGGGCCGGAGTTGGCGCAGGTCGAGCTGAGCACCGAGGCGATTCGCCTGACCCGGCTGGCCTTCGAGCAACTCCCGGACGACGGTGAGGTCGCCGGCCTGCTGGCCCTCATGCTGCTCACCGATGCGCGGCGTCCCGCGCGCACCACGGCGGCGGGCGCGCTCGTCCCGCTCGCCGACCAGGACCGGTCGCTGTGGCGTCGTCCGCTCATCGACGAGGGCGTCGCGTTGATCACGAAGACGTTGTCCAGCAAGGCCGTGGGGCCGTACCAGGTGCAGGCCGCGATCGCCGCCGTGCACGACGAGGCGCCGACCGCTGCGGAGACGGACTGGCGGCAGATCGTGGTGCTCTACGACCTGCTGGAGCGGTTGTCGCCCAACCCGGTCGTCTCGCTGAACCGGGCCGTGGCGGTGGCCATGGCGGGCTCGCCCACGGACGGGCTGGCCGTCGTGGAGGCGCTGGCGGCTGATCGACGACTCAGCGATCACCACCGGCTGCACGCGGTGCGGGGGCACCTGCTGGAGATGTCCGGTGACCCGGTGGGTGCCGAGGCCAGCTACCGCCGCGCCGCCCAGCTCACCACGAGCCTGCCCGAGCAGCGGTACCTCATCGAGCGGGCGGAGCGCCTGTCTCGCAGGTGATCTGTGATGTCACCGCTGGTCCGACACCACCGCGGCGAGCCCTCGGCGGGCGGTCTCGACCATCGACGGGTTGGTGTGCTGGTAGTACGGCAGCGCGATGGCCGCCCCCGACACGACGAGACCTTGCGCGCGGAGCCAGGTCGCGTCGTCCGGCTGGACGATCTCGCGGAAGGTCCGGCGGCTCGGGCCGTCGAGCACGTGCCAGGCCGCGGTGATGTCGTACGCCGGGTCGCCGGTGGCCATCGCACCGAAGTCGAGGACGCCGGCCAGGACCCCGTCCCGCACCAACAGGTTGCCGGGCAGCAGGTCGGCGTGCAGCCACACCGACGGTCCGGTCCACGCCGGTGCTGCGAGGGCGTCGTCCCAGATGCTGGTGACTCGCTCGACGTCCAGGAGACCGTCGCAGCGCACGATGAACTCACGGAAGGCCGGATCGCGGCCGACGAGCGGGCCGCCGCGCCCGAAGTCCTCTTGCGAGCCGGGCGGTGGGACGTCGGGGATCGCCTGCAGCTCGAGGACGACCTCGCCGAGCCGGCGGGCCGTGTCGGCGAGCGACGTGAACTCCTCGGCAAGGGCGTCGTTGCCCGGCAGCCAACGCACGACCGCCCACGGGAACGGGTAGTCCGCGGCCGGCGCGCCGGTGGCGACGACCTCGGGGACGTCGAGGGTCAGGTGCGGCCCGACGACGGGCAGCCAGCGGATCTCCTTGAGCAGCCCACCCACCGCACCGGGAGTCAGCGGCAGCCGCAGCGCGAGGTCGTCGCCGAGCCGGAACACCGCGTTCTCCGTGCCGCCGGACGCCACCCGCCGTACGGGCAGCGACGCATACCGGGGCAGCTGCTCGGCGACCAGCCGCTGCGCCAGCGCGATGTCGATCTCGACCTCGTCGTCGTGCAGGCGGGGCGGCGGCATCCGCACATGCTCGCGACCTGGGTGGTGGCAGGCAAGCGGATTGACGGCTACCAGATCGTCCGGAGGCCGGTCAGTCCGTGGAATGCCGCATCGCTGGTCACCAGGGTCAACGACTCCACCATGCACTGCGCCGCCAGCACTCGGTTGGTCAACCTCGTCGTGCGAGGTCGAGGACCTGTCCCACGCGCGCGGCGGCCTGCTCGGCCGACCAGTCGAGGTGGTCCACGTCGACGACGAACTCGACCTTGCTCCAGCCCGGCACCGCCGCGCTCGTGGCCCAGTCCAGCACCCAGACCTGCTCGGCCTCGGCGAACGCGATGCAGGCCTCGCGCAGGGCCTGCGGCTCGACGTCGGCGTAGATGACGAAGGCGTTGGTGTGCGGGGGATCCGGCGTCACGCGCACTCCCTCGAGGGCGCCGATCGCGGCCGCCCGCTCCCCGGCCAACCGGTGCAGCTCGGCGAACTGCCCGAGCCGGTCGCGCAGCCCCGCGCGGGCGGCGACCGCGTACGGCATGGACGAGAACAGCGTGCCGCCGTGCCGGTGCCGCCACTGGCGCACCTCGTCGACGACGTCGGACGGACCGGCGAGCGCGGCACCAGCCGGCGCCCCGAGTCCCTTGTAGAAGGACACGTAGACGGTGTCGGCCAGGGCGGCGATCTCGGCGAGGTCGCGGCCGTAGAACGGCTGGCTCTCCCACAGCCGCGCGCCGTCGAGGTGCACGGCGATGCCGCGCTCGCGGGCCGCCCCGGTCAGCGCGACGAGCTCGTCCCAGCTGGGCAGCAGGTAGCCGGCGTCGCGCAACGGAAGCTCGACCACCAGGGCGCCGAGCGGGCCGGGGTGCCCGGCCAGGTCGTCGGCCACGAGCGGGCTGGGGCCGTCCGCGAGCTCGCGCATCCGGATGCCGTGCAGCTCCTCGAGCGCGGCTTCCTCGTGCACGACCAGGTGGGACAGGGCGTGCACCCCGACGGCCCGGTGGCCCGTGCGATCCGACCAGACGCGCAGCGCGCACTGCTGCGCCATCGTGCCGCTGGGGACGAACGCCGCGGCCGGCTTGCCGAGCAGCCCGGCCACCTCGACCTCCAGGGCCGTGACGTCGCCGCCGGCGGCGTAGAAGTCACTGCTCGGCTCCTCCGCCGAAGCGGCCAGCGCCTCGAGCTGCTCGCGCGGGGTCCGGTGCGGGCGGCCCTGCAGGAAGCGGGTGCACTGCGCGCGGGCGGCGAGGCGACGCTCGTTCACGGCCTTGAGGTCGTCGGGTCCAGGCATCCCGACACCCTAGGGCCGCCGCCGAGACGAGGACGGCTCGCACCACGAGCCTCTGCCCGGATCGGCCCGAGCCGTGCCAAGATCGTGCGCGTGAACGGCGGCCCCGAGGTGGTGGCGCACCGTGGCTCGAGTGCCGAGAAGCCCGAGCACACCCTCTCCGCGTACCTGCGTGCCATCGAGCAGGGCGCCGACGCCCTCGAGTGCGACGTCCGGCTCACCGCCGACGGGCACCTGGTGTGCGTGCACGACCGCAAGGTCAACCGGACGTCCAACGGTCGCGGCGTCGTCTCGACCCTCGAGCTCGCGCACCTGGAGCAGCTCGACTGGGGATCCTGGATGCAGGACTGGGACGACGCGGACTCCGTCGAGACCCCCGACCGCGACCACGGCCGGCTCCTGACCCTGCGTCGCCTGCTGGACGCCGTCCGGGACTGCGGTCGCCCCGTCCAGGTGGCCATCGAGACCAAGCACCCGACCCGGTACGCCGGGCTGGTCGAGCGCACGCTGGCCCGGGTGCTGGCCGAGTACGGCTGGGACGGCGCGCACCCGCAGTTCCCGTCGCCCGTGCGCGTCATGTCCTTCTCGTCCCTGGCGTTGCAGCGGATGCGTCAACGCTCGCCGGACGTCCCGCGGGTGCTGCTGGTCGAGGACCGGATCCCCGTCCGGATGCGGGACGGAACCCTGCCCAAGGGCGTGGGGACGGTCGGGATCGACGTCCGGCTGCTGCGCCGTCACCAGGGCTTCGTGCGCTCGGTGCAGGGCCTCGGCGGCAAGGTGCACGTGTGGACCGTGGACCGGGACGAGGACGTCGAGCTCTGCCTCGCCCTCGGGGTCGATGCGATCATCACCAACCGCCCCCGGCACGTCCTGGAGCTGCTCGGACGCGGCGTGCACCCGGCCTGACGGGCATTCTGCCCAGAAGGGGTGCACCTTGGCCGTCCTCGGGTTAGTGTGAGCCGGTAGCAACGGGTGACGCGCCGTGACTCACGGCAATCCAGCACAGTATTTGTCCGTTTTGACGGCGACCGGGGCGAGCAAGGGAGGTTCCGTGACACAGGTGGCCACGCGCATTCCGACCCGCACGCGCACCTTGCGGGTGCCGCACGCCTTCGCCTCGGTGCCCCGCACCCGGCGAACGGTCGTCGAGGACCTGCGCGGCCGCGACGTCCCCTCGGCCGTGGTCGACGAGGTCGAGATCGTGGTCACCGAGCTGCTCGGCAACGCCGTCCAGCACGCTGCCGCCCTACCCGACGGCACCGTGCGCGTGCACTGGCAGGTCAAGGGCGGGGTCGTCGAGCTCGACGTCACCGACGGCGGGGGCAGCACGACGCCTCGCGCCCAGCAGCCCACGGTGTACGCCACCCGCGGCCGTGGCCTGCGCATCGTCCGTTCGCTCGCCCACGAGTGGGGTGTGCTGGACGAGGACCGGGGCCGCACGGTCTGGGTCTGCCTCGGTGGACCGTCCCGCCGCCGCCGTCCCTGAGCGCCGCCGTCCCTGAGCGAGCGCCTAGAGTCTTCGCCCATGGGCAAGTCCTCGCGCCGTCCCTCGACCACCTCCACCGCCAGCGCGGTCGCTGACGCCGACGTCCCCGTCGTCGGTCAGCGTGAACCGTGCCCCTGTGGTTCCGGCAAGAAGTACAAGGCCTGCCACGGCCGGGCCCGCGCCGTCGCGGCGCCGACGCCCACCGGCCGGACGTTCGAGGGCCTGCCCGGCGAGCCCGACTGGGTGGCGCTGCGCGAGGTGGTGCCGGCCGCGACCGCGACCCTGACCCTGGCTCCGGCCCTGCGCCGCAAGAAGTCCGGCGACCAACCGGCGTTGAACGAGATCACCGTCGCGACCGTGCTCCCGCTGGCCTGGCCGGCCATGCGTCGCGCGGACGGTCGGGTGCTCGTCGGGCTGCAGACCGGTGGTGGCTCCGGCGACCCGAGCCGGGACGTCGGGTCCGCGGCCGCCGCGGCGGTGGCCGCCGAGCCCGGCACCCCGATCACGCTGACCGACCTGCCGTCCGACGGCCCGCGCCTGCAGGCCGTCGTCGCGCCCGACGCGACCATGACCGTCACCCTGCACGAGGGCTTCGACTTCTGGGTCGAGGGCGCGGACGACCTCGACGCCGAGGTCCGCGAGAGCCTGGAGCGGGCCAACTCCGCGGTGATCCCGACCGCCCGGCTGACCGGGGTCGAGGCGGCGTACTGGTGCCAGATCGGCGACCGGACGCACCTGCGCTGGGTGCTGCCGCAGGGCGAGGACGAGCTGCTGGACGGCCTGGCCCGCCTGCACGCGACCGGCGAGAGCAGCCTCGGCGACGGCACCCGGTACGTCGGGGCGTTCCGCGCGCACGGACTGCTCGTGCCGGTCTGGGACCTGCCGCAGGAGTGGACCGCCGACGACGTCGAGGGGCCCGCCGCGGCGTTCGCCGAGCGGCTGGCCGAAGCGCTCGCGAAGGACGAGCCGCTGACCTACGACGAGCGTCGCGCCCGGGCCGGGGTCGTCAGCCGCCAGCTCACCCTGCGCTGACCTGCACGGCGCGTTCGGCGGCCAGCCCGACCAGGCCGGACGGCGAGAGCAGGTCGCGCACGATCGCGAGGGCCTGCTCGCGGTCGCGCGCCGGCAGCCGGACGTCGAGGGCCTGGCGGGTCCAGTCCGTGATGTCCTCGAGCGCTCGGCGGCAGGCGTAGAAGGCGAGCAGCTCGGGATCGAGGGCCGCGTCGGTGATGCCGTAGCCGGCGTCGAACGCGGTCCGCTGCTCGGTGTCGGCGGGGCCGAAGAACGGCAGGCCAACCCGCCCGAACATCAGGTCGCACTCGCGTGGGGCCAGCACCGCGTCGTCCCAGTCGATGAGCCAGACCTGGTCACCGCGGACGAGGAGGTTGCCGCGGTGCGGGTCGGCGTGGCAGAGGACGAGCCGGAACGTCCGGCGGCTCAACCGGTCGGCCTGCTGGACGACGCCGTCGATCACAGTCGCGAGCGCCTGCGCGGCGGCCGGCCACTGCTCGGCGAGTGGTCGTGCGTCGTCCACCAGCTCGCCGTGCCAGAGGTCCTCCGACCGCAGCACCGCGGCCAGCTCGGCCGGCACCGGTGCCGCGTGCACAGCGGCCAGCACCCGGCCGAGGTCGGTCCACTGCGCCAGCGTGGGATCGACGTCCGCTGCCCGGTCGCCCGCGATCCAGGTCATGACGGACAGGCGTCCACCCGGCCGCTCGCTCCACGGTCGGCCATCGGTGGCCGTCAGGGGTTCCGGGACGCCGGGGACCCCGGTGCCGGCGAGGTGCTGCGTCACGAGCAGCCCCGCGGCAGAGCCGCCGGTGCTGAGCTTGACCGCGAAGGAGGACCCGTCGTCGCAGGTGCCACGCCAGACCTGGGCCTGCCGGTCCGCGCCGTGCGGGACGGCGACCAGCGAGGACAGCCGCAAGCCAAAGTCGTGCGCGACCCAGCCCACGACCTCACCCTCGCTGCTCACCCGGCCACCCTGACACCGCGGCCGCAGCGCGTCCTGTGAATTTCGGACGTAGCCTGGCGCGATGGAGTACCGACGGCTCGGCCGGCTCGGCCACGAGAGCTCAGTGATCATCTACGGCGCGGCGGCGCTCGCCGACGTCGACCAGGACACCGCTGACCGCTCGATCCAGCAGGCCCTGGACGCGGGGGTGAACCACCTCGACGTCGCGGCCAGCTACGGGGACGCCGAGCTGCGGCTGGGGCCGTGGATCCCGCAGATCCGGGATCGGGTCTTCCTCGCGACGAAGACCGGCCTGCGCGAGCGCGAGGCGGCGTGGGCGCAGATCAACGACTCGCTGGAGCGGTTGCAGACCGACAGCGTCGACCTGCTGCAGCTGCACGCCGTCGGCGACCTGGACGAGCTCGACCTGTGCACCCGGGACGGCGGCTCGCTGCAGGCGGCCCTGCGCGCGCGGGACGAAGGGATGGTGTCCGCGATCGGCATCACCGGGCACGGCTCGCAGGCACCCGCCACGCACCTGGAGGCGTTGCGGCGCTTCGACTTCGCGACCGTGCTGAGCCCGCTGAACTACCGGCTGGCCAGCGACCCGGCGTACCGCGCGGACTACGAGGCGCTCGGCGCCGAGGTGCAGCGTCAGGACGTCGGCCTGATGATCATCAAGTCCGTCGCCCGGCGGAACTGGCCCGGCGTCGGAGCGGGCGAGGACCGGGGTCAGCAGGCCTACGACACCTGGTACGAGCCGTTCGACCAGGCCGAGCGGATCCGCGCCGCGGTGTCCTGGGTGCTGTCGCACCCCGAGATCACCGGACTGGCCAGCGCGGGCGACGTCCGGCTGCTGGCCGACACCCTCGCGGCCGAGGCCGACCGGCTGCCGGTCCCCGAGGCGGAGGCCCTGCTCGCCGGCGTCGACGACTACACGTCCCCGTTCCTGAACCAGCCCGCCTGACCCCACCGCCCGCCACACCGCAGATGTCCCGCTTTCCGGGCTCACAGCGCGCGGATGGCCCCGAATAGCGGAACATCTGCGCGGGCCGGGCGAGAGTTTGGGGGCGGGGTTACGGGGTGAGGGAGTCGCGCTCGATGGGGCAGGACATGCACCGGGGGCCGCCGCGGCCGCTGCCGAGCTCGCTGCCCGCGATGGCCACGACCTCGATGCCGGCGGCCTCGAGGCGGGTGTTCGTCTCGCTGTTGCGCTCGTAGGCGACCGCGACCCGCGGCGCGAGCGCCAAGGTGTTGTTGCCGTCGTCCCACTGCTCGCGCTCGGCGGTGACCGGGTCGAGGCCGGTGTCCAGCACGTGCAGGCGCTCGATGCCCATGGCCCGCGCGGCGACGTCCAGGAACGGCCCGGCCGCGTCGACCCGCAGCACGTCCTCGCCGTTCAGCGTGATCGCCAGCGCCTGCAGCGAGTGCGCGACGTTGGGGTACATGACGATCGCGTCGACGTCGACCATCGTGCAGACGGTGTCCAGGTGCATGGTGGCCCGCTCCTGCGCGATCGGCACCGCCAGCACGGTGTGCGCGAGCCCGGCCCGCAGCAGCCGCCCGGCCAACCGCTCCACGCCGGCGGGCGTCGTCCGCTCCCCGGTGCCGACCGCGACCACGCCGGACGCGAGCAGCAGGACGTCGCCGCCCTCGACGTGCTCGAGCTCCGGCTGGTACGCGAGCGGGGTGCCGGCGAACCGCGGGTGGTGCTGGTAGATCGCCTTGGTCAGCGACGTCTCGCGCCGACGCGCCGGCATGGCCAGGCTGGTGACGGCGACCTGCGGACCCACCCAGGCGCTGGAGTCGCGGGTGAACAGCAGGTTGGGCAGCGGGTCGATGACGAAGTCCTCGGGCGAGGCCAGTGACGACACCACTCCGGGGCGCAGCATCGGACGCCGGGCCGAGAGCTCGTCGTGCCGCAGCCCCGAGATGAGCACCTCGGCGAGCTCGGCCTCGTCCAGGTCGCCGAGCAGCGCACGGGCGCGGCTGGCCAGCCGGTCCCCGACGTGCGGCTCGCCCAGCGCGTACTCGACCGTGTCGTGCCGCGCCTGCGGCACCGTCAGCGCCTCGCGCAGCAGGTCCGCCAGGTAGAGCACCTCGACCCCGCGGTCGGTCAGCGCGGCGGCGAAGGCGTCGTGCTCGTCCTGGGCGCGGTCGACCCACGGGATGCCGTCGAAGAGCAGGCGGTCGTTGTTCCGCGGGGTGAGGCGGCGCAGCTCGTGACCGGGACGGTGCAGCATCACGGTGCGCAGCCGTCCTACCTCGCTGTCTGCTCCTGCCATGGCGCCGACCCTACCTGCGGCTAGGCTCCACCGGGTGAGCGAGCAGCCGACGTCCGTCGCCGTGGTGATCCCGGCCAAGGACGAGGCGCAGCGCATCGCGGCGACCATCGCCGCGGCCGCGACCATCGCCGGCGTCGACCTGGTGGTCGTGGTGGACGACGGGAGCAGCGACGAGACGTCGACGGTGGCCCGCGAGGCGGGGGCCGAGGTGGTCCGGCACGACCGCAACCAGGGCAAGGGCAAGGCGATGCAGACCGGCGCGGCCTACGTGGCCCGGCACGAGAGCACGCCGCACGCCTTGCTCTTCATCGACGCCGACCTGGAGGGCTCCGCGGTCGAGACCGGTGCCCTGGTCGCTCCGGTGGTCAGCGGCGCCGCGGACATGACGATCGCGGTGCTGCCGAAGCAGAAGAGCGCCGGGGGTGGCCGCGGGTTCGTCGTCGGGCTGGCCAGCCGCGGGATCGAGCGGGCCACCGGCTGGACGCCGACCCAGCCGCTGTCCGGGATGCGCTGCCTGACCCGGCCGGCCTACGAGGCGGCCCAACCGCTCGCGGCCGGCTGGGGCGTGGAGGTCGGCCTGACCATCGACGTGCTGCGGCGCGGGATGACCATCGAGGAGGTGCCCTGCGAGCTGCACCACCGGGTCACCGGCACCGGCCTGAGCGACCAGCTGCACCGGCTGAGCCAGTACCGCGACGTCTGGCGCGCGCTCGCCGTCCGGCGCGTGCGCGCCGCCCTGCGACGTCCATGACGGACGCGCCGTCCATGACGGACGCCGGGTCGCGGCGCCGGGTCTCCCCGTGGGCGCTGCTCGCGGTCGGCACGTCGTTCGTGCTGCTGATCGGCACCGCGGCGTTCGGCCCGTCGGCGGCCTCACCGGACCTGGGCGCCGATACCGGTTGGCGCGCAGCACTTCCACCCTGGTCCATCGGCTTCCACGCCTCGTCCGCGCTGGTGACCGGCCTGGTCGACACGGGCTACCTGATCGGCGGTATCGGCGTCGCGCTCGGCCTGTGGGCGGCGTACCGGGGGGAGCGGGTGCCCCCGCAGGCCCTCGGGGTCGCCGGCGCCTTCGCGGTGCTGGCCGTCCTCGTCGCCCCGCTCGGCTCCGCCGACCACGTCAGCTACGCGGCCTACGGTCGGATCGCGGCGAACGGCGGTGACCCGTACGTCGTCCCGCCGCAGAGCTGGGCTGGCGGGCACGACCCGGTGGCCGGCGCGGTCGAACCACCGTGGACGACGACCCCGACCATCTACGGGCCGGTGGCCACCGCCATCCAGGCCGTGTGCAGCCTGGTCGGCGGGGACAGCCTGCGACTGACCGTGTGGTGCTGGCAGCTCTGCTGCCTGGCCGCCTGGCTGACCGTCGGCTGGCTGGTGATCCGATTGTGCCGCAACGCCTTCGGCGCGACGTCGTGGCAGGTGGACCGCGCCGCCTGGGTGTGGCTGCTCAACCCGGTGCTGCTCGGCGTCCTGTTGGTCGGTGCGCACGTCGACCTGCTCGGCGCGGCGTTCGCGGTCGGTGCGCTGGCGCTCGCCGGGCGTCGTCCGTTGCTGGCCGGCCTGGCGCTGGGGGCCGCCGTCGGCGTGAAGGCAACGTTCGCGCTGGTGGGCCCTGCACTGCTGATCGCGTTGTGGCGCAGGGACCGTGGCAGGTCCTGGCGGCCCGCGCTGCTCGGCGTCCTCGGCTCGGCGATCGTGCTGCTGCCGGCGCAGCTGTGGGCGGGCTCGCACGTGTTCGACCAGCTCAGCCGGGCCCGGCGCTTCGTCTCGCTCGCGACGCCGTGGCGCCCGTTCGTGGAGTGGGCGACCGGACCGTTCACGAACGACGCGGTGCGCGACGCCGTGGTGCTGCTCACCCCCGTCGTGGTGATCGGCCTGGCGGTGCTGCTGTGGTTGGTGATCCGGCCCGGCGCCGGCGAGCCCGTGGCCGACGCGGCCGACCAGGTCACCGTCGACGCGGCCGGCTGGGCCCTGGTGCTGGGCGCCGCCTACGTCCTCGGCGCGCCGTACTCGTTGCCCTGGTACGACGCCGTGGCCTGGGCGCCGCTGGCGCTGGTCGCGGTGCCGGGGGTGGACGCCCTGCTGCTGGTCCGGCTGGTCGCGTACTGCGTGGCCTACGTGCCGGGCCGGGTGATCGGGTCGAGCCGGCACGTGCAGGACGTCACGCTGGGCTATCGCCGGGGCTGGGCTCCGTGGATCGGGCTGGCGCTGCTGCTGGCGCTGGGCTGGCTCGCCGCTCGTCGTCCTCGAGGGCCTGCACGCTCGCCGCGATGATCAGCGGGATGGCCAGGGTGAAGCCGACGGCCGGGATCGCCGTCCCGGAGTCGTTGACCGCGAAGCCGATGCCGAGCAGCAGCAGCAGGCAGCCCAGGCCCTGGCGCAGGGTGGGGCTGCGGTCGTAGGCCCGTTGCAGCGCACCGGCTCCGACGGACGACGGCCGCATCAGCACCAGCACCACGAACAGCGCCGCGAAGGGCACCAGGATCGACAGGACGCTGCCGAACAGGATCGACAGGTTCTGCTCGCCCTTGCGGGAGATGACCTGCCAGGCGCCGCCGTCGATCACGGTCTGCACGAACCGGCCCAGGTGGGTCTGGCTGTCGGTCGGCCGCAGCCAGTCCAGCACCGAGACCACCGTGAGCATGGCCACCGTGCCGACGCCGATCAGGATCACCTTGCGCCAGGTCAGCCGGATGCCGAGCACCAGCAGGGTCAGCACCGCGAACGCCGGGACCATGCCCAGCGGCCCGCCGAAGTCGCTGCCCCACGCGGGGCTCACGTCCAGGGCCGTGGCGATGACGCCGATCAGCGCCACCGCGGCGGCGGCGACCTTGCGGCGTCCGGACTGGACGAAGTGGTCGGCCACCGCGATGGCGAACAGCATCGCGCCGGTGCCGAAGAGGGCGAAGGCCACGTTGGAGAAGCCGTAGAACCGCCCGGCCACCACGGGTTGCAGGCCCATCAGGCTCGAGGTCTGCAGCCGCGACCCGGTCACGATGTCGGCGGCCAGCACCAGCGACGTCAGCCCGGCGACCGCGCCGAACGGGCCGAGCAGCCGGCGGCGCCACGGGCCGAGCTGAGCGACCAGCGTCAGGGCCGTCACGTAGGCCGCGACGACCAGCACGACCATCAGCAGCGCGTGCTGGTAGCGCCACCACGGCACGGTGTTGGCCAGGTACGTCGACACCGGGACGCACGCGAACACGAGCGCGGTCCGGCGCACCAGCGTCAGCAGCCGGCGGCGCTTCGACCCGGACGCCCAGCGGTGCCGCAGCACGATCGCGGCGCCGCCGTACAGCAGCAGCTGCGCGATCACCAGGCCGTTGAAGAACGGCGCCACCAGCTTCTGCACGCGCTGCGCGGCCTGGTCGAGGTCGCTGACCTTCTCGAGCCGGTCGGCCGCGCTGGCCGGCGCCTGCCCGGAGGCCACCGACCGGTTCGTGATGGGTGAGCCGACCAGGGTGTTCGGCTCCGGGACGTCGAGCAGGTGCAGCAGGGTCGGCGTCACGTCCGTGGCCTGCACGAGCGCCACCTGCCGGGTGGACGACGTCCACAGCCAGCCCGGCCCGTAGCCGGGACCGGTCGCCGCGCCCAGCTGCAGGTGCGGCGTCGCCCCCGCGTCAGCCAGCGACAGCACGAGGACGCGAGCGCCGTCCGGCACGGCCGCCAGCACCTGGCCGACGGCGTCGTCCACGGCCTTCACCTGCTCGGCGCGCGAGCCGTCGGTGATCGCCACGCCCTGCTCGGCCGGCCCCGGCAAGGGGTCGCCCGGGTCACGCACCGCGCCGACGTCCACGACGGTCAGCGGGCAGTCGGACGACGACAGCGCGCCGCCGAGCCCGGTCAGCGGGCTGTACCGGGCGACGGTGCCGTCACGGCGCGCCAGGGCGGCCGCCGCACCCGGCCCGACCGCGGTAGCGCACACGTCCGCCGTGGCCAGGGTGTCGCCGAGCAGACCGGGTGTGGCGTCGAACTTCTCGCCGTCCGCCTCTGTGACGTACCGCGGCCAGGTGGTCACGGTGGCGGAGCCGAGGGGGGCGACGCCGCCGCTCACCTCGACGGGCCGGCACACCCGCACCGCGGGGTCCTTCGCCTTCGGGTCGCGCTCGTCGGCGGCCCGGCGTCCGGACGAGACCGCGAGCCAGCCGTCCACCGGGCACGCAGCGGGCTTCACGCTGCGCACGGTCACGTCCCCGATCGAGCCGACCTGCGCGAGCCGCGCCAGGTTGGGGGTCGCTTGCGCCGAGACGTCCGACCACTGCACGCCGCCGGTGCCGATCAGCACGACCGGGGCGACCGGACCGGACGGCGCCGCGGCCGCGCTCGGCGCCACGGCCGCGGTCGCGGTCGCACTCAGACCCAGGGCGCTGATCCCCAGCAGAACGGCGACGAGGCGTGGTCGGATCGGCACCTGCACAGAGTAGGGGCCCCATCGGCCAGACTGTGACCTGTGACCCGTGCCCCCCGCCCCGCCGTGCAGGCACTCGTCGTCGTCGCGGTCCTGGTGCTGGCCGAGCTGCCGATCGCCTGGCACTACCTGGTCACGTGGCCCGGTGACCAGTGGCAGGTGGACGTCGAGGTGTACCGCGAGGCGGCCCGTTCGGTGGTCTACGGCCGGCCCATCTACGAGCAGCTCACCGAGTCCCCGCAGCTCCTGCCGTTCACCTACCCGCCGTTCGCGGCGCTGGTGTCACTGCCGATGACGCTGGTCTCGTTCCACGCACTGGGCTGGATCTGGACGGGGATGCAGGTCGCTGCGACGTACGCGACGGTGATGATCGCCTTCCGCCGGTTGCTCGCTCGGGTCGAGCCGTGGCGGTGGGTGGCCGGCGCCCTGGTGACGGTGCCGATGCTCTACCTGCTGCCGGTCTCGGACGGCGTCCGGTTCGGTCAGGTGAACGCGTTCCTGGTGCTCGCCTGCCTGGGTGACCTCGCGCTGCCCCTCGGGCCGTGGCACCGGGTGCGTGGGATCTGGATCGGGCTGGCGACGGCCATCAAGCTGACGCCCGGGGTGTTCTTCGTGCACTTCGCCGTGTGCCGGCGCTGGCGCGAGCTCGCCGCGGGCGTGCTGGCCGCAGCGACCGCGACCGTGGCGGCCGCGCTGGTGCTGCCGGAGGCGACGGTGGCGTTCTGGGGCGGCGCGCTCGGCGACCCGAACCGGTTGGGGCCCAACCGCGGCACGTCCAACCAGTCGCTGCGCGGGGTGCTGCTGCGGCTGGGACCGGAGGGTGCGGCCGGCACCGCGCTGTGGCTGCTGGCCGTGCTCGTCGTCGGGGTGATCGGCTTCACGTTGGCTCGGCGCGCCTACCGGGCGGGTGACCCCATCGCGGAGGTCGCGGCCGTCGGTCTGATGGCGGTGCTGCTGTCGCCGGTGGCATGGGTGCACCACTACGCCTGGGTCGTTCTCGTGATCGCCGCGCTGGTCGGTGACGGGCGGGACCGGCGTCGGCTCGTCTTCGCCGGGATCATCACGGCCTGGTTCCTGGCCCGGCTGCCCTGGTGGGGGATCAGCTGGGTCGCGAACGATTGGCCCGTCCTGTGGTTCGGCCGGATCCTGCAGAACTCCTACTGCCTCGGCGGTCTCCTCGCCCTCGCGCTGCTGTGGCGGGTGGTGCCGTCGCCGGGCGCCGCCGGGCGTGTCGCGCAGGATGTCCGGGACAGCGAGCAGGACATGCCACTCGGGCATTGAGGTGCCCGTGCGGCATGGACCGCTCCGACGTGGGCGCTTCCGGCGCGCCCGGTCAGCCGCCGAAGTCCTGCGTCCAGTAGACGCCGTAGCTGCCGCCCCGGGCGACACCGACCCCGAGCTTGCTGAAGCCGCAGTTGAGGATGTTGGCGCGGTGCCCCGGGCTGTTCATCCACGAGTCCATCACCGCGGCGGGGCTGCGCTGACCGGCGGCGATGTTCTCGCCCAGCAACCCGCCCGAGTACCCCGCGGCGTGGATGCGCTGGTCGAAGGTCCGCCCGTCCTGGGACACGTGCGAGAAGTAGTCGTGCGTCGCCATGTCGGTGCTGTGGCCGACGGCGGCGCGGGTGAGCGCGGCGTCCGAGGTGACGGGTCGGCACCCCGCCGTGGACCGTGCCGTGTTCACCAGGGCGAGCACCGCGCTCGCCTCGGACGTCGACGGGGTGGTGCTGCGCGGCGGTGAGGTGGCGCGGGGCCCGCTGGTGGCGTGGGGCGTGCGGGTGGCCCGCGGCTTGGCGCTGGCTGCGGGCGTGGCAGCGGCGCGGACCTTGGCCCGGGCCGGGGGCTTCGCCGTGGCGGTCGGGCGCGGGGTCGGTGATACCGACGGGCTGCTCGTCGCCCGGCTCGTCGTGGTCGTGGTCGTGGTCGTGGTGGCGGCGAGGCGGTCGGCGGCCGGCGCGAGCGCGTCGTCCGGTCGGGTGGCGAGGTAGCCGAGGGACGACGCGACGCACAGCACGACGACGCCGGCCAGGGCAGCGGCGACGCGGCCACGAGGTCCTGCGGGGGTGTCCGGACGCATCCGGACGATCTTGCACTACCGGGACAGATCACTCAACCGCAGCGGCTCAGGACTGCTGCCCCAGTGCCTTGGCCTCCTCCTGCTCGGCCGCCGCGTTCCAGTCCCGCTTCGAGGACTGCCAGCCGTCCTCGTTCAGCCCCACGCGCCAGTAGCCCGAGATGGACTGCTGGGTCCGGTCGATCCCGCGGTCGATCCGCAGGTGGGCGCGCAGCTCCTTGACGAAGGTCGCCTCGCCGTGGACGAAGAACTGACCGCGGCCGGGTGGGAACGCCGCCGCCTTCACCTGGTCCACCAGCAGCGCACCGACTTTGCGGTCCTCGCGGTGCAGCCACACGACGTCCACCTCGGCGGCCGACTCGATCGGCTGCTGGTCGGCGGCGTCCGGCACCTCGATGAAGGCGGTCGCGGTGGCCCCGGCGGGCAGCGCCTCCAGCGCGGCCGCGATGGCCGGCAGGGCGCTCTCGTCGCCGGCGAGCAGGTGCCAGTCCGCCGCCGGGTCCGGCGCGTAGCCGCCACCCGGACCGTTGAACAGGATCTCGTCGCCGGGCTGCGCGTTCGCGGCCCACGGCCCGGCGACGCCCTCGTCCCCGTGCACCACGAAGTCGATGGCGAGCTCGCGGCGCTCGGCGTCCCACCTGCGCACCGTGTAGGTGCGCACGAGCGGCCGCTCCTGCCCCGAGTCGAAGAGCAGCTTCACGTAGTGGTCGGTGTACTCGCCGGCGGCGAACCGGTCGAGGCCGGCGCCGCCGAGGACGACGCGCACCAGGTGCGGGGAGACCTGCTCGGTGCGCAGCACCACGCCGTGGTGCGGGTCGGGGCGCGGGCGGCGAGGTTGCTCGGTCACGAGGTTGGAGCCTTTCGGAGAGTGCGGGATCAGATGGGCAGGTCGACGCCGGCGGCTTGCAGCGCGCAGATCGCGGCCAGCAGCAGGCAGACCCCGCCGCCGATCCGTTGCACGGTGGCCAGCCTGACCCGGCGGAGCAGCGCCCGGCCGGCGACCGCCCCGAGCGCGGAGACCAGCAGCAGGCCGACCCAGGCGCCGACGAACACCGAGAGCGGGTCCTTCGTGCGGACCACCAGGCCGGCGGTGAGCAGCTGCGACAGGTCGCCCCACTCGGCCACGAACAGCACGGTGAAGCTCGCCACGACGGCGCGCCAGCCGGTGGCTGCCTTCGTGACCTTGGCGCCGAACTCGGCCTCGGTCTCGGCCTCCTCCTCGTCGGCCTTCTTCGCCCCGCGCAGCAGGACGATGCCGCCGATCAGGAACATCACCGCGGCGAACGCCACCACCGGTCGGTGCGGCAGGCGCGAGATCAGCCCACCGGCCGTGACGGCCACCAGGGTCTGCACGAAGAACGCGAGCCCGACGCCGATCCAGACCAGCAACGGCCGGTACCGGGTGGCCAGCACCAGGGTGGCGACGAAGGTCTTGTCGGGGAGCTCGACGGGCACGATGAGGATCAGCGCCGTCAGTGCCACGGTCAGATCCACGCGGACCAGCCTTTCACGCGAGCAGGTCGGTCGCCGCCGCGGTCGCGTGGGCCAGGACGACCTTGAGCGGGACGCCGGTCGCCGCCGCCACCGCGAGGACGTCGTCGTGCTCGGGCTGGGCGTTGACCACCCGGCCGTCCAGGTGGGCCAGCTTGACCCGCACCGGGTGCCCGTCGACGTCCACGGTCGTCTCGGTCCGCGAGAGCGCGGTCTTGCCCACCGGGACGACCCGCAGGCCGATCGCGCTGGTCTCGGTGAAGACGGTGCGCTCGAGCTCAGCCTGCACGGCAGAGTCGTTCGGGCACAGCACGTGCAGCGTGTGCGCCGGGCGCCCCTTCTTCATCAGGATCGGGGTGAGCCAGGCGTCGGAGGCGCCGGCGTCGAGCAGCCGGGCGAGCACCTGCGGCCACACCCGCGGGTCCAGGTCGTCGACGTTCGTCTCGAGCACCACGGCAACACTGCTCACGGACCCGCTGTCACCGCGCACCAACCGCAGCGCGCCGTGCCGGCCGGGGAGCACCCGTGAGCCGGCACCGGCGCCGGTGCCGGTCACCGCCATCGCGGGCATCGGGCCGTACCCGTCCGCCAACGTGGTGAGCAGGGCCGCGCCCGTGGGGGTGCAGAGCTCGACGTCCACCGGGCCGCCGTGGGCCGGCGCACCCGCCCCGGTGAGCAGGTGCAGCACCGCCGGCACCGGAACCGGGATCTCGCCGTGCGCGCTGCGCGCCGTCCCACCGCCGAGTGCGATCGGACCCACCGTGACCCGGTCGCCGAGCCAGCCGAACCCCGCGCACACCCCGACGACGTCCCCGATCGCGTCGTGCGCGCCGACCTCGTGGAAGTGCACGTCGTCCGCGCCGGTGCCGTGCACCCGGCCCTCGGCCTCGGCCAGCCGGGCGAACGCCGCGTGCGCGGTGGCACGCACCGCGTCGTCGAGGTCGGCGCCGTCCAGCAGTTCGCGGACGTCGGCCCAGGTGCGGTGCGGGACGTCGTCCTCGACCCCGCGCACGTGCGCGCGACCGACCGCGAAGCCGTGCCGCACCTCGCGGTCGAACGTGATCTCGACGGGCGCGACGGCCCGGGCGGCGTCGGCCATCACCTCGGCCGGGACGCCCAGGTCGTGCAGCGCGGCGAGCAGCATGTCGCCGCTGGCGCCGGACGAGGCGTCGACCCAGACGTCTCCCATCAGACGGCGTCCCGGGGCCGCGCGCGCCGGGCGATCCGGGCCGCGTGCACGCCGGCGCCGTAGCCGTTGTCGACGTTCACCACGGCGATCCCGGGCGCGCAGGAGTTGAGCATGGCCAGGAGCGCGGCCAGGCCGCCGGCGCCGGTGCCGTAGCCGATGGAGGTGGGGACGGCCACGAGCGGGACGCCGGTCAACCCGCCGACCACGCTCGGCAGGGCGCCCTCCATGCCCGCGACGACGATGAGCGCGTCGGCGTCGTCCAGCCGGTCCCGGACCGCGAGCAGCCGGTGCAGCCCGGCCACGCCCACGTCGTCCACCCGCTCGGCGCTCGTGCCGTGCACCCGCGCGGTGATCATCGCCTCGGCGGCGACCGGGGCGTCGGACGTGCCCGCGGCGACCACCAGGACCCGCCCGCTCGGCGTGGGCAGCGGGCCGAGGACGGCGGTGCGCGAGACGTCGTCGACGTCCGCGTCCGGCAGGGCGAGCCGGATCGCGTCGCGCGCCTCGCCGTCCAGCCGGGTGGCGAGGATGGCGCGCTCGGGGTGGCTGGCGTGCAGCGTGGTCAGGGCCCCGACGATCTGCTCCGGCGTCTTGCCCTGGCCGAACACGACCTCGGGGTCGCCCGTGCGGCGGGCGCGGTCGACGTCCAGGCGCGCGAAACCGACGTCGACGTAGCCGACGCCTGCGGTGGGGGCGTCCTCGTGGGGCGGGTGCTCGGGCACAGGCAGAGGGTACGTGGCGCGCCGCTGCCGCGTAGGCTCCGGGGCGTGCTCGCCCTCCCCCTCGCTGCTGACGCCGTGCTCGATCCCGCCCCGACCAGCTGGGTCGCGGTGGCGGCTGCGGTCGTCGCGGTGCTGGCGCTGCTCATCGCGATCGGGGCGCAGCTGCGGCTGAGCCGGATCAAGCGGGGGCTTCGCGTGCTGCGCGGGCACTCCGGCGAGGGCGACGTGCTCGAGGTCGCCACCAAGCACGCCGCCGAGGTGAGCCTGCTGCGCGAGCAGGTCGAGCGTCAGCAGGCCGAGCTCGCCCGGATCAGCACGGACGTCGCCGCCAGCCTGCGGCACGTCGCCGTCGTCCGCTTCGACGCCTTCGGCGACATGGGCGGGCGGATGTCGTTCTCCGCTGCTGTCGTGGACGACGCCGGCGACGGGCTCGTCATCACGGCGATCCACGGTCGCGGCGAGACGCGCTCCTACGCGAAGGGGCTGGTGGGCGGGGCGTCCGAGCACACGCTGAGCCCCGAGGAGCAGCAGGCGGTCGACGCTGCGCGCACCGAGAAGACCGAGAAGCAGGGGTCCGACAAGAAGGCCCGCCGATGACCGCCGTGCCGGCCGGGGCCGAGTACGGCTACCTCGGTCCCGCGGGCACGTTTACCGAGGCGGCGCTGCTGCAGGTGCTCCCCGAGGACGCGGTGGCCCGACCCATGCCGAGCGTGGACGCCGCCCTGGCCGCGGTGCGCTCCGGCGACCTCGCCGCCGCCGTGGTGCCGATCGAGAACTCCGTCGAGGGTGGGGTCAGCGCGACGCTGGACGCGCTCGCGAACGGGTCCGCGCTGCGGGTCACCCGCGAGATGCTCGTGCCGGTCACCTTCGTGCTGGCCGCGCGCGCTGGGACGGCGCTCGCCGACGTCCGGCGGGTCGCCTCGCACCCGCACGGGTGGGCGCAGTGCCGTGGCTGGGTGGGCTCGCACCTGCCCGAGGCCGTGTACGTGCCGGCGCTGTCCACGGCCGGGGCCGCGGAGGGATTGGCCGTCGACCCGGACGCCCCGTACGACGCGGCGCTGTGCGCACCCCTGGCGGCGCAACGGTTCGGGCTCTCGGTGCTGGCCACCGACGTCGGCGACAACGCCGCCGCGGTGACCCGCTTCGTCCTGGTGCAGCGGCCCGGGGCGGTGGCGGCGCCGACCGGCGCGGACAAGACGTCGCTCGTGGTGTTCCAGCGCGACGACCACCCCGGTGGCCTGCTGGAGATGCTGGAGCAGTTCGCGACGCGGGGGATCAACCTGTCCCGCATCGAGTCCCGGCCGACCGGGGAGTCGTTGGGGCAGTACTGCTTCTCGATCGACTGCGAGGGCCACATCGGCGAGGCGCGGGTCGGCGAGGCGCTGATGGGACTGCACCGGACCTGCCGCGAGGTCCGCTGGCTCGGGTCCTACCCGCGGGCCGACGCCAAGGCCATCACCGTCACGGTCTCGACCACCGACCAGGCCTTCGGCGACGCCGGCGACTGGCTCACCCGGCTCCGTTCCGGCGAGGCCTGACGCAAGGGTGGGGGTTAGGCGCGCTGCAGGGCCCGGCGTGCGATGAGCATGCAGATCAGCCCGTTCAGCATCCCGAAGGTCACGTCGGACGGGTGGTGCATGCCGCGGTAGAGCCGGGCCGTCGCCACCGCGAACGGGATGATCGCGAAGCCGACCCCGAACAGCACCCGCAGCCACCGCCGCTCGAACTGCGTCGCGCAGATGATGGCGAGCCCGAAGTACAGGGCGGACGACGCGCCGGTGTGCCCCGAGGGGAAGGACGACGTCGGGGGCGACTCGTCAAGCTTGGGGACGTCGGGGCGCTTGCGGTCGATCATGATCGTCACCAGCAGGAACACCAGCGCCTGCATCGAGACACCGACGATCAGCGCCACCGGCTCACGCAGCCGCCCGCTGAGCCGCCAGATGATGAACGCCGAGACGAACATCCCGATGATGATCGTGCTGGTGTTGCCCAGGTGCGAGACGACGAGCGTGATGTCGTTCCAGCCCGGCGTCCGGTGCGAGGCGAACCAGCGGTTGACGCCGTCCTCCCCCGAGATCGAGTCCTTCAGCTGGTGGCCGACGAGGTAGCCGACCCCGCAGAGGATGACGAACCAGCCGGCCACCGGCAGCAGCACCTGGAGGGCGAGCACGGAGGCCAGCCGCCCGGCCGGGGGCAGCGAGCCGTCCGCCGGCTCGAGCCGGGGGTTGCGCGAACGCGTCGTCCCGGGGTCGACGAGTCCGGTCATGGGGGTGCTCCTTCAGTCGGTCTGATCTTCGACGGCGCGCTCGGCGCCGCGCAGGGCACGCTGCCGCAGAATCGGCCCGAACGCGACCCAGGACGACGCCACGACCAGCCCGCCGACCAGGAACCCGGCGAGGACGTCGCTCGGGAAGTGCACGCCGAGCAGCAGCCGGTCGAAGCCGGTCGCCAGCACCAGCAGGGCGGCGACGGCCAGCAGGGCCGCCCGCCGGCGGCGCTTCTCGGCCGGTCGCCACAGCAGCACCACCAGCAGCGTGCAGCCGAGCATCGCGTTCAGCGCGTGCCCGGACGGGAAGCTGTACCCGCTCGCGGACGACACCGGGTGGTCGAGCACCGGCCGGGCCCGGGAGACGCCCAGCTTGATCAGCGCGCCGAGCAGCGTGCCGACGAGCATGGTGATCGCCGCCCACAGGGCCGCGGTCCGGGCGTCGCGGCGCCACAGCCAGATCGCGGCGAGCAGCACCGCGAACCGGAAGACGAAGGGGTGCAGCACGTAGCCGCCGATGTCCGCGGCATCGGCCAGCCACTCGTGCCGCAGCGCCCAGCCGGTCGTCGTCGTGACCACCCGCTGGTCGAACCGGACGACGGGTCCCGACGAGTCGCGCACGAGCAGGGCCAGCACGGTCACCAGGACGGCGCTCACGGCCATCGCCACCACCCCGGCGAGCAGTCGCGGCCGGGCCCGGCGGGTGTCGACCTCGACCGGGCTGGAGCTGCCGGCGTCGCCGGGACGACCAGCGGTCACGAGGAGAGGACCCGGTCCGCGGGCAGCCGGATCACCAGGGCACCCGGGTCGACCCGGGCCCGCAGCGCCCGCACCTGGCCGACGACGTCGCCGTCCAGCTGCGCCTCGGTCGGCCGGTCCACCCGCACCGAGATCTCGTGGCAGCGCATCCGCTCCACCCGGTGGTGGCCGCGGCGGGTGAGCACCCGGACCGCGACGGTCGCCCAGCTGACCAGCCCCTTGGGGGTCAACGTGACCGCGTCGAGCCACCCGTCGTCCACCTCGGCGTCCGGGATGAGCCGGATGCCGCCGGTCAGGGTCCCGCAGTTGCCGACCAGCAGGGTGCTGACCCGGCGGCTGAACTCGGGCTGGTCGTCGCGCACGATCGTCGCCTTGGCGCGCGGCGCC
The DNA here is from genome assembly GCF_039541115.1 of Angustibacter luteus. NCBI lineage: Bacteria > Bacillati > Actinomycetota > Actinomycetes > Kineosporiales > Kineosporiaceae > Angustibacter > Angustibacter luteus. Next base: position 312,061 of record NZ_BAABFP010000004.1, read on the forward strand.
CGCAGGTGCTTGGCGCCCGAGACGGCGTAGGCGAGCCAGCCCACCTTGGCCTTCAGCTTCTCCGGCGCACCGGCCATCATCTGGGCGTCGAAGCCGAGCCCGGCCATGACCAGGAAGACCAGGGTCTGCGGGCGCTCGTCCTCACCGGACGGGTCGAACTCGACCAGCCCGACGTCGATCGCGTGGTCCTGGCCGGTCAGCGCCACGGCGAGCGCGTCGTCGATGCTGGACAGCGGCAGGTCGAGGTTGCGGGCCAGCAGGTTGCCGGTGCCACCGGGCAGCAGCCCGAGCGGCACCCCGGTGTGCACGAGGGCCTCGGCGACCTCCCGCACCGTGCCGTCGCCGCCGAGTGGGCAGACCAGGTCGACGCCGGCGTCCAGGGCCTGCCTCGCCTGGCCCTTGCCGTGGTCGTCCTCGGTCGTCTCCAGGAACATCGGGTCGGCCCACCCGTGCGTCCGGCAGACCCGCCTGACCTGGCTGCGCACGGCGTCCAGGTCGGAGAACTTGGTGGGGTTGATGATGATCGCGGCCTGCCGGATCGACCCGTCGTCCGGCGTGCTCGGCTCGAGCTCCTGCACCCGCGCGCGGTAGCGGTACAGCTGCACCGCGAGGCCGGTGAACGCGACGACGATCACGACGGCCGCGATGGCCAGGGCGATCGGGTGGACGGTCATGGTGCGCCAACATATCGGTGAGGTCGGCCATGCCGCGCGGGATAGGCTCGAGCGCGTGATCGATCTCAAGGTCCTCCGTGACGACCCCGACGCTGCTCGGGCCAGCCAGCGCGCCCGTGGCGAGGACGTCGAGCTGGTCGACGCCGTGCTGGCCGCCGACGAGGAGCGTCGCAGCAGCCTGGCCGAGTTCGAGCGGGCCCGAGCCGAGCAGAAGAGCTTCGGCAAGCAGGTGTCCACCGCCGCCAAGGAGGACAAGCCCGCGCTGATCGCCCACGCCAAGACCCTCAGCGAGCGGGTCAAGGAGCTCGAGCAGCAGTCGGCCACCGCCGCCGACCACCTGAGCGGGCTGGTCCGCCGGGTCGGCAACCTGATCGAGCCCGGGGTGCCGTCGGGCGGCGAGGACGACTTCGCGCTGCTGCACGAGGTCGGCGCCGCCCGCGACTTCGCCGCCGAGGGCTTCGAGCCGCGCGACCACGTCGAGCTCGGCGAGCTGCTCGGTGCCATCGACATCGCCCGTGGCGCCAAGGTCGGCGGCTCGCGCTTCTACTTCCTCACCGGCCAGGGCGCGCGGCTCGAGCTCGGCCTGCTCAACCTGGCGATGAGCCGGGCGATCGAGGCCGGCTTCAGCCCGATGATCGTGCCGACGCTGGTCAAGCCGGACGTCATGGCCGGTGCCGGGTTCCTGGACGCGCACGCCAGCGAGGTCTACCGGCTCGCGGACGACGACCTGTACCTCACCGGGACGTCGGAGGTCGCGCTCGCCGGGTACCACGCCGACGAGATCGTCGACCTGAGCGACGGCCCGATCCGGTACGCCGGCTGGTCGACCTGCTACCGCCGTGAGGCGGGCTCGCACGGCAAGGACACCCGCGGCATCATCCGGGTGCACCAGTTCCAGAAGATCGAGCTGTTCAGCTACTGCCCGGTCGAGGAGGCGGCCGCCGAGCACCAGCGGCTGCTGGCCTTCGAGCGCAGCCTGCTGGACGCCGTCGAGCTGCCCTACCGGGTGATCGACGTCGCCGCCGGCGACCTCGGCGGCCCCGCGGCCCGCAAGTACGACTGCGAGGCCTGGGTGCCGACCCAGGGCCGCTACCGCGAGCTGACCTCGACGTCCAACTGCACGACGTACCAGGCCCGCCGGCTCGGCACCCGCGAGCGCGACCCGGAGCGGGACGGCGCGACCCGGCCGGTCGCGACGCTCAACGGCACCGCGGCCACCACCCGGTGGTTGGTCGCGATCCTGGAGAACCACCAGCAGGCCGACGGCTCGGTCGTGGTCCCGCCGGCCCTGCGTCCCTTCGTCGGGCTGGACGTGCTCGAGCCGGTCCGGCGCGCGTGAGCGCTCCGACGCGGCCCCGCTGGCCGGTTGTCGCCCTCGACGTGGACGGCACGATCCTGGACCACGACGGCGGACTGACCGACCGGGTGCGGTCGGCGGTGCAGGCGGTGGCGGACTCCGGTCGCGAGGTGGTGCTGTCCACCGGGCGCTCGCTGATCGCCACCACCCCGGTGCTGGACCGGCTCAGCCTGACCCACGGGTACGCGGTGACCAGCAACGGCGCGGTGACGCTGCGGCTGGACCCGAGCCTGGACGACGGCTACGAGCTCGCCGACGTGGTCACCTTCGACCCGCGGGACGCGCTCACCCTGCTGCGCGAGCACCTGCCGCAGGCCGTCTACGCGGTCGAGGACCTGGGCACCGGCTTCCGGCTCACCGCACCGTTCCCGGACGGCGAGCTGATCGGCACCATGTCCATCGTGCCGTTCGAGGACCTCTTCGAGCGGCCGGCCACCCGGGTGGTGGTCCGCAGCCCCGAGCACACCCCCGAGGACTTCCTCGAGCTGGTGGAGCGCCTCGGGCTGCACGGCGGCAGCTACACCGTCGGCTGGACCGCCTGGCTGGACATCGCGCCCGAGGGCGTCAGCAAGGCGCACGGCCTGGCCTTCGCCGCGCAGTCCCTGGGGGTGGCCGCCGTCGACGTCCTCGCCGTGGGCGACGGTCGCAACGACCTCGAGATGTTCGCCTGGGCCGGCCGCTCGGTGGCCATGGGCCAGGCGCCGGCCGAGGTGCAGGACGCCGCCGACGAGGTGTGCGCCGACGTGTACGCGGACGGGCTCGCCGACGTCCTGGAACGCCTTGTCGCAGAGGGGAACTGAGCCGATGGCCGGATCGACGGACGAGCTGGACCTGGACGGCTGGGCGCAACGGGCCTGGGCCTGCCTCGAGATGCTGCACGTGCCCGGCTACTTCTCCGCCGAGTGCCGCACCCAGTACAAGGCGCTCGGCCTGCACCCCGGGCTGGCGTACTTCCCGGTGCGGGCCGCCGCGATGGGGCCGGTGCCGGCCGAGGTCGTCGAAGCCACGTTCTACGTGTTCGCGCCGCGCCGGGTCCGGATGATCGTGCCCGAGTGCTGGCAGCAGGCGTCGCCCGAGCAGGTGCTCGCCGCCCGGCACGAGGGCGTGCAGCAGACCTTGCACGCGATCCTGGACGAGACGCTCGCCGCCGCCCCCGAGGGCGCGCTGGACGAGGCGGTCGCGCTGGTCCGGCAGGCCTGCGAGGGACTGACCGCACCCGGCCGGCCGCTGTACGCCGGGCACGCGTCGCTGCCCTGGCCGGACGACCCGCTGCTGCAGCTCTGGCACGCCGCCACCCTGCTGCGCGAGCACCGCGGGGACGGCCACGTCGCCGCCCTGCTGACCGCGGGGCTGAGCCCGCTCGATGCCATGTGGACGTACGGGCTGGCTGACACGGGCGGGCCGACGCTGCACTTCCTGCAGCAGAGCCGGGGCTGGACCGAGGCCGAGTGGCAGGAGTCCGCCGACCGGCTCATGGAGCAGGACCTGATCGGGAACGCCGACGGTGCCGGTGAGGCCGCAGGCGGCGTGCAGGGCAGCGGTCTGGAGCTCACCGCATCCGGCCGCGAGCTGCGCACCGAGCTGGAGGAGACCACCCAGCTGTCCGCGCTGGACGGCTGGGCCCACCTCGGGCTGGACGGCACTCGACGCCTCGCCGAGCTGCTGAACCCGTTGCGCCGCAGCGTGATCGCGTCCGGCGTGCTGGCACCGACCCGCGCGACCGCGGCCTGAGCCAGCAGGGCCTGAGCTAGACCGGCCGAGCGGTCTGCTCGACGGCGTCGCGGACGACGTCCGCCATCGTGACGTCCCCCGACAGCGCGCCGCGGTGAAGCACCGTGCGCTGCCGCACCGCGCCCGGCCCGCGGTGCAGGAGGTCGGCGACACCGTCCTGCACCTCGTCCAGATCTCCGCTGTCCGCCAACGCCGGCCGGACGTGCTCGACCAGGGAGGCGACGACCTCGCTGGCCCGACGCGGTCGCCAGGTGCCGGGGTCGACGAGGTTCTCGTCCAGTCCGGAGCGCCCGGCCCGCCAGGAGGCCAGGCGCAGCAATGCCGTCGGGACGTCGTCCGGTGGCCGCCCGTCCCGCCAGTCGCGGACGGCGGTCTCGACCAGCGCCCGGCACAGCGCCGCGACCAGCACCGTGTCCTGCGCCAGCAGGCACACGTCGGCCACCCGCACCTCGACCGTCGGGTACTGCGCGGACAGCCGCGCGTCGAAGTAGAGCATCCCGGCATCCAGCGGCACGTCCGTGGCCAGGTGCTCGGCGACCAGGCGGTGGTAGGCGTCCGCGGATCCCAACAGCTCCAACGGTCCTGCGGTCGGCCACCGGTTCCACAGCTGCGACCGGAAGCTCCCGTAGCCGGAGTCGACGCCGGACCAGAACGGCGAGTTCACGCTGAGTGCGATGAGCGTCGGCAGCCACACCCGGATCCGGTCCAGCGCGGCCACACCCTCGTCGTCCGACTCGACCCCGACGTGCACGTGCAACCCGCAGGTGAGCTGCTCGCTCTCGGTCAGCCCGAACCGTTCGGCCATGGTCAGGTAGCGCGCGGCCGGCGTCGTGCGGGGAGTTGTCGGCAGCGGGGACGTCGCCAGCGCGGCGATCTGCGCGCCTACTCTGCCAGCGGCTTCAGCGGCCCGGGCCCGGGCGGCGACCACGTCGTCGGCGAGCGCGGACAGGTCGGTCTGGGGGTGGGTGTCGACCTCGACCTGCTGCAGCTGGAGCTCGCCCTCGAGGGTGCCCCCCGGTGCGCCCGCCCCGTCGTCGCGGCCGTCCAACGCGACGACCGCCGCGGCGAGGGCCAGGGCCTGGCCGGTTTCGGGGTCGACGACGAGCAGCTCCTCCTCCACCCCGACCGTGCGCATGCGTCGAAGTGTGGCGTGCCTACTGCTCCGGGGCGACTTCGAACCAGACCACCTTGCCCGCGACGTCGTCGGACACCCCCCAGGACGTGGAGAGCAGGTCGAGGATGTCCAGGCCGCGGCCGTCCAGCGCGTCGTCCTGGCGCTCGGCCCGCAGCGGGTGCCGGGAGTTGTCGTCGCCGACCTCCACCCGGATCCGGTCGGTTCGCATGATCAGCCGGAGCCGGGCCTCGCTGCGGCCGTGGATGAACGCGTTCGTCACGGTCTCGCTGGTCAGCAGGACGACCGTCTCGGTCGTGGCGATCAGGTACCCGGCCTGCCGGCAGTGCTGCTGGACGAACGAGCGAGCGCGACGGACGGCCCCGACGTCCGGCGGCAGCACCAGGGACACGTCCGAGCGACGGGCCGGCGTCGGAGCCCGGAGCTCGCTGTCCGCGCGGTCCGCGCGGTCGTCGGGGGCGTCCACCGCGGACCGGACGAACGTCGGCAGCTCCCCCGAGTCGTCCACCGGGTTGCAGCGGATCGCCAGCAGCGCGACGTCGTCCTCGGCGTCCGTGGGCAGCTCGCCCAGCAGCGCGTCGCACAGCGAGCCCAGCGGCAGGTTGGCGAGGGCCTGCACCCGGTGCCGCAGCCACTCCAGCCCCTGGGTCAGGGACTCGCCGCGCCGCTCCACCAGGCCGTCGGTGTACAGCAGCAACGTCATCCCCGGCTCCATCACGAGCCGGTGGTCGGTGCGCGCGGTCCCGGGCAGCAGGCCCAGCAGCAGCTCGGGCTCACTGACCAGCAGCTCGCCCTGCCCGTCCGCCGTCAACAGGATCGGTGGCGGGTGCCCCGCGTTCGACCAGCGCAGCGACCGCGTCACCGTCGTCCGGTCGCCCTCGACCTCGGCCTGCAGGTCCCGCTCGACCCGAGCCAGCACCGCGGTGGCCAGCGCGTCGACGTCCAGGTCCCGCAGCGCGTGGTCCAGACCCGTGAGCACCTCGGCCGGCGAGCCGTCCAGGCTGTGGGCCACCCCGCGCAGGACACCGCGCACCTGGGCCATCGAGGCGGTGGCCAGCCGGTCGTGCCCGGCGACGTCCCCGATCACCAGCATCGTGTCGCCGTCCGGCAGCGCGAAGGAGTCGTACCAGTCCCCGCCCACGTAGGCCTCGCGGGCCGCCGGCAGGTAGCGGGCGACCAGCTGCAGGTGCGCGGGCTGCGCCGGGTCGGTGAGCAGGCTGCGCTGCAGCGACTCCGACAGCAGTCGGGACGACATCGTCGCCTCCCGCTCGGCCTGGCGCGCCTGGATCCGTTGCAGCGCCTGGGCGCACTGGGCCGCGAACGCCGCCAGCAGCTCCTTCTCGTCGAGGGTGAAGGCGCGGGGCTCCACCCAGCTGACGGTCAGTGACCCGAGCAGCCGACCCTCGGCCAGCAGCGGCAGGGAGGCCCACGCGTCGCAGCCGGACGTCGCGTAGACGAGCTGCATCTCCTCGCCCCAGGCCAGTCCCTCGTCCCGGTTGCCCAGGTAGATCGGCTCCGGCACCACTGCGGCCACCACCGACGGCAGACGGGTCGACGTCGGCATCTCCTGGCGCAGCCGCTGACCCTCGCGGCGGGTGTCCGTGATGGTCAGCCGCACCACCTGGTCCTGGTCGTCGCGCACCGCCACACCGCCGCCGTCGCAGCCCATCGCCGCGACGCCGCGGACCACGATGAGGTCGGTGAGCTCCTCGACGGAGTCCGCCGCGGCCAGCTCGAGGGCGACGAACGCGAGGCCCTGCAGCCGCCGTCCGACCTGGGCCTCCGCCGCGCTGAGGACGGCCATCTCGCGCTGCTGGACCACCAGGTCCGACTCCAGCCGCTGCGCGTGCTCCAGGAGCTCGACCTCGCGGCGCTCGTGCACCCGGCGCCGCTCCTCGTCGTGCACCGTGGCGGTCACGTCCGCGACGGTGCTGAGGACCAACCGGGTGTCCTTCGTGTCCTCGAGCGGCGAGTTCGTGACCGACCACCAGCGCTCGACGAAGGTCCCCGAGTCGGCGGGCAGCTCGATGTCGTGCCGCATGCGGGGGACGACGTGCGTCGCTCCGCTGTGCAGGGCGCGGGCGACGGAGTCGGTCAGCGGGCCGCCGGGGCCGACGACGCCGGGCTGGTCCGGGTTGGTGGGGAAGCTGTCCGCCACCGGACGGCCGACCAGCTGGTCGCGGCTGCGCCCGGTGAGCGCCAGCAACGCGTCGCTGACGGCGACGACCACGAGCTGCTCGTCCAGCAGCCAGCAGGGCAGCGGGACCGCAGCCAGGACGGCCCGGTAGTCGAGGACGGCATGCTCGTCCGCCACGGCCCTCCCTCCGCAGTCCTTGGCTGCCGCCATTGGCCGCCCATCGATCCCCGCACCCTGCGTGCGTCCCCAGAGTCTCCACCAGGATGCGCTCCGAACGCGACGCATCGGACATGTCGCCGCCAATTCCACCCCATCGGGCCTGTCCGCCTGGAGGGACGCGCCTTCCGTGCTCGCGCTCTGAGTGGCAGGGTCCGGCCTGGGGGGCTAGGTATGAACCTCACGACCCCGCACGCGACTCGAGGAGGAACCCATGAGCGACGACACCCAGGACCCGACCACGGAAGGCCCCGCCGACGGCGGTGCCAGCGGCACGCCCGGCCAGCACGACGGTGGTGCTGACGGTGGCGCGGATGGCGGTGCTGACGGTGGCGCTGACGGCGGTGCTGACGGTGGCGCCGATGGCGGTGCTGACGGTGGCGCCGATGGCGGTGCTGACGGTGGCGCTGACGGCGGCGCTGACGGTGGTGCTGACGGTGGTGCTGACGGTGGCGCTGACGGTGGCGCCGATGGCGGTGCTGACGGCAGCGCCTGAGTGCAACCCGCTCCGCCGGCGCAGGTGCCCGGGCTGACGCCCGGGCACCTCGCCCTGCCACGGTTGGTGTCCGCCGACCCGGACGCCTTCGCCCGCGAGGTCTGGGGTCACGAGGCCTGGCTCAGCCAGGCGGCTGACCTGCCCGGCGACGTCCACGACCTGCTGGACGCCGACGCCGTCGACGAGCTGGTCTCGTCGCGCGGGCTGCGCACCCCGTTCCTGCGGGTCGCCAAGAACGGCAGCACCCTGCCCGACCGGTCCTTCACCGCCGGCGGCGGCATCGGCGCCGCCGTGGGCGACCAGATCAGCGACGACAAGCTGCTGCGGCTGTTCGCGGACGGCGCGACGCTCGTCCTGCAGGGCCTGCACCGCACCTGGCCGCCGCTGGTCGCGTTCTGCCAGCAGCTCGCGGCCGAGCTCGGGCACCCGGTGCAGGCCAACGCGTACGTGACGCCGCCGCAGTCGCAGGGCTTCGACGACCACTACGACGTGCACGACGTGTTCGTCCTGCAGGTCGAGGGTGAGAAGCGCTGGCGGATCCACGCCCCGGTGCACGAGGCGCCGCTGCGCGACCAGCCCTGGACGGACCGCCGCCAGGACGTCGCCCGGGCCGCCGCCACCGAGCCGCTGCTCGACGTTGTCCTCACCCCCGGTGACTGCCTCTACCTGCCGCGCGGCTTCCTGCACGCGGCGACCGCGCTCGGCGCGGTCAGCACCCACCTCACGCTCGGGGTGCACACCTGGACCCGGCACTCGCTGGCGCAGCAGGTCCTGGACCAGGCCCTCGCCAGCCTCGCCGCCGACCCTCAGGTGCGGCACTCGCTCGCCCTGGGCGCGGACGTCGCGGACCCCACGGCCATCGCCGACGACCTCGAGCTGATCCGCGGACGCCTGCTGGACGCCGTCCGGGACGTTGACGCGGCCGCGGTGGCCCAACGGCTGGCGGCGCACCGGCTGGCCGCTCAGCGCGCCGCGCCGGTCGCACCCCTCGCCCAGCTGCGCGAGGCGGCAGCGCTGACCGACGACGCTCCTCTACCAGCCGGGCTCGCGCTCCGTGCGCACCTGCTGCCGCAGCTGGTCGACGAACCCGACGGCGGAGCGGTCCTGCGCAGCCGGGCCGGCGACGTCCGGCTCCAGGCCGACCAGGTGGACTCCGTGCGCGAGCTCCTCAAGACCGGGCGCGCCGACGACCTCGGGTCTGCCCTGGCCCGCACCCTGCTGCTCACCGGGATCCTCGTAGCGCCGAACCGATGACCGACACGACCTTCCGCTGCGCCGACGCCGCTCGCGACCGGGACGACCCGATGGTGGGGACGGCGGCCCCGGCGCGCCGCTGGCTGCTGATCGAGCACCCGGGGCCGTGGGCGCCGGAGGCGTTCGCGGAGTCCGGCATCGAGCGCGGCGTCCAGGAGCAGCTGCGCTCGGCGGCAGGGGCGTCCGGTGCCCGGATCCTGCTGGTGCGCCGTCCGGGGCGGGCGGACCCGCAGCGCGGTCCGCGGGCGTGGGCCGTGGTGGACCACGCGTCCGGCGTCCCCTCGGTGTGGGGCACGTGGACCGAGGACGGCGACCTGCTGGACGCTGCGCTCGCCCTGGATCCCGAGCGGGCGCCGGTCGGTCCGGTGCACGCCGCCGAGGAGCCCGTGCTGCTGGTGTGCACGCACGGCCGGCACGACACGTGCTGCGCGATCCGCGGTCGCCCGGTGGCGGCGGCGCTGGCGCAGCGCTGGCCGGACTGGACCTGGGAGTGCTCGCACGTCGGCGGCGACCGGTTCGCGGCCAACGTCGTGCTGCTCCCGGACGGCGCGTACTACGGCTACCTGGACGCCGAGTCCGCGGTGCGGGTGGTCGAGCAGCACCTGGCCGGCCGGGTCGATGCCGACTTCCTGCGGGGGCTGTCCACCGAGCCGCCGGTGGTGCAGGCCGCCGTCGTGGAAGCGTTGCGGCAGTGGGGTCCTGTCGGTGCTCGGACGTTCCGCTCGGTGCACCTGGAGGCGTTGGACGACGGCGGCTGGCGGGTCGAGCTGGCCGGGCAGCCGGGGGCCGGCGTGCCGGACCGGGTGGGCCTCACGGTGCGACGAGCGACCCGCGCCGCCGCGCAGCTCACCTGCCGCGCCGGCGGCCCGGCCGCCTCGACGACGTACGAGGTGGTGGACGCGCGGGTGCTCGGGCCGACCTCGCCGGATGCGGCAGGATGACCGCATGCGGATGGTGGCGACCGACCTCGACGGCACGATCGTCGGAGCGGACGGCGCGGTCAGCGCTCGCACGGTCGCGGCCCTGCAGGCCTGCCAGGACGCCGGGGTGCTCGTCGTCTACGTGACCGGCCGGCCGGTCCGCTGGATGGCCGAGGTGGTGGAGCAGACCGGGCACAGCGGGATCGCCCTGTGCGGCAACGGCGCCGTGGTCTACGACCTCGCCGCCGAGCAGGTGGTCACGGCGCGCACGCTGTCACCGGAGGTGGCGGTGGAGGTGGCCGACCGGCTGCGCGCGTCCATGTCGGACGCCCAGTTCGCCGTCGAGACGCTGGCCGGGTTCCGGCTCGAGCCGGGCTTCCAGCCGCACTGGGACGACGCCTTCCGGCCGTTCCCCGAAGGTGACCTCGGGCAGCTGCTGGCCGACGACCCTGGCCTGCTGAAGCTCTTGTGCCGCAGCGAGTCCCGGCTGGCCGACGACATGCTGGCCCGGGCGATCCAGGCGCTGGACGGGCTGGCCGCCCCCACCCACTCGAACCCGCGGGACTGCCTGCTGGAGGTCTCGGCGCTCGGCGTCGGCAAGGCGAGCGCGTTGGCCGAGCTGGCCGCCGAGCACGGCATCGACCCGGCGGATGTCGTCGCCTTCGGGGACATGCCGAACGACCTGGACATGCTCGCCTGGGCCGGCCGCGGCTACGCGATGGACGGCGGGCACGCCGACGTCCTGGCTGTGGCCCAGCACGTCGCGCCGCCGATCCACGAGGACGGCGTCGCCCAGGTCCTGGAGTCCCTCCTCGCCCCCTGACGCAGATAGGCCACTATCCGGGGTCATGGGGGCTCGAAAGGCCCGGATAGCGGGCTATTTGCGCTAGAGGTACTGGCCGGTGTTGGGGGGCTGCTGGCTGGGGTGCTGGGGCTGGCCAGGGTGCTGGGGATGGCCGGGCAGGCCGTCCGGGGGCATCGCGCCGGGCGGCAGGGCGCGGCGCATCTCCTCCAGCTGGGCGCGGGCGGCCATCTGCTGGGCCATCAAGGCGGTCTGGATGCCGTGGAACAGCCCCTCCAGCCACCCGACGAGCTGGGCCTGGGCGATCCGCAGCTCGGCGTCCGAGGGGGTCTGGTCACCGCTGAACGGCAAGGTGATCCGGCGCAGCTCGTCGACGAGCTCGGGGGCCAGACCCTGCTCGAGCTCGGTCAGCGAGCGCTCGTGGATCGCCGCGAGGCGGCTGCGCCCGGCGTCGTCCAGCGGCGCGGAGCGCACCTCCTCGAGCAGCTGCTTGATCATGCTGCCGATCCGCATGACCTTCGCGGGCTGCTCGATGAGGTCGGCCGGGTTGCGCTCGGCGTCCTCACCCTCCCCGGTGCCGTCTCCGGACCCGCTACCGGACGACGACACGCCCATCCCGTCCTGGGTGACCACCACGAAGCGGTCCTGCTCGGGTCCCGGGTTCGTCTCGTCAGGCTGGCTCATGCCCCCATCCTGCCCCCATCACTGGCCCAACCGCCGGGTGAGCGGCAGCCGGGAGCGCACCCCCAGCCCGGCGGCGGCCGCCGCCAGCAGCGGGACGCCGATCCCGATCAGCGCCAGCATCAGCCACGGGATGGCGATGATGGGCGTCCCCCAGACGTAGTTGCCGTTCGCGTCGTTGTGCTGGGCCGTGAGCGGCCACGCCACCGCGATCCCGGGCACGAGGCCGACGGCGATCCCGGCCAGGCTGCCGAGCAGCCCGATCACCACGGCCTGGGCGGCCGCCATGGTCCGGCGGGTGCGCGGGCGGGCGCCGATGGCGGCCAGGGTCGCGGCATCCGGTCGGCTGTCCACCAGCGCGAGCCCCGTGGCCGTCAACGTGCCGACGAGCACCGCCAGCGCGGCGACCGCGATCAGTCCGACCAGCGGCAGCGCGAAGGACTCGTCGAAGCCGCGCTCGGTGTAGACCTCGGCGTACCGGGTGGTGCCGAGCAGGCTCTCCTGCAGCTTGTCCTGGGCACTCCGGCTCAGCGGGTTCGCCGACGGGGACAGGACCGCGCTGGTCTGCTGCCAGGCGATGCCGAGCTGCTTCGCAGTCGTCGGCGTCATGATCGCGCCGACGACCGTGAGCATCGTGCCCTGGCGCATCGGCGGCAGGGCGGCGGCGCGCACCCGGTGCACCTGGAGGTCACGGGTCTTGGCCGTGCCGCCGTAGTACACGTCGTACGTCATCAGGGTCGCGTGGCTGGTGCTGTCGATCAACGCGGGACTGGGTAGCAGCACACCGCCGGCGTCCAGCACAGCCTGCTGGTTGGCGTCGAGCTGGTACCCCAGTGCGGCGAGCGCCGCTCGGTCGGCCACCACGCTCGGCGTGCTGCTGTAGCTGTTGGGTCGGTCGTTCAGGCCCGCGGTCTGCCAGTTCAGGCAGTCGTCGGCGGGCTGGCTCGCCTCGCTCGCCAGCTCGATGGGCTCGGCCGGGCAACCCTTCGGCGGGACGTAGACGCTCGGGGACCAGCTCGACCCTGGGTCGGTCCGTCCCAGCGACCCGACCGGCAGCAGCTCACGCCCGGGAGCCAGCTGCTTCGCGGTGGTGTTCGCGGCGGTCCACCAGGCGTCGTCCACGCTGTCGGCAGTGATGGTCGTGACGCCGGCCGCCTGCCGCGGCTGGTAGTCCCGCCGGCTCTGCGCGAAGTCGCTGCTGGCGCCGATGGCCAGCGTGGTGACGCCGGCCACGGCAGCCATCACCGCCGCGACGGCCGGGGCGGTGCGGCCGCGCTGGCGCGCGCTGTCCCGGGTGGCCAGCCGCAGGCCCAGGGGCAGGTGGCGGCCCAGCCGCCCGATGCCGCCGACCACGGACGGCATGAGCGCGATGGCGCCGAGCACCATGACCAGCGTGCCGCCGGCCACCCAGTACTCACCGCCCTGCTTCGTGCCAAGCACCAGGGCGGCCGCCGCACCGGCGCCGAGCAGCACCGCCCCGAGCACGGGCAGCCCGCGCCGTGACCGCACGGTCCCGCGCCGCCCCGCGAGCACGGCGACGACGTCCTGACGGGCGGCGGCGCGGGCCGGGAAGTACGCCGCGGTCAGCGCCGCGACCGCCCCCAGCGCGGCCGCGACGAGCAAGGGGAGCCAGGCCACGTCGAACGGTCCGAGCACCGACTGCGGCCTGACCCGCGGCACGGCCCACACGATCAGGGCGCCCAGCGGGATGCCGAGCAGTGCGCCGGCCACCGCGGCGAGCGCACCGGTGGTGAGCGCCTGGGCCAGCACGATCCGGCGGACGTCGCGGGCCGTGCCGCCCGCGGCGGCGACGAGCGCGAGCTGGCGGCGCTGGCGGCGCACCCCGACGGCGAACGCCGGCCCGGCCAGCAGAATCACCTCGAGCACGATGGAGAACACGACCAGGACGAGCACGGCCCGGTCGGCGTTGCTCGAGCCGTACTCGGTGAACGCCTCGGGGTTCGTGAGGGTGGACTGCCAGTCGGCGGGCGGGTGCTGCACGACCGAGCGGGAGGTGACGGCCAGCCCGACCTTGTTGAGCTCGCGGACCCGCGCCCAGCTGACCGGGTCCGGGCCACGCAGCAGGTAGATGTGCTGGACGTCGTCCCCGCTGGGCTGGGCGAACGGGGCGTTCGGCAGTCCCAGCACCATCGCGTCGTCGTACACCGTGGGCACCACCCCGGTGCCGACGACGCGCGCCGTCCGGCCGGCGTCCGCGCTGTCGGCTCCGGCCGGCAGCAGCTCGATCGTGTGGCCCACGCCGAACCCGTGATCGGCGACCCACGGGGAGACCAGCACCTCGTCGTCCGTGCGGGGGTAGCGCCCCTCGCGCAGCGTGCTGAAGCCGGCGAGCTGCGGCGAGCCGGCGTCCGCGGCCACCACGTGCACGGGCAGCCGGCCGCGTTCAGTCCGCATCGTGCTGCTCGTGGACGTGATGTCGAGCAGGTCGCCGCCGACGGCCGTGCGCACCTTGTCCGGAGTCCACTCGCCGGCGTCCGAGCCCTGTTCCGAGAGCGTGCTCCAGTTCGAACCGTCCACGTTCTGGTCGATCGGGTCGCTGCCCGTGGGCGTGACGAGCGCCTGGGCCTGGCCGAGCTGCTGGTTGAGCTGCTCGACGGACGTCATGTCGTTGGTCTCGTAGACGGTGGCGAAGGTCGAGACGGCGAGCACGGGCAGACCGACCATCACGGCGACAAGGGCGTTGCGTCCCTTGTGCCGCACCAGGTCTCGTCGGGCGACCCGCAGTGCGGGTCGCCATCCGGCCAGGCTCACGCCGTCCCCTCCTGGTTGTCGCGCAGCAGGACCTCGGCCTCGGGGGCGTCGCCGGTGGTGTCGACCACGACGCCGTCGCGCAGGAAGACCACCCGGTCCGCCCAGGCGGCGTGCCGGGCCTCGTGGGTGACCAGCAACCCGGCGCAGCCGGCGTCCACCCGGGCGCGCAGCACGCGCAGCACGGCCTCACCGGTCTCGGAGTCCAGGGCGCCGGTGGGCTCGTCCGCGAGGACCAGACGGCGGTCGCCGACCAGCGCGCGGGCGATCGCGGTGCGCTGCTGCTGCCCGCCGGACATCTCGTCCGGGAACCGGTCCGCCAGGTCGGCGACGCCGACCTCGGCGAGTGCCTCGCGGGCCTGCTTGCGGGCGGTGCCCGACCGGACGCCGTCCAGCTCGAGCGGGAGCATGACGTTCTCGACCGCGGTGAGGGCGGGGATGAGGTTGAGGTCCTGGAACACGTACCCGAGGCTCCGCCGACGCAGCGCCGCGATCTCGCCGCGCTTCAGCTGGGACAGGGGCTGCAGCTCGACGTACACCTCGCCGGACGTCGGGGTGTCCAGGCCGCCGGCCAGGCTGAGCAGGGTGGACTTGCCGGAGCCGCTCGGCCCCATCACCGCGACCAGCTCACCGGGGCGGACGGTGAGGCTGACGTCGCGCAGCGCGTGCACGGCCGTGTCGCCCTCGCCGTGCACGCGGGAGACGCCGCTCAGCTCGAGCACCGCGTTGGTGGTGCTGCCGGTGGACGTGCGCAGGCTCTCGGTGGCGGTCATCGCTGCGCCCCCTGCGTCGGCGCCTGCGCAACGTCCGAGTCAAGGGCGGCTACAGGTGCGATCGGTTCGGACGTCGTGGGGGGTGGCGGGGTCTCGTGGGCGCGGCGCAGCAGGCGGGCCTCGACGTGGTCGAGCCAGCGGACCTCGGCCTCCGCGGCGAACACCAGGCTGTCCAGCACCAGCAGCCAGGCCAGGTCGTCGTTCTCGGTGGCCCGCTGCTTGAGCCGGGTCAGGTCACGCAGCGAGCGCATGGTCTGGGTGCGCTGGGACTGCACCACGGCGGGGACGTCGACCCCGGGCACGGTGACCGCGAGCGCCAGCTTGATGGCGAGCTCGTCACGCGGCCGGTCCTCGCGGTCGACCGGGGTGAGCCACCAGCGCTCGACGGTCCCCCGACCGTCCGTCGTCAGCCGGTAGGCGATGCGCCCCTCCTCGTCCGGCCCCCCTGCGGCCTCGACGAGTCCGTCGCGCTCGAGCCGGTTGAGCGTCGTGTAGACCTGCCCGACGTTCAGCGGCCATGTCCCGCCGGTGCGGGCCTCGAACTCGGACCGTAGCTGCGCCCCGTACATCGGCTGCTCCGCGAGCAGCGCCAGCAGCCCCTGCCGGATCGACATCGACATCCCCTTCTGTATACCGAGTATTGCCTCGCTGAGCAGCATGTATACCCGGTATGTAGAGGGCAGTGCAAGCCCGCCGCACGACTCCCACCCCCCGCGGTGATCATGCACGTTCGCCCCGCTCACCCGGGGGCGGGCGCCCGCCGGACGTCGCCCGGCGGGGCGAACGTGCATGATCACCGCGGGGGTGGTGGGGGCTGAGCTAGGTGGTGAGCAGCACCTTGCCGATGTGCTGAGAGTCCTCGAGCAGCTGGTGGGCGCGGCCCGCCTCGGCCAGCGGGAGCACCGTGTCGACCACGGGCCGCACCCGGCCGGCCTCCACGAGCGGCCAGACGTGCTCGCGCACCGCGGCCACGATGGCCGCCTTCTCGGCGACCGGACGCGCCCGCAGCGACGTCGCGATCACCGCCGCGCGCTTGCGCATGAGCAGGCCCAGGTCGAGCTCGGCCTTCGTCCCGCCCTGCAGGCCGATGGTCACCTGCCGGCCGTTCACCGCCAGCGCCTCGACGTTGCGGGCCAGGTACTTCGCCCCCATGTTGTCCAGGATCACGTCCGCGCCGTGCCCGTCGGTCGCCGTCCGCACCGCCTCGACGAAGTCGTCCTCGCGGTAGTTCACCAGGATGTCGGCCCCGAGCTCGCGGCAGCGCTCCAGCTTCGCGGCCGACCCGGCGGTCACCGCCACCCGGGCGCCGACCTCCCGAGCCAGCTGGATCGCCATCGTGCCGATGCCGCTCGACCCGCCGTGCACGAGCAGCACCTCGCCCGGCCGCAGCCCCGCCGTCAGGAACACGTTGCTCCACACCGTGCACGCCACCTCGGGCAGCCCACCGGCCTCCACCAGCGTCACCCCGGACGGCGCCGGCAGCAGCTGCCCGGCCGGCACCGCCACCAGCTCCGCGTACCCCCCACCGGCCAGCACCGCGCACACCGGCGCGCCGACGTCCCAGCCCTCGACGCCCTCACCGAGCGCCTCGACCGTGCCACTGCACTCCAGCCCCAGGTACTCCGACGCCCCCGCCGGCGGCGGGTAGTGCCCCTGGCGCTGCATCACGTCCGCGCGGTTCACCCCCGCCGCAACCACCCGGACCAGCACCTCACCCGGCCCGGGCTCGGCGTCCGGGACCTCGGACAACGACAGGACGTCGGGCCCGCCGGGGCCACTCATCGTGATCGCGCGCATGGCCCGACCCTAGGCAGGAAACCCGTGTGCGGCGACAGCGCCTCCGGGAGCACACTGGCCGATCATGCGCACGCTGCTCTCCGACCCCCGCTACCGGGCCTTCTGGATCGGCCAGGCGACCAGCGTCATCGGCAACGGCATCACCCTGGTGGCGCTCGCGGCCCTCGTCATCCCGCACCGGGGTGGGCAGGCGTTCGGGCTGGCGCTGGCCGCCGAGTCGCTCACCATGGGCGTGCTGCTGCTCGGCGCGGGCGTGCTGGTCGACCGGTACTCCCGGACGGCGGTCATGGCGATCGCGGACGTCGCCCGCGGGATCGGGGTGGTCGGGATCCTGCTGTTCGCGGCGTCCGGGCCGCTGGCCGGGCTGCTGGTCGCGTGCGCCTTCGTGGGCGCCGGCATCGCGCTGCACCAGCCCGCGCACCGGGCCGCCATCCCGCAGCTGGTCCGGCCCGACCAGCTGCAGGCCGCCAACGCGCTCGACTCCGCCACCATGCAGCTCGGTCTCGGCGCCGGCACCGCCCTCGGCGGCGTGCTGGTGTCGGTGTGGGGGCCGCGGCACGCCGTGCTCGTGGACCTCGCCACCTTCGCGGTCAGCCTGCTGACCCTGCTCTGGCTGCGCCTGCCGCCGGTCGGCGAGCGGCCGGAGGGCACCGGGCTGCGGCACGCGCTGCACGAGGCGCACGAGGGCATCCGGGAGGTGCGCCGCCGGCCCTGGGTCGCCGTGGTCATGCTGCAGGGCACCGTGCAGGTGTTCTGCCTGTTCGCCCCGGCGTTCGCGCTGATCCCGGTCGTCGCCCTCGCGCGCTACGGCAACGGTGCCTACGGCTGGTACACCACGTGCGGCTTCGTCGGCACCGCCATCGGCGCCGCGCTGGTCGCCCGCACCCGCCCGCAGCGCCCAGGCTGGTCGGCGATGAACGCGGTCGCGCCGTGCGCGCTGCTGCCGCTCCTGCTGGTGGTGGACCTGCCGCTGTGGGCGTTCTGCCTGATCAACGCGGTGGCCTGGGCCGGCATCGGCTGGTTCGCGGTGCTCTGGTTCGGCGCCCTGCAGACCGAGTTCCCGGCCCAGGTGCAGGGACGCGTGTTCAGCCTGGAGAGCCTGGCGACCTTCGGGCTGCAACCACTCGGGCTGGCCATCGCTCCCGTCGTGGCCGCGGCCGTCGGCCTGACAACCGTGGCGGTGGTCGCCAGCCTCGTGATGATCGTGACGACGTACGCCGTGTTCCTGGTGCCGGGAGTCGCCCGCTTCAGGTCCCCGGACCTGGTGCCGGCTCAGCCCTGACCTGCCGCCGCGCCCGGTCCAGGTCGGCCTCGGTGTCGACGTCCAGCAGCAGGGGCTCGGGCACGGCCACCTCGACGAGCGCCAGCCCGGCCAGCACGGAGCGCATCGAGCGCCCCACCGGGCTCGGCCCCACCGCGGCCCGCAGCGCCCCGGCCCGGTAGAGCGCCAGCAGCGGCTGCCGCCGGCCACCGTCGTCCACCGCGCACACCCCGTCGTCCTGCGCGGGCCACGCGGCCAGCAGCGCCGGCAGCGCCGCGCCCGCGAACGGCTGGTCACCGGCCAGCACTGCCAGGACCGCCTCGTCCGGCACCTCGTCGAGCGCCCGGGCCAGCCCGGCGACCGGCCCGCCCCCCGGCGGCTCCTCGCGCACCCACCGCACCGGCACGGACGTCGCCCGCCGGGCCCCCACCACCAGCACCGGGACGTCGGGCGCCGCCCCGCGGACGCCGGCGAGCAGCCGGTCGAGGACGCTCACGCCGTCCAGCCGCGCCGCGAGCTTGTCGTGGCCCAACCGCCGTGATCCGCCGCCGGCGAGCACCACGACGACGTCCAGAATCCTCCGCTCAGCCGCCACGGACTCAGTATCGCGGTCGGCTGCAACTACTCAGGAACGCTCAGCCAGCCCACGGGACACGCCGAAACTAGGCCGAACGGGTGACTGGCGGGCCCGCCGCGTTCAATGTCCTCTCCCTGCACGCCGAAGAGCGATGGACCGGCGACAGAGGGAAGGGCACCATGCTGCGTAACCGAGGGATCAGGACCAAGCTACTTGCGGTCCTGGCACTACCGATCGTCGTGCTGATCATCGGTGCTGCCGTCATCTCTGCCCAGGGATTCACCCGAGCAGCGCAGGCCGCGAAGGTCGAGAAGCTGGCCAACGGTGGCAGCGCGCTCGGTGACCTGATCACGCGCCTGCACCAGGAGCGCACGCTCGCCGTGCAGGTCGCCAACGGCACCGCCACGCCCGAGCAGGTGAAGCAGCTGAAGGGCGCGCAGGGCGGCACCGACAAGGCCGTGCTCGAGACCCGCAGCTTCGTGCAGAGCCTGAGCCTCAGCTCGCTGTCGCAGGAGGCCATCCAGGCCGTCGCGGCGTCCGAGGCCGGCCACATGCAGCTGCCCGCCGTCCGCGCGGACGTCGTCAGCGGCCACGGCCAGCCCGACCAGATCGCCGCCAAGTACGACGACATGATCGCGCTGGACGCCGAGCTGCCGGCCCGCATCGGTGACTCGCTGACCGACCGCCGGATCGGCCGCAGCCTCGTCGCCTACGCCAACCTCGCCAACCTCGTCGAGAGCGCCAGCCAGGAGGCCGAGATCGGCGCCGTGGCCGTCGCGACCAAGGGCATCGACGCCCAGACCGCGGTCAAGCTCTCGCTGCTGCAGTCCGCGCAGAACCAGCAGGTCGAGGCCTTCCGCCTGAACGCCAACTCGCACCTCGCGAGCATGATGGACACCGCGCTGTACCAGCCCATCGAGTCCCGCGCCGCGTTCAACACCGAGCGCGCGGACATCATGGGCAGCCTGGGCGGCACGCCGACCGTCACCACCCAGCACGACTGGATCAAGAACGCCGGCCAGCGAGTGACGTCGCTCTCCGCGCTGCTGCAGCCGCTGGCCCAGCAGACCGCGAAGGACGCGTCCGCCGCGGCCGCCGACGCCCGCCGTTCGGCCGTCATCATCCTGGCCGCCAGCCTCATCATCGTCGCCTTCGTCATCGTGCTGGGTCTCTTCCTGGCTCGCGCCATGACCCGCCCGCTGCGCCGCCTGACCGTCACCGCTGGTGAGCTCGCCGACGAGCTGCCGAAGATGGTCGAGCGGATGGCCACGCCGGGCGAGGGCCCGGGTGTCCAGCTGCCCGAGATCGAGGTCTACTCCGAGGACGAGGTCGGCCGCCTGGCCGAGGCGTTCCGGAACGTCAACGAGACCACGGTCCGGGTCGCCGAGGAGCAGGCGGCACTGCGCGCCTCGATCGCGGAGATGTTCGTCAACGTCGCCCGGCGCAACCACGTCCTGCTCTCGCGCCAGCTGTCCTTCATCGACCAGCTGGAGCGCACCGAGGAGAACCCGGACACGCTGGACAACCTGTTCCGCCTGGACCACCTCGCCACCCGGATGCGTCGGAACGCCGAGTCGCTGATCGTCCTCGCGGGCCTGGACAGCGGTCGTCGTCTGCGTCGTTCCATGCCGCTGTCCGACGTGATCCGCACCGCCGTGTCCGAGATCGAGCGGTACGACCGCGTCGACCTCGCGCTGCAGGCGGACCCGCCGCTCGTCGGCCACGTCGCGCTGACCACGGCGCACATGATCGCCGAGCTGCTGGAGAACGCGACCCAGTTCTCCAACCCGGACACCCGCGTGGTGACCTCGACCGCCTTCAGCAGCACCGGCGTCCGCGTCACCATCACCGACCTCGGCCTGGGCATGACCTGGGACGAGATCACCGACGCCAACCAGCGCATCGCCAACCCGCCGGTCACCGACGTGGTCGGCTCGCAGCGCCTCGGCTTCTACGTGGTCGGCCGCCTGGCCCGCCGCCTGGACGCCACCGTCGCGCTGCGCCCGGGTCGCACCCAGGGCACGGTCGTCACCATCGACCTGCCCCCGGCGCTCTTCGTCCCGGGCACCGTCTCGGACCTGGCCGTCAGCGACCTGGAGGCCAGCGACCTGCCGGCCATCGAGTCGAGCTCGTCCGACCAGCCCGTGTCCGACTCGGCGCCGATGCTGCCGAGCCTGCCCAGCCTGCCGGCCGCCCCCAGCGCGCCGGTCCCCGCCCCGGCCGGCTTCGACGTGCCCGTCGTCGCCTCCGACTCCGGAGTCGACCTGCCGCGCCGCGGCCAGGTGGACGCCGTCGTGGACGCCGGTGCGGACGAGGCGCGGGTCGAGCCGCGGGTGCCGGTGCAGCCGGCCCCCGAGGCCTTCGTCGACGCGACCGGTGACGGCGCCTCGCTGCCCAAGCGCGGCACCGCCCCGATCGAGGCCGCTCCCGCGGTCGACGTCGCGGCCGCTCCGCCGCCGCCGCGGTCGGGCATGTTCAACAGCTTCCGCTCACGTCGCGACGTCGACGAGACGGTCGACACCACCGTCCCCGAGGTGCCCGCGCTGAGCACCCCGCTGGACGACGGCACCGGCGAGGTCTTCGTCCCGGTCCTCGAGGAGGCCACGCCGGCTCTGCCGACCCGTGACGTCGCCGAGGTCGTCGAGGCTCCTGCGGCTGAGGTCGAGGAGGTCGAGGAGGTCGAGGCCACTGAGGCCGAGGTCGCCGAGGTCGCCGAGGTCGAGGTCGTGGAGGCCACGCCGGGTCCGCTGGACGCCGGCTGGGTCCCCGAGGCCGACGCCGAGTGGGTCCCCGAGGCCACGGAGGCTACGGAGACCGCGGAGGCCACGGAGACCGCTGAGGTCGAGGCCGTCGAGGTCGAGGCTGCTGAGGTCGAGGCCGTCGAGGTCACCGAGCCGTCGTTCGAGTTCGAGCCGGCTTTCGAGCCGGTCGCCGAGCTCGAGCCCGAGACCGCGTCGCTGGCCTTCGTCCCGGCACTGGAGCTCGAGCCGGTCGCCGAGGTCGAGCCCGTCGCCGAGGTCGAGGTCGAGGTCGAGGTCGAGCCCGAGGTCGAGCCCGAGGTCGAGCCGGTCAGCGCATCCGCTGCGCAGGACGGTCCGGACGCCCGCTCCACGCTCAGCGAGCTGGCCCGTGAGGCCCGCGCCGCTGGCGACGAGGCGCTGCACGGACAGCCCGAGGACGTCGTCGAGGACGAGCCGCAGGTTCCCGCGGTCCCGGCGCTGCCGCCGGTCGGGGTGCCCGCGATGGACATCCTGCCCGCTCGTGGTGGCCGCGGCCGCCTCGGACGGCGCTCGCCGAAGCCCGCCCCGGCCCCCGCGCCGGTGCAGCAGGCGAAGTCGTGGCCGACGCCGTCGCCGATCCCGGCGGCCCGTCAGCCGGAGCCGTCGGCCCCGGTCACCCCGGTGGCACCGGTCGCTCCGGTCGCTCCGGCCGTGCCCGAGCCCGCCACCTCGGTGTTCGCTCCGGTTCCGGCTCCCGCGCCGGTGGAGTACCAGGAGCCGGTGCCTGCACCGTCCTCCTTGTTCGCCCCGGTCCAGCCGGCCGCACCGGTCGAGTACCAGGAGCCCGTGCCCGCGCCGTCCTCCCTGTTCGCCCCGGCGATCAGCGAGGCCGACGAGCCGGCCTTCCAGCCGTCGTTCGAGCCTGCTGTCCCGGCCCTCGCGGCCGCCGTCAGCCTGCGCGAGCGCTCCGCCATGGCCTCCGAGGCGCTCTCCGAGCTGTCTGCGCTGTCGACGTACAGCCCGCAGGCCGTGGAGGAGACCGCCCCGGCGTCCCTGACCCGACGCACGCCGTTGGCGACCGAGGCCGGCCAGATGGCCTCGCGACCCGCGGCGGATGAGCCCCTCGGCGCCCGCCGTGGAGCCCGCAACGCGGCAGACGTCCGCACCATGCTCAGCGGCTTCCGGGCCGGCGTGGAGCGTGGCCGTACGTCGCCGGCAAGTCACAGCAGCAACTCGGCTACCGAGGACGCAGACGCCTGATCCTCGGCTACTGCCAGTGGGTGCACTTGCCCGCGACCGTTAAAGACCCGCACCACCCTGTCCGATCAACCAGCAAGCAACAGCAGCGCAATGCAGACGGAGGACCACCACCGTGACGACGATGAGCACCGAGGCAGCCAACTTCAGCTGGCTTCTCGACAACTTCGTGAAGAGCGTGCCCGGCGTGCGGCACACGCTCGTCGTGTCCGCCGACGGACTTCTGATGGCCATGTCAGACGATCTCGACCGCACCAGCGGTGACCAGCTGGCAGCGATCGTGTCGGGCATGGCCAGCCTCACCCGGGGGGCTGCTCGCCAGCTCCGCTCGGGCGAGGTTCGGCAGTCCATTGTCGAGATGGACACGCTGTTCCTGTTCACCATGAGCATCAGTGACGGCTCCGTGCTGTCGGTGATGGCAGACGCCACCTGCGACGTCGGCCTCATCGGGTACGAGATGGCCCTCCTGGTCAGCCGCACCGAGGCCACGCTCACCCCGCAGCTCGTGTCGGAGATGCGCTCGCGCCTCCCCGTCGCCGGCGCGCTGCGGGCCGTGGCAGGGGGGTGATCCCGGTGGACCCCCTCGACTACCCGTCCGACGTGACGGAGGACGAGGCGGACGAGGAGACCTACGCCGTCCGCCCCTACGCCGTCACCGGGGGTCGCACGCGGACCACGACGAACGAGCCGCTGCCTGTCGAGGCACTCGTCCAGTCCCTGCGCGGCCACGACGACATCGGCCTGACGCCCGAGCGTCGCAAGATCCTCGAGCTCACCCGCGACCAGTACCTGTCCGTGGCCGAGTTGTCGGCCCACGTCAAGCTCCCCGTCGGCATCATGCGCGTCCTGATCAGCGACATGTCCGACTCGGGAAACGTCCGGATCCACGGAGCCGGCGCCTTCTCGTCCACCACAGCCCCCGCTACCAGCCTCAGCGTCCTGGAGAGTGTTCTCAATGGCATTTCCTCGCTCTGACGTCGCCCCGCAGGGCACGCCCGCGGGAGCCCCGGGCACGCCCACTGCTGCGGGTACCCCCGACGCGCCCCCCACTGTCGTCAAGATCGTCGTCGCCGGCGGGTTCTCCGTCGGCAAGACCACCTTCATCGGGTCCTTGTCGGACATCGAGCCGCTTCGCACCGAAGCGGCGATGACCGAGCACTCGATCGGCGTCGACGACGCCGGTCTGGTCTCGGACCGCAAGACCTCCACGACCGTCGCCATGGACTTCGGCCGCATCTCGCTGCCGGGCAACCTGTGGCTGTACCTGTTCGGCACGCCGGGCCAGGACCGCTTCCTCTTCATGTGGGACGACCTGGTCAAGGGTGCGATCGGTGCGGTCGTCCTGGTCGACACCGACCGGCTCGACCAGTGCTTCCCGGCCGTGGACTACTTCGAGGCTCGGCAGATCCCGTTCGTCGTCGCGGTCAACTGCTTCGACGGCGTGGCTCGCCACCAGCTCGAGGACGTCCGTGAGGCCCTCGCGGTCCCGGCGCACGTGCCGATGCTCTACACCGACGCCCGCACCCGGGCGGCGACCAAGCAGGCCCTGATCTCCGTCGTCCAGCTGGCGATGCAGCGCCTGACCGGGGCCTGAGCCGACCGCTCAGCCCCACCCCTGACCCGGCCGGTGTCGGTGCCCCTGAGGCACCGGCACCGGCCGCGCCACGTTTGCGCGGGCCGTCAGCCGACGGTGGCCTTCGTGACCTTGCCGTCAGTGACGGTGAGGTTGATGCGGCTCGGGTTCAGGTCCATGGTGACGGCGAACTTCTCGCCGTCCCGCTCGACCACCCGCGTCGTCCCGCCGGCGTCGGCGACCGCCTTGACGGCATCGTCCTCGGTCATCCCGACGACGGACGTGGCGAGCTGCTGGGCCTTGGCGTCGTCCATGGTCGGCTCCTCCGCCGTCTGCTGCGTGGTGCTGCTGCTGCTGGCGGCCGGCGTGCCGTCGTCGCCGTTGCCGCATCCGGTGAGCAGCGCGGCTCCGGCGAGCACGGCTCCGGCCGCGACGATCCTGACGTGCTTCGTGATCATGGTCGCCTCCCGGGTGGGAGCGTAGCGGCTGCTGCGTCGTCCGAGAGCAGAGAAGTGGGGCACCCGAACTGCCGTAGGTGCCCCACTTCTCTGTTCTCGCCGCGCTGAGGTCCCCGGTCAGCGGGACCGAGCGGACTCCTTCACCGCGAGCACGGGGCACGCCGCCTCGAGCAGCACCTGCTGGGCGGTGCTGCCCAACAGGAGCTTGCCCACCTGGCTGCGGTACCGGATGCCGATCACGATCAGCGTCGCGCGCTGCTCCTCGGCGACCCGCAGGATCTCCTCGGCCGCGTCCCGCCCGGCCGTGGGCTGCTGGACCTCGTGCTCGATCCCCGCGCTCGTGAGCTCGGCGTCGATGGCGTCCAGGTCCTCGGCCGTGGCGAACGCCGCGTCCGAGTAGTTGCCGTGGTGCCCGGTGTTGACCACGACCAGACGCCCGCTACGACGTACCGCCTCGTCCTTGGCCCGCTCGAAGGCCGCGATCCCTTGCGGGCTCGGGATGTAGCCGACGACGATCCGCTCGGCCACGGCGGCACTTCCGGTCACGCCGCTTCCCCGACCTTCTTGGCACCGGTCATGATCGCCACGCCCGCACCCATGTCGTGCGTCTGCGGGGTGATGACGCCGGCTCGACCACCCAGCCGCTGGATGTGGATGCGGTCCGCGACCTCCCACACGTGCGGCATGTTGTGGCTGATGAAGATGATCGACAGCCCCTTGTCGCGCAGCTGCTTGATCATGTCCAGCACCGCAGCGGACTCCTTGACGCCCAACGCGGCGGTCGGCTCGTCGAGGACGACCACCTTGCTGCCGAACGCCGCGGCGCGGGCCACGGCGACGGCCTGACGCTGACCGCCGGACAGCGTCTCGACGGCCTGGGTCATGTTCTGGATCGTCTGGATCCCGAGGCCCTGCACCGCCTTGCCGGCCCGCTGCTCCATGCCCTTCTTGTCGAGCATGCGAAGCACCGAACCGAGCGGTCCGGGACGACGGTCCTCGCGCGCCAGGTACAGGTTGCTGGCGATGTCGAGGGCCGGGATGACGGCGAGCTGCTGGTAGACCGTCTCGATTCCCGCCTCGCGAGCGTCCTGCGGCTTCTTGAAGCTCACCGGTGCGCCGTTCAGCGTGATCGTCCCCGAGTCGGGGACGTACGCGCCGGTCAGGCACTTGATGAGCGTCGACTTGCCGGCCCCGTTGTCACCGATGACCGCCAGGATCTCGCCGGGGTACAGGTCGACGTCGACCCCGTCGAGGCCGACCACGCGACCGAAGGTGATGACGAGCTTGCGGGCCGACAGCACCGGCTGCTGGCTGTAGATGCTCTCCTTGCCGGCCGGTACGCCGCCGTAGGCGACGTCGAGCTCTGACTCTGACGTGGTCATGCCTTGACCTTCCTGATCCACTGGTCGACCGCGACGGCCACGATCACCAGGACGCCGGTCGCGAGGACGCGCCACTGCTGGTCGACGCCCATCTGGGACAGCCCGAACTGCAGGGTCTGGACGATGAGCGCACCGATGGCCGTGCCGATGAGGCGACCACGACCACCGAACAGGCTGGTGCCGCCGATGACCACCGCGGTGATGCTCTGCAGGTTGGCGTCCGGGACGGCGTTCGGCGTCGCAGCGCCGGCCCGCCCGATCAGGACCCACGCCGCGATGCCGTAGATCAGGCCGGCGACGGTGTAGACGCCGAGCAGGATCCGCTTGCTCGGCACACCGGACAGGCGCGCCGACTCGGGGTCGTCACCGACGGCGTACACGTACCGGCCCCAGGCGGTCTGGGCCAGCACGAAGCCGATCACGATGTAGACGATGACCACGACGACGATGCCCCAGGTGAGCCGGAAGTCGCCGATGCTGAACCCCTCGCCGAGGATGTTCAGGATCCGCGGCAGGTGCTCGGCCTGGATGCTCGAGCCGCCGGAGTACAGCAGCGCGATCGCCGTGAAGATGCTGAGCGTGCCCAGCGTGACGATGAACGGCGGCAGGTTGACCCGGGTGACCAGGAACCCGTTGAGGGCCCCGGCCGCCGTGGCGAGCACGAAGCCGAGGAGCAGGGCCAGGATGCCCGGCATCCCGCCGTCCTGGGCCAGCGACGCCATCACCATCATCGACAGCACCATGATCGCCCCGACCGACAGGTCGATGCCCGCCGTGAGGATGACCAGGGTCTGGCCGACTGCCAGGCAGGCGACGACGGCCGTCTGCTGGAGCAGGATGCCCATCGAGGTGGCGGTCAGGAACGTGGGCGTCGCGATGAAGAACGCCACGAACGCGACCAGCAGCAGGAACAGCGGGCTCAGCCAGGGTTTCCCGTGCAGCTGATGCTGGACCTTCTGCAGTGGGGAGTGCTGCCGCCGAGCGAACTCGGCGGCAGCGGACTCGACCGTGTCACTCATGGTCAGTTGCCCCAGCAGATCTTCAGACCCTCGTCTGAGGTGATGCTCTTCACGCCCTCAGCGGGCTTGTCGGTGATCAGCGCGACCCCGGTGTTGAAGAAGTCGAGGCCGGACGTCGTCGCCGGCTTCTCGCCGCCACGGGCGACCTTGGCGATGGCCTCCATGCCCAGCGTCGCCATCTTCAGCGGGTACTGCTGCGCCGTGGCACCGATGACGCCGCTCTTGACGCTGGAGACGCCGGCGCAGCCGCCGTCGACGGACACGATGGTGGCCGTCTTGCCAGCGGCCTTCAGCGCACCGTTGGCGCCGACCGCGGTCGGCTCGTTGATCGTGTAGACGAGGTTGATGTTCGGGTTCTTCGCCAGGCACTTCTCCATGGCGGTGCGGCCGCCGTCCTCGGCGCCCTGCCCGGCCTCGTTGCAGACGATGGTGTAGTCGCCACCCTGGCCGCCGGTGTACTTGCCGGTCTTGGCCTCGTCACCGTTCTTCTTCGGGTCGGCGACGTCGATGCCCATGCCCTCGAGGAAGCCCTGGTCGCGGTTGTAGTCGACCGAGACGATCTTGTCGTCGAACAGGTCCAGCAGGGCGATCGTGGCCGCCTTGCCGGCGAGGGTCGCCGCCGCCCACTGGCCGTCGAGCTTGCCGGCCTCGCGGTTGTCGGTGGCGAACGTGATGTCGACCGTGTTGGCCGGGTCGGGCGGGGTGTCCAGCGCGATGACGTACAGGCCGGCGTCCCGGGCCTTCTTGATGGCCGCGTTTACGCCGGTGCTCATCGGCGTGATCAGGATCCCCTTGTCGCCGCGGGCGATGGAGTCCTCGATCGCCGTGATCTGGCCGGCGTCGTCACCTTCCTGCTTGCCGGAGGCCACGGTGAGCTTGACGTTGTTCTTGGAGGCGTCCTCCTTCGCGCCCTTCTGCATGGCGACGAAGAACGGGTTGGTGGAGTCCTTCGTGATGAGGCTGACGCCGACGGCCTTTTCGCCGCCCGAGCTGGAGCCCGAGCTGGAGTCGTCGCCGCGGCCACAGGCCGCGAGGCCCGCCACCGTGACGCAGGCCGCAGTGATGGCGATGGCCCGTCTCATGGACGGGCTGCTGAG
Organism: Angustibacter luteus; assembly: GCF_039541115.1. Classification (NCBI taxonomy): domain Bacteria; kingdom Bacillati; phylum Actinomycetota; class Actinomycetes; order Kineosporiales; family Kineosporiaceae; genus Angustibacter; species Angustibacter luteus. Next base: position 340,144 of record NZ_BAABFP010000004.1, read on the forward strand.
AGTCATGCGAGTCATGGTCAGGGTGTCCCTCTCTTGGCGGAACTACTGCTTGACAACGATGTCAAACATAGTGTGTAGTCCCAGTAGCCGAGAAAGTCAATGGTTTGCCCGGAAAGCAGGTGTGATCGTGACACCGTTGTCATCAGGGGCACCGCGACCGCGGGCGACAATGCGTGAAGTCGCCGCGTTGGCCGGCGTGAGCCTGAAGACGGTGTCCCGGGTGGTCAACCGCGAGGCCAGCGTCTCGCCCGAGGTCACGGCCCGGGTCGAGAAGGCGGTTCGCCAGCTGGGGTACCGGCACAACCTGGCGGCGAGCAACCTGCGCCGGACGAACGCCCGCAGCGCCATGGTGGGCGCGCTGCTGCAGGACGTCAGCAACAGCTTCAGCGCGTCGCTGCTGCGCAGCCTCGAGGACGCCGCGCACAGCCGCGACATGCTGCTCTTCGCCTCCAGCCTGGACGAGGAGCCCGAGCGCGAGCGCAGCCTGGTGGAGAGCCTGGTCCGCCGCCGCGTCGACGGCCTGCTGCTGATGCCGGCCACGCAGCGGCAGGACTACCTCGTCGACGACGTGCGCAGCGGCCTGCCCGTCGTCTTCGTGGACCGGCGCCCGCACGGGCTGGATGCCGACTCGGTGACCGTCGACAACACCCTCGGCGCCCGGATGGCGGTGGAGCACCTGATCGCGCACGGTCACGCACGCATCGCGCTGATCGGTGACCTGCCCGGGATCCAGACGGCCGCCGACCGGCTCACGGGCTACCACCAGGCGATGCGGAAGGCCGGCCTGCAGCCGCTGCGCGAGCACGTGGTGATGGGCGTGCGCAAGGACCGGGCCGCCTACGAGGCGGCCCTGCGGCTGCTCGACCTGGACCGGCCACCCACCGCGATCTTCGCGGCCCGCAACGCCTTGGCGATCGGCACGATCCGGGCGCTGCGCCAGCGCGGCCTGGCCGGACGCATCGCGCTGGTCGGCTTCGACGACTTCCCGCTCGCCGACATCGTCGACCCGCCGCTGACCGTGATCCGGCAGAACGTCGCCCAGATCGGCGTCGAGGTGACCCGCCTGCTCTTTGCGCGCATCGACGGCGACCACTCGGCGTCCCAGCACATCGTGCTCCACCCCGAGCTCGTGGCGCGAGGGTCCGGCGAGCTCCGGCCCTAGCCCGCCCCCCCGCCACCCCGCACACCCTCCGCGGTGATCATGCACGTTCGCCCCGCGGCGCCCTGGCCAGTCACGCGGGGAGGCAGCCCGGCGGGGCGAACGTGCATGATCACCGGGGTGGGGTCTCGCGATGTGGACACTTGGTGTCCACGGGATGACTCGCGGCCGTGCGCGGTGTTCCCTGGGACGAGGGACGTCACCCCCGGCGTCCCGTCGCGCCCAGAAGCATGAGGTGAGCTGCACGTGAGCCGCATCTACGACGACGTCACCACGCTGATCGGCAACACGCCGCTGGTACGTCTGAACCGCATCACGGACGGCGCGGGGGCGACCGTCCTGGCCAAGCTGGAGTTCTACAACCCGGCCAACAGCGTCAAGGACCGGATCGGGGTCTCGATCATCGACGCCGCCGAGGCGTCCGGCGAGCTCAAGCCCGGCGGCACCATCGTCGAGGCCACCAGCGGCAACACCGGCATCGCGCTCGCGATGGTCGGCGCCGCCCGCGGCTACGACGTCGTGCTGACCATGCCCGAGACCATGAGCAAGGAGCGCCGCGCGCTGCTCCGGGCCTTCGGCGCCGAGCTGGTGCTGACGCCCGGCTCCGAGGGCATGAAGGGCGCCGTCAACAAGGCCGACGAGATCGCCAAGGACCGCGGCGCCGTCCTGGCCCGGCAGTTCGCCAACGAGGCCAACCCGGCGATCCACCGCAAGACCACGGCCGTCGAGATCTGGGACGACACCGACGGCGAGGTCGACATCGTGGTGGCCGGCATCGGCACCGGTGGCACGATCACCGGCGTCGGGCAGGTGCTCAAGGAGCGCAAGCCCGGCGTCCAGATGATCGCGGTCGAGCCCGAGGAGTCGCCGATCCTGAACGGCGGGACCCCTGGGCCGCACAAGATCCAGGGCATCGGCGCGAACTTCGTCCCTGAGATCCTGGACACCGGCATCTACGACGAGGTCATCGACGTCAACGCCGAGACGGCGGTCACCTGGGCCCGTCGTGCGGCCGCCGAGGAGGGTCTGCTCGTCGGGCTGTCGTCGGGTGCTGCGATCAAGGCCGCGGTCGACGTCGCGCAGCGCCCGGAGAACGCGGGCAAGACGATCGTGGTCATCATCCCGAGCTTCGGCGAGCGCTACCTCTCGACGATCCTCTACAGCGACCTGCTCGACTGATCGGCTGCTGATGCACGTGCGCCGTTCCACGTCGACCGCCCCGAGCCCTTCTCTGGCAACGGGTCTGGCCGCCATCCGGGAACGGCTGACGGAGGACCTCGACACGGCCGCGCGACGTGATCCCGCGTCGCGCGGCCGGGCCGAGCTGTTGCTGTGCTACCCCGGTCTGCACGCCGTCTGGGTGCACCGGCTCGCGCACCAGATGTGGCAGCGGCCGGGGCTGAAGCTGTCGGCGCGGCTGCTGTCCCAGCTCAACCGGTCCGTCACCGGGGTCGAGATCCACCCCGGTGCGCAGATCGGCCGGCGGCTGTTCATCGACCACGCCATGGGCGTGGTGATCGGTGAGACCGCCGAGATCGGCGACGACGTGATGCTCTACCACGGCGTCACGCTGGGCGGCCGGTCGATGGAGCGGATCAAGCGGCACCCCACCATCGAGGACGGCGTGACCATCGGCGCCGGCGCCCGCGTGCTCGGGCCCGTGGTGGTCGGCGCCGGCGCGCAGATCGGCGCCAACGCGGTCGTCGTCAAGGACGTGCCGCCGGGCTCGGTCGTGGTCGGCGTCCCGGGGCAGGTGCGGCAGCCGCCGTCCGACGTCCGGGTCGAGGACCCCTACGACGTCTGGGCCGACCCGGCGATCTTCATCTAGAGGCCGGGGTAGGTCAGCCCGATCTGGTCGCGGACCTGGTCCAGCGTCTCCATGATCGCCACGGTCTCGTCCAGCGGCATGGCCGGGCTCTCGGTCAGGCCCTCGCGCAGGCAGCGAGCGACCTCGGCCGCCTCGAAGCGCAGCCCCTTGTGCTCGTCCGGGGCCGGCTCCTCGGTCCACACCTCCGGCTCACCGACCCGCGGGCGGAAGACGAACGACGTCGGCGCGTACCAGGTCGTGTCGATCTCGATCCGGCCCTCGGTCCCCACGATCGCGGCCTGGCAGGGCCCGGCGGCGCGCATCGTGGTCGACAGGACCGCGTGCGCCCCGCTCGCGTACTCGAAGATCATCGAGGTCTGCGCGTCCACGCCGGTCGGGCCGAAGTCGGCGCGCGCGGTGACCTGGGACGGCGTGCCCAGCAGCATGGAGGCGAACGAGACCGGGTAGACGCCCAGGTCGAGCAGCGCGCCACCGCCGAGCTCGGGGGAGAACAGCCGGTGCTCCGGGTCGAAGGCGAACCACTGGTCGTGGTCGGCGGTCACCGTGGTGATCTCGCCGAGCGCGCCGGCGGCCACGAGCTCGCGGATCCGCAGGACGTGCGGGAGGAAGCGCGTCCACATGGCCTCCATGCAGAACACCCCGCGCGCCCGGGCCGCGTCGACGATCTCGCGCGCCTGGGCGGCGTTCATCGTGAACGGCTTCTCGATGAGCACGGCCTTGCCGGCCTCGATGGCCAGCAGCGCGGCGTCCAGGTGGCCCGGGTGCGGGGTCGCCACGTACACGGCGTCGACGTCCGGGTCGGCGACGAGGTCCGCGTAGCTGCCGTGCGCCCGCGGCACGCCGTGGGCGCCCGCGAAGCGTTCGGCCGACGCCGCGCTGCGCGAGCCGACGGCCACGACCTCGACGTCCGGCAGCAGCGCGATGTCCGAGGTCATGACGGACGCGATGCCGCCGGTGCCGATCACGCCGAACCGGGTGGTCGAGCTCGAGGTCACGGGGGCTCCAGGGGCAGGATGTGGGCGACGACGTACGCCGGGTCCCCGTTCTCGTCGTCCAGGGTGCTGGCCCAGACCCTCGCCGGCACGGGTGCCCCGGTGGCGTGAAGGTACCGCTTCTCCACCTGCTGCGTCCTGGCGTGGTCATCGAGCAGCTCGATCAGGTTCGACGTGTCCGCCAGCTGGTCGTCGGGGTGGGTGAGGTCGGCCACGGTCTTGCCGATCACCTCGTCGGGCGAGTACCCGAGCATCGAGGCGAACGAGGTGTTGCTGCGCAGGATCACCCCGTCGAAGTCCGAGAGGGCCAGGCCGATCGGGGACTGGTCGAACGCCCAGCGCAGGGTCGCCTCGAGCGAGGCGAGCTGGTGCTCCGCCTCGACCTGCGGCGTGACGTCCCGGCTGGTCGACACCACCTGCAGTGGCTTGCCGGTCTCGTCGCGCACGAGCTGGGAGCGGGTGTTCAGCCAGCGATAGGAGCCGTCGCGGTGCCGGGCCCGGTGCACCCGCACCGAGGCCCGCTCGCCGACCTCGGGCTCGCGGGTCGCCATGATCTCGGGGGCCTCGTCGGGGTGCAGGTGGTCGGCGGCCGACGTCCCGATGACCTCCGACGGCGTGTACCCCAGGACGGCGAGCGCCCCCGGCGACGCGTAGAGCACCGTCGCGTCGGGGTCGGCGATGGTGACGAGCTCCTCGGAGCCGATCTGGATGGGGGCCGGTAGGCGGACGTCCAGGGCGTGCTCGAGCGGGCCGGGCGGCGGGTGCAGCTCGGCGGTCAGGTCGGACGACGCGGGTTCGGGGCGGCCGAAGAACCAGCCCTGGGCGGTGTCGCAGCCGAGCGCGACGAGCTGGCGGGCCTGCTCGCGGGTCTCGACCCCCTCGCCGCACACGGACAGGCCGAGGCTGTGGGCGGTGTCGATGAGCAACCGCACGATGACGGCGTCCCGGGCGTTCTCGTGCACCCGGGCCACGAACGAGCGGTCGATCTTCATGATGTCGATGGGCAGCCGGCGCAGCAGGCTGAGCGGGGAGTGCCCGATGCCGAAGTCGTCCAGCGCGATCCGGACGCCGAGCGAGCGCAGGGCGTGCAGCCGGGCCGCGGCCTCGTTCATGTCGCCGAGCGCGGCGGACTCGGTGATCTCGAGCACCAGTCGGCGGGGGTCCAGGCCGGACTCCTCCAGGGCCGCCGCGACCTGCCAGACGAACGTGTCGTTGGCCAGCTGCAGCGGTGAGACGTTGACCGAGACCCTGGTCTGCGGGCGGACCCCGTTGCTCCACGCCTGGGTCGCGCGGCAGGCGAGCTCGAGCACGTGGGCGCCGAGCGCGTGGATCAGGCCGCTGGACTCGGCGACCGGGATGAACGAGTCCGGCGGGACGTCGCCGAGGGTCTGGTCGCTCCACCGGGCGAGCGCCTCGACGGCCACGGGGCGGGCCGAGGGGAGGGTGACGATGGGCTGGTAGTGCAGACCGATCGCGCGCTGGCTCAGGGCGCGGCGGAGTCTCGCCTCGATCTCGGACGTCGGTTGAGCGCCCACCCTGTACCTGGCCTTCCCCTGGCGCCTCAGGACGCCGCATCCTGCACGACCACCCTCCCACGATCGGCGACGTTTCGTGGCGCTGGGTGACAAATGCCCCCGATCGGCGGAGCCGGAGCGGTGGTCTGCCAGAATTGGCGCCGCCCGGGAGGGTTCGCATAGTGGCCGAGTGCAGGCGCCTTGAAAGCGCCCGAGGGAAACCTCCGAGGGTTCGAATCCCTCACCCTCCGCAGACGTGACAGAGATTGACGTTCGTCACAGCGTCAGCGAGACGATGCCGGGTTGTCACGTATCAGCCGGTAAACTCGTCCGCTGAGGCACCCGGCCTCCCGTCTGGTGGACGACGACCGAGCTTGTGAGGGTACGTGAGGCAATCGTTCGACCGCCGGACTCTGCTGCTGGGTGCGATCGGCGCCGCTGGTGCGGCCGTGGTCGCCGCGTGCTCGCACGACAAGCCGCAGGCGGCCCCCGCGTCCCCGTCGCCCAGCGCGACCCCGACGCCGTCGCCGACCCCCTCGGACCCCCGTCCGCGCTGGCCGTTGACCGGCCGGGTCATGAAGAACCCGGCGGACGGGAAGCACACGGCTGTCGCCGTCAAGGTCCCGGACAACAAGAACGAGCACCCGCAGGTCGGCCTGGACAAGGCCGACATCGTGTTCGTGGAGCTCGACGGCTACCGCGACTCCAGCGGCTACAGCAGCACCCGGCTCGTCCCGGTCTTCCACTCCCGGTTGCCGGACGGCGTGGGCCCGGTCCGCTCGATCCGCCCGGTGGACATCGCCCTGCTGAGCCCGATCGGTGCGGTCATCGGCAACACCGGGGCGACCGGCTGGGTGCTGAACTACGTCAAGCACTTCGCGAGGTTCATCGACGGCTCGCGCTCGTACATGGCGACCAAGGGGACGGGCTCGTACTCGATCGACCCGAACCGGGTGCGCACGTACCAGGGCGTCACGTATTACGACCGCGCCGTCGTCTGCCACCCGAAGCAGCTGGCGAAGCAGACCAAGAAGTTCCGTGGTGGACCGCCGCACCTGTACCTGCCGTTCGCCACCGCGGTCGACGAGGTGAGCACGGACAAGGGCAAGCCAGCGCGGACGATCCACGTGCCGTGGAAGCAGGGCCACACCTACGACATGGGCTACACGTACGACAAGAAGTCCGGCACGTACCTGCGCAGCATGCCGTGGGGGCCGCACGTGCTGGCCGACGGGACCCGCGTCGCGCCGGACAACGTCCTGGTGATCCGGGCCAAGCAGCACTACGCGAAGATCTTCCACGGCAGCGGGCACGACGAGCCGATCCACGACATCGTCAACGCCAAGGGCACGTTCGCCTACTTCCACGGCGGCAAGTACGTCGCCGGCACGTGGAAGAAGGGTCCCGTGAACGGGCTGTTCAGCTTCACGCTCAGCGACGGTACGCCGCTGAAGATGGCCCCCGGCCAGACCTACGTCGAGCTCCCGCAGAGCAACGCCAAGGTGCTGGTCAAGGCCTGACCGCGCTCAGGCGCGGACGCGGCCGACCTTGAGCAGGGCGAGGCCGATCAGGATCACCGTGACGCCGATCCCGAACACGGCCAGTGCGACGCCGAACGCCACGACCGAGGTGAACAGGCTGGCGCGCAGGAACGACGCGGTCATCACCGTCTCGCGCTTCGGGTCGTCCTGGTCGAGCTCGGCGTAGGTCTTGCCGCCGCCGATCTCGGTCGCGTGCTTCTCGATCACGTTCGCCTGGGCGTAGGCCGTCCACGGCTGGTCGACCTTCTGGCCCGCGAAGTGCGCGGCGTCCTCGGAGACCGTGATGCCCTCGTCGCCCAGGGTGGTGGAGATGACCACCCACGTACCCGCGCCGGCGACCACGAAGATCAGCCCGAGCACGATGACGATGGTCGCGAGCGCGCGGCCCGCCGGCTTCGGTCGGGCGGCGACAGGCGCCTCGGTGGCGACGGCGGGCTCGGTCGGCTGGGGGTCTGGCGTCGGATCGCTGTCGGACATCTCGGGCTCCTCTGGCAAGTCGGGCGCGGACCTCCACCATCGCAGCGCCGACCGGCCGCGACAAGATCATCCGCGATCTCAGCCCGAGGTCGTCTGCGGGGTCGGGGCGGGCCGGGCGATCAGCTCGCGGTAGTCCGAGCGGAGCAAGGGCTCGGCGGTCAAGGCGCCGCCGGGCAGCGGGACCTCGACGGGCTTGCCGTCCCGGACGATCTGCACCGAGCGAACTCCCGGCACCGTCGTCGCGGTGAGCACGATCTGACCGACCGCGAGCGGCAGCCGGTCCGCCGAGGGGTCCTTCGCCGCCGCCTGCACCTCGAGCGTCGCCAGGCCGTCGACCAGGTCGACCAGCGCGAGGTCCACCCCCGGCGTGAGCGCGGTGCTCAGCCCGGCGGCGCGCTGGCGGTCGGTGGGGCCGGCGGACAGCATCTTCAGCTGGACCGCCAGCTGCTCCCGAGGTTCCAGGGACGACGTGTCCACCGGGGTGGGGACGGCGACCAGCTGCTGGTCGGCGTCCAGCAGGTAGGTGCGCGGCTCCGCCTCGCGCACCCGCAGGTCGGGCGACGCCGTGGCCGAGCCGTTCGGGCTCGGGCTGAGCAGCCCGTACGGGACGTCGCCGGACCTGATCGCGCGCGGGTCGCCGTCCGCGGGCAGCCCGCACCCACCGAGCGCGACCAGGCACAGCGCGGCGGCGGCGATCCGTCGGCCGGTCACGACACGCCCGCCGGCTCCGCGACAGCGGCGCCCTCGGCGACGAGAGGGAGCCGCAGCACGAACCGCGCACCACCACCCGGCCGGTCGGTGCACCCCACGCCGCCGTGGAAGGCCCGCGCCGTCTCGGCCACCAGGCTCAGGCCCAGCCCGGTGCCTTGCCGGGAGCCGCGCGAACCGGCCCGCACGAACCGCTCGAAGATCCGGGTCCGCTCGGCGAGCGGCACGCCCGGTCCCTCGTCGTCCACGGTCACCAGCGCGTCGGGGCCGGACCGCTCGACCGCGACGGCCCGCAGCCCGCCGCCGTGCAGGTCGGCGTTGTCGAAGAGGTTGAACAGGGCCCGGCTCAGCTGGTTCTTGTCGACCCGGACGACGAGTGGCTCGGTCGGCAGGGTGGGAGTCGTCGCGCGGTGGCTGGCCTGCAGCGCGTGCCGGACGAGGTCGCCGAGGTCGACGTCGCTGAGCGCCTGGGTCGCCACGCCCGCGTCCAGCCGGCCGAGCTCGAGCAGGTCCTCGAGCGAGCGCTGGAACCGGTCGAGCTCGGTGGCGACGAGGTCGAGCGCCTGCTGCGAGCGGTCCGGCAGCTCGTCGCGGCGACGCTGCAGCACCGCCACGCTGGTGACGAGGGTGGTGAGCGGGGAGCGCAGCTCGTGGCTGATGTCCGCCGCGAACCGGGCGTCGCGCTGGATCCGCTCGTCGAGCGCCTCGACCATCGCGTTGAACGAGCCGACGATGGCGGCCAGGTCCGGGTCGTCCGTGCTGGGCAGCCGGGTGCTCAGCTCGCCGACGGAGATGCGGGCTGCCGCGGCGGCGACGTCGTCCAGGGGGGCGACCACCCGGCGGGCGGCGTACCGGCCGAGCAGGGCGCCCCCGATGGCGGTCAGCACGGCGAACCCGAACAGGACGAGCCGCAGGGTGCCGAGCGTGCCGCTGAGCTCGGTGGGGCTGCTGACCTCGTAGAACTCGGCGCCCACCGCGGGCAGCGGCACCCCGACGACCAGCTCGCGGCCGTTCGGTCCGGTGGCCCAGACCAGGGTCGCCCGCCCGTGCGCGACGGCCTGCTGCGCGCTGGCCGGGATCGCCCGCGCGTCCGCCTGCAGGGACGAGGAGAACCACCGGCCGCCGCGGTGCACCACGATGTCGGTGTCGGACGGCGGGGCGACGTCGCCGAGCACGTCGCTGACCTGGGCCCCGGAGGTGAGCAGGCCGTCGCGCACGAAGGACGCGTCGGCGAACGCCTGCCGGGTCGCGGTGCGCTCACGCTGGTCGACGAGGTAGTGCCGGGCCACGAAGTAGGTGCCCGCGGCCAGCACCGCCGACAGGATCAGCGCCCCACCGGTGAACGCCACCGTGACGCTCGCGCGCAGCCCCCAGGGGCGTCGCCGTCTCACGCTGGGCCTGGCTTCACGTCGCGCCCGTCATCGCGGGTCGAGTCGGTAGCCGAGGCCGCGCACGGTGACGACGAGCTCGGGTGCGCCGGCGTCGCGCTCGATCTTGGTGCGCAGTCGGCGGATGTGGACGTCGACGATGCGCTCGTCGCCGAAGAAGCCGCGGTCCCAGACCCGTTCCAGCAGCGTGCGCCGGCTCAGCACGTGACCGGGCGGCGAGGCGAGCTCGCAGAGCAGGCGGAACTCGGTGAGGGTCAGGTGCACCTGGGTCTGGCCGCGTCGCACCGCACCGGCGGCATGGTCCAGCGTCAGCCCGGTCTCGGCGTCCAGAACCATTGCGGCAGCGTGGTCCTCGGGTTGGTCCGCACCGGCTGGACCCGGCGCCTGCGCCGCCGCCTCGGCCGGGTCGGCGGCCGGCGGTCGGCGCAGCAGGGCGCGCAACCGGGCGCTGACCTCCTCGACCACGAAGGGCTTGGTGACGTAGTCGTCGGCGCCCGCCTCGAGGGCCGCGACGATGTCGTCGGTGCCGGCCCGGGCACTGAGCACGATGATCGGCGCCTGGCTCATGGGGCGGGCCCGCCGGATGAACGTGAAGCCGTCCATGCCGCCGAGCATGAGGTCCACCAGCATCAGGTCGACCCGCTCGTCGGCCACCGTGGCCAGCGCGTGCTCGGCGTCGGCGTGCTCCAGGACCTCGTAGCCCTCGTCCTCCAGGGCCAGGGCCAGGGCGCTGCGGATCCCGTCGTCGTCCTCGAGCACGAGCAACCGGGTAGCCACCGCTCCATGCTGCCAGGCGGTTCGGCCCCGGCTGCCCGTACCGGCGTGCTGGGCCTCGGTCGTCAACAAACCGCAAAGAAGCGACGCGCCCGATCGCAACGTTCGGGAGCCAGGATGAATGACATGACCCAGACGAGCGAAGCGGTGCCGGTCGGACGCCGGGACGTGGTGGTCGTCCTGGACGACGACACGACCGCGCTCGCGCTGGCCGCGCTGCCGTCCCGGCTCGGTGAGGTGCTGAGCGCGGGCGACGCGCGGCTGGTGGTCGACGTCAGCGGGCTCGGCCGGTTGTCGTCCGGCGTGGTGGCGGCGTTGCTGTGGAGCAAGCGCCGGTGCCTGGCGCGCGGCGTCCCGATGTCGGTGCGCGGCGTCCGTGGTCCGCAGCTCGCCGAGCTACGGCGGACCGGGCTGGGTGCGGCGCTGGACGTCCCGCTGCGTGGGCGGCGATGACCATGTCGACCCAGGTGTGGGCAGGCGGCCTCGGGCGGCGCGAGCGGCTGGTCCGCGACCGGGTGTGGAGCGTGGCCACGGTGGCCGCCCGCCCGGGGGCGGTGCAGGTCGAGCGGACCGAGGACGGCCTGCGGGTCGGGGTCGGCGACGAGCCAGGGTGGGGTGGGCGCAGGACGTGGGTCGTGCTGCGCCGGGACGGCAGCGTCAGCGTCGACGCGCCGTCCACCCCACCCGCTCTGCTCGTCTCCAGCACGGCCGCGCGCACCCTGCCGGCCGTGCCGGGGGTGCCGGAGCGGATCGGGATGGACCCGGGGGAGCGTCTTCTCGTACTCTCGTCCGACGCGCTCGACGTGCTCCCCGAGTCGGTCGTGTCCGTGCTGCAGTCGCTGCCGGATCGGGTGACCGGGAAGGATCCGGTCGATCTGCTTGCTGAGTTGTTCGAAGGGCTGCCGAGCGGCAGCGGTGTGATCGTGACCCGTCGACCGGCTCCGGTGCCGGTGGCGGGTTCGGACCAGGAGGAGGCGACATGGGGATCAGCGCAGCGTTCCTGAACGAGCTCAACGCCCAGCGGGCCAGCGCCGTGCACGACCTCGGTCTGGCCCAGGCGGCCGGCGACGAGGCTGCGGTCGCCGACGCGGTGGCCCGCCTGGAGGACCTCGACGAGCTGCTCTGCCGCAGCGGGAGCCACGACCTCGTGCTCGACCTGGACGCCGGCCTGACCCGCGCCGGCTGAGCTCAGTCGACCCAGAACGTGTCGTGGTGGTCCATGAACGCCGCGCGCTCCGGGTCGGCCAGCGGTGGGCGCCGGTGCTGGGCGACGTCCGCGAGCGTCTCGAAGTAGCCCTCCCGCGGCGCGCCCGGGGTGAACAGGATGAGCATGGACGCCGGCTCGCCCGAGACGTTCTTGAACCCGTGCAGGCCGCCCTGCGGGACGTACAGGAAGTCGCCGGGCGCCGTGTCCACCCAGCGTGAGCCGTCGTACACCTGAACCGTGCCGGCCAGGATGTAGAACGACTCCGTGATGGCCCGGTGGAAGTGCGGGTCGGGGCCGCTGCGCTGCGGCCCGAAGTCCCAGCGGTAGAGGCCCAGCTGGCCGCCGGTGGACTCCCCGGTGGCCAGGTAGTGGACGTCGTTGCCGGGCTGGTTGCTGAGCTCGGGTGCCGCGGTGGCGGGGCGGAACGAGGCGCTGACCTCACCGTTCTCGCCGTGGTAGACGGGCGGTGGGTACGACATGCGGTCGACGTTACGACGCGCTCAGCCGACGTGCACGTGCGGCCGGCGCTCCGGTTCGGCCACAGCCTGACGCAGGATCTCCCGGGTCACCGGCGCGACCTCGCCCTGCCCGAGCACGAGGTAGCGCAGGAAGTGCCGCACCGGGTTGCCCTCGGTCCACTCGAAGTACAGGTGCGGCCGGTGGCCCGTCCGGTCGCGGACGTCGAGGGCGAGCGCGGCCAGGGCCGGCGGCACGGCTGAGGCCTGCATCGTCAGCACCCGGTACTGCCCGGCCCGCACCTCGCCGCACACCTTCAGTCGGGTCTCGAACTCTGACGGGTCGGTGACCGTCACCTCGACGAACAGCACGTCACCGGGGCTGGGCAGATCGTGGTCGTGCATCGTCTGGCGGAGCTTCTCGCGGTACTCGTGCGCGTCCCGCTGATCGGGCTCGTTGGCCACCAGGCGCACGTTCGACCGCACGCTGTCCCGGACGAACATCTGCGCCTTGTGGTCCAGCTCGACCTCGGTGACCCGCAGGTCGAAGGCCCGGCGCACCCGCGAGACGGCGGACACGCCCACGATGCCGGCGATGAAGCAGGCGCCGATCTTCACGCCGTCCGGCCGTTCGATCACGTTCGCGATGGTCACGTAGACGAAGACCGCTGCGATGGCGGCGAAGCCCCAGGTCTTCGCGGTCTGCCGGGCCCGGCGGGCCGACAGGGTCACGGCGACCGCGGCGGAGGTGATCAGCACCAGGACGCCGGTCGCGTACGCGCCGCCCTGGGCGTCGACGTCCGCGTTGAACAGGATCGTGACGAGGAACGCGATGGCGGTCAGCACCAGCACGAGCGGGCGGACGGCGCGGGCCCAGTCGGGCGCCATGCCGTATCGCGGCAGGTACCGGGGCACGAGGTTCAGCAGCCCGGCCATCGCGGACGCGCCGGCGAACCACAGGATCGCGATGGTGGAGATGTCGTAGACCGTGCCGAAGCCGTTGCCCAGGTAGGTGTGCGCGAGGTGGGCCAGGGCGCGACCGTTGGCGGCGCCGCCGGGCTGGAACTCGCGCGCCGGGATCAGCAGGGTGGTCACGAAGCTGCTGAAGATGAGGAAGATGCTCATGATGACGGCGGCGCTGGTGAGCAGGCGGCGGGCACCGCGGATCCGCCCGGTGGGCCGCTGCTCGGTGTCGTCCGCGTCGCCCTCGATGTGCGGCATGACCGCCACGCCGGTCTCGAAGCCGGACAGGCCCAGCGCGAGCTTGGGGAAGACCAGCAGGGCGACGGCGATGATCATGAACGGGCTGCCGTGCGAGTCGGTGACCGCGGTGGTCCAGTGCGTCACCACGATCGGCTCGGTGACGATGTGCCACATGCTGTCGGCGATCACCACCACGTTCAGCGCCAGGTAGACGCCGACCAGGACGACCGCGATGCCGACGGCCTCGGTGAAGCCCTTGAGGAACACGGCGCCCAGGGCGGCCAGCAGCACCAGCGTCACGATCACCTCGTGGCCGTGGAAGGCGCTGGGCCAGAACGGGTTCTCGTCGATGTGCGCGGTCGCGTCGGCCGCGGACAGGGTCATGGTGATCAGGAAGTCGGTCGCCGCGAAGCCGAGCAGCACCAGGACGAACAGCTTGCCCTTCCAGAACGACAGCAGCCGCTCCAGCATGGCGATCGAGCCCTCGCCGCGCGGGCTCTCGGCGGCCACCCGGCGGTAGACCGGGAGCGCACCGAACAGGGTGACGAGCACGAGCACCACGGTGGCGAGGGGCGACAGGACACCGGCTGCGAGCGCGGCGATGCCTGGCTGGTAGCCGAGGGTCGAGAAGTAGTCGACGCCGGTCAGGCACATGACGCGCCACCACGGGTCGCGGTGCGCCTCGCGGGTGCTCGGGTGGGCGTGCGGGCCGGGATGGCGGGCCGCGGGTTCGCTCATCCCGCGCAGCAACCAGCCACGCACCTCCGTCCGGGTGGACGTCGACACCGAACCTCCTCGCGCACCGCCCGGCGTCATTCGCCGGGCCTCCAACCATCGTCCGGCCGGGTGCGCGGTGCATCCGCAAGGAAGTCGTTAGGGTTCCCCCCCAACCCCGCCGTGATCATGCACGTTCGCCCCGGTCGGCGACGCGCGCCCGGGCGAACGTGCATGATCACCGCGGGGTTGGGGTGGGGGTCAGGGGGAGGGTTGTGGCTCGAACCGGTAGCCCAGCCCGGGTTCGTTGAGCAGGTACCGCGGTCGCGCCGGGTCCGGCTCGAGCTTGCGCCGCAGCTGGGCCATGTAGACCCGCAGGTTGCCGTCGGCGTTCTCGTAGCCCGGGCCCCAGACCTCGGCGAGCAGCTGGCGGCGGGTCAGCAGCTTGCCGGGGTGGCGCAGCAGCACCTCGAGCAGGTGCCACTCGGTCGGGGTGAGCCGGACGTCGCGTGCCTGCCCCTCGTCGTCCGCGGTCACCCGGTGGGCGGGCAGGTCGACGGTGGTGCTGCCCAACCGGACGACCGGGAGCGCGTCACTGGGCGTCGAGCGCCGGGTGACGGCCCGCAGCCGGGCCAGCAGCTCGTCCACCGAGAAGGGCTTGGTCACGTAGTCGTCGGCGCCGGCGTCCAGCGCCTCGACCTTGTCGATGCTGTCGCTGCGGCCGGACAGGATCACGATGGGCGCGGCGGTCCAGCCCCGCAGCCCGCGCACGACCTCGACGCCGTCCAGGTCCGGCAGGCCGAGGTCGAGCACCACCAGGTCCGGGTTGTGCCGCCCGGCCAGCGCGAGTGCGTCGGCGCCGGTCGCCGCGGTGAGCACCGTGTAGTGCCGGGCCCGCAGGTTGATCGCCAGCGCGCGCAGGATCTGCGGCTCGTCGTCCACGACCAGGACGGTGGTCACGAGACCCCCTGCGCCGCAGCGGGATCGGCGCGTTCGCGGCGTCCCGGCTCGGCGTCGTGCGGGTCGTCCCGCGCCACGGGCAGGGCGATGACCATCGTCAGCCCGCCACCCGGTGTCTCCTCCGGCGTGAGCGTGCCGCCCATGGCCTCGGCGAGCCCGCGGGACAGCGCCAGCCCGAGGCCGACGCCGGTGGTGTTGTCGGTGTCGCCGAGCCGCTGGAACGGCACGAACACCGTGTCGAGCTTGTCGGCGGGGATGCCCGGCCCGCGGTCGACGACGCGCAGCTCGACCCGTTCGCCGAGGCTGCTGCCCGTGATCCGCACGGGGACGTCGGAGTCGTTGTACCGCAGCGCGTTCTGCACCACGTTGGCCACGACGCGCTCGAGCAGCCCGGGGTCGGCGTCCGCCTCCGGCAGGTCGTCCGGGACGTCGACGAGGACGCGCGCGCCGTCCGGTCCGAGGTCGTCGAGGGCGAGCGGCACCACCTCGTCAAGCGCCACCGCCCTCCGCTGGACCGTCATCGCCCCAGCGGTCAGCCGGCTCATGTCGAGCAGGTTGTCCACCAACCGGGCGAGCCGGTCCAGCGACTCGTCGGCGGTGAGCAGGAGCTCGTCGCGGTCGTCTGCGGACCACGCGACGTCGGTGCTGCGCAGGCTGGTCACGGACGCCTTGGCCGAGGCCAGCGGGGTGCGCAGGTCGTGCCCGACGGCGGCGAGCAGCGCGGTGCGCATGCGGTCGGTGGCCGCCAGGGGCGCTGCCGCCGCGGCCTGCTCGGCCAGCCGCGATCGCTCCAGCAAGGCCCCGGCCTGCGCGGCGAACGCGCCGACCACGCGCTGGTCCTCGGCGCGCAGCGGGCGACCCCGCACCACCAGGACCAATTGCTCGCCGGCCGGGAACTCGGCGTCGGCCTGCTGCGGGCTCGGGCAGGCGTCCGCGCCTGCGGTGGCCGTGGCGGTCGCCACCACGGTGAACGTACCGCGGTCCGCCGGGCCGGAGCGCTCGAGCAGCGTCACGTCGTCCAGGCTGAAGGCCTCGCGCACCCGCTCCAGCAGGCCCGCGAGCCCCGTCTCGCCGCGCAGCACGCTGCCGGCCAGGGTGCCGAGCGTCTGGGACTCCGCCGAGGCGCGCGCCGCCTGCCGGGTGCGCCGCGCGGCCAGGTCGACCACCGAGCTGACGGACGCGGCCACGACCAGGAAGACCGTCAGGGCCAGCGCGTTGTTGGTCTCGCTGATGTTGAAGGTGTGCAGCGGCGGCGTGAAGTAGTAGTTCAGCAGCATCGAGCAGCTGACCGCCGCGAGCAGTGCCGGCAGCAGCCCGCCGACCAGCGCGACGCCGACGACGACGAGCAGGTACAGCAGGACGTCGCTGATCAGGTTCAGCTGCGGGGGCGCTGGGACCAGCGCGAGCGTGAGCAGCGGCGGCGCCAGCACCGCCAGCAGGACGCCGTACACCCGACGTCGCACCGTGAGTGCGCCGCCGAGCTGGGGGAGCGCGCGACCGCGACCGGCCTGGGCGTGGGTGACGAGGTGGACGTCGATGTCCCCCGAGCCGCGGATCGTGGCCGACCCGATCCCCGGCCCGCCGAGCAGCGCACCCCACCGCGAGCGCCGGCTGGCGCCGAGCACGAGCTGGGTGGCGTTCTCGGCCCGGGCGAACTCCAGCAGCGCGCGCGGGACGTCGTCCCCCACGACCTGGTGGTACGAGCCGCCGAGGGTCTCGACGAGCTGGCGCTGGGTGGCCAGGTCGGCCGGGCTCGCGCCGGTCAGCCCGTCCGAGCGGGCCACGTGCACGGCCAGCACGTCCCCGCCGGCGGACCGCGCCGCGATCCGCGCCGCGCGGCGGATCAGCGTCTCGCCCTCGGCGCCGCCGGTCAGCGCGACGACCACCCGCTCGCGGGTCTCCCAGGTGCCCTGGATTCCGTGCGCGGCGCGGTAGTCCTGCATCGACTCGTCGACCTTGTCGGCCACCCAGAGCAGGGCCAGCTCGCGCAGCGCGGTGAGGTTGCCGACCCGGAAGTAGTTGCCCAGCGCGGCGTCCACCTTGTCGGCGGTGTAGACGTTGCCGTGCGCCATGCGGCGGCGCAGCGCCTCGGGGGCCATGTCGACGAGCTCGACCTGGTCGGCCGCCCGGACCACCGCGTCGGGCAGCCGCTCCTGCTGGCGCGCGCCGGTGATCTTCTCGACGACGTCGTTGACGGACTCCAGGTGCTGGACGTTGACGGTGGCGACCACGTCGATGCCCGCAGCCAGCAGCTCCTCGACGTCCTGCCAGCGCTTGGCGTTCCGTGAACCCGGCACGTTGGTGTGGGCGAGCTCGTCGACCAGCGCGACCCGCGGGCGGCGGGCCAGCACGGCGTCGACGTCCATCTCGGTGAAGGTCCCGCCGCGGTGGGTCAGCTCGCGCCGGGGCACCACCTCGAGCCCCTCGACGAGGTCCGCGGTGTGCTGGCGGCCGTGCGTCTCGACCAGCCCGACGACGACGTCGGTGCCGCGCTCGACCCGTCGGTGGCCCTCGTCGAGCATGGCGAAGGTCTTGCCCACCCCGGGGGCGGCCCCGAGGTAGACGCGCAGCGTGCCGCGGCCCACGCGACCACCTCCCATCGGACTCAGTCTGCCGCGTCGGTGGCGCGGTCGAGCGCCAGGTTCAGCTCGAGCACGTTCACCCGCGGCTCGCCGAGGAACCCGATCACCCGACCCTGGGTGTGCTGGGCGACCAGCCGCCGCACGGTCGCGACGTCCAGGCCGCGCTCGCGGGCCACCCGCGCGACCTGGATCCGGGCGTACGCCGGGCTGATGTGCGGGTCCAGACCCGAGCCGCTGGCCAGCAGCGCGTCCGGCGGGACGTCGCGCGGGGCGACGGCGTCGGACGCGGCCACCGCGGCCCGCCGCTGGGTGATCGCGGTGACCAGGTCCGCGTTCTCCGGTCCGAGGTTCGACGCGGACGACGCGAGCGCGTCGTAGCCGTCCTGGCCCGCCGCCGACGGCCGGCTCTGGAAGTAGCCGTCGTGGTCGGTGAACGACTGGCCGATCAGGCTCGAGCCGACGGTGCGGCCGCCGTGGCTCACCAGTGAGCCGTCGGCGTTGTGCCGCAACGTGATCTGGGCGATTGCGGTCATCCCCAGCGGGTAGGCCAGGCCGAGAATCACGGTCAGCACCACGAGGGTGCGGACGGCGGCGGCGTACTGGCGGAGGGCAGGTGCGGTGCGGGCAGACATGGGGTTCCTTGGTCAGCCGATGCCGGGGATCTGGGACACCAGCAGGTCGATGAGCTTGATGCCGACGAACGGGGCGACGATGCCGCCGAGGCCGTAGACGGCGAGGTTGCGGCGCAGCATGTCCGCCGCGGACGACGGCCGGTACCGGACGCCGCGCAGGGCCAGCGGGATGAGGGCGACGATCACGAGGGCGTTGAACACGACCGCGGACAGGATGGCCGAGCGCGGGGTGGCCAGGCCCATCACGTTGAGCGTGCCCAGGCCGCCGTACACCCCGGCGAACATCGCGGGGATGATCGCGAAGTACTTGGCGATGTCGTTGGCGATGGAGAACGTCGTCAGCGACCCGCGGGTGATCAGCAGCTGCTTGCCGATCTCGACGATCTCGATGAGCTTGGTGGGGTTGGAGTCCAGGTCCACCATGTTGCCGGCCTCCTTGGCGGCGGAGGTGCCGGAGTTCATCGCGACGCCGACGTCCGCCTGGGCCAGCGCGGGCGCGTCGTTGGTGCCGTCACCGGTCATCGCGACGAGCCGGCCGCCCTCCTGCTCGCGCTTGATCAGCGCCATCTTGTCCTCGGGCGTGGCCTCGGCGAGGAAGTCGTCGACGCCGGCTTCGTCCGCGATCGCCTTGGCGGTCAACGGGTTGTCGCCGGTGATCATCACCGTGCGGATGCCCATCCGGCGCATCTCCTCGAAGCGCTCGCGCATGCCGGGCTTGACGACGTCCTTGAGGGTGATGACGCCGAGCGCGCGGGCGGCGCCGCCCGCCGTCACGTCCGCCACCACCAGCGGGGTGCCGCCGGCGGTGGCCACCGCGTCGACGGCCACTGCGACGTCCGGGCCGACCTGACCGTGGTTCTCCCGCACCCAGGCCAGCACCGCGCCGGCCGCTCCCTTGCGGACCTGCCGCCCGCCGTCCAGGTCGACGCCGCTCATCCGCGTCTGCGCGGTGAACGGCACGAAGTGCGCCGACGTCAGCTCCCCCGCGGCGCGCTCACGCAGTCCGTAGGCGGTCTTGGCGAGCACCACGATCGACCGGCCCTCGGGTGTCTCGTCCGCCAGGCTGGACAGCTGCGCGGCGTCGGCCAGCTCGGCCGCGCTGACCCCGGCCGCCGGCAGCAGCTCGCTCGCCTGCCGGTTGCCGAGGGTGATCGTGCCGGTCTTGTCCAGCAGCAGGGTGTTGACGTCGCCGGCCGCCTCCACGGCGCGGCCCGACATGGCGAGCACGTTGTGCTGCACCAGCCGGTCCATGCCCGCAATGCCGATGGCGGACAGCAGGGCACCGATCGTGGTCGGGATCAGGCAGACGAGCAGGGCCACCAGGACGATCAGGGACTGCTCGGCGCCGCTGTAGACCGCGAACGGCTGCAGCGTGACGGTGGCCATCAGGAAGACCACGGTCAGGCTGGCCAGCAGGACGTTCAGGGCGATCTCGTTGGGCGTCTTCTGCCGCGCCGCGCCCTCCACCAGCGCGATCATCCGGTCGATGAAGCTCTCGCCGGGCCTGGCGGTGATCCGGACGACGATCCGGTCCGACAGCACCCGGGTGCCGCCGGTGACCGAGCTGCGGTCGCCGCCGGACTCGCGGATCACCGGGGCGGACTCGCCGGTGATCGCCGACTCGTCCACGCTGGCCACGCCCTCGATGACGTCGCCGTCCCCGGGGACCAGCTCGCCGGCGTCCACCACGACGACGTCGCCGAGCCGGAGCTCCGCCGCCGGGACGACGTCCTCAGCCGCGCCGTCCGCACCCAGCCGACGCGCCGTGGTCTGCGCCTGGGCGTTGCGCAGGGTCGCGGCCTGCGCCTTGCCACGGCCCTCGGCCACCGCCTCGGCGAGGTTGGCGAACAGCACGGTCGCCCACAGCCAGCCGACGACGGACCAGGCGAACACGTCCGGGTCGGTCACCGCCAGCGCGGTCGCCAGCACGGCGCCGACCTCGACGACGAACATCACCGGGTTGCGCACCATCGTGCGCGGGTCGAGCTTGCGGGCGGCATCGGGCAGTGCCGCGAGCAGCGTGCGGGCGGTGGTCAACGCAGTCCCTCCGCGAGAGGTCCCAGCGCGAGCGCGGGGAAGAAAGTGAGACCGGCGACGACGATGACGACGCCGGCGAGCATGGTGACGAACAGGGGACGGTGGGTCGGCAGGGTGCCGGCCGTCTCCGGGACCGGGTGCTGGGCGGCCAGCGAACCGGCCAGCGCGAGGACGAGCAGCATCGGCAGGAAGCGGACGACGAGCATGACCACCCCGAGCGCGACGTTGTAGAACGGCGTGTTCGCGCCCAGCCCGGCGAACGCCGAGCCGTTGTTGTTCCCCGCCGACAGGAACGCGTAGAGCACCTCGGACAGCCCGTGTGGGCCCGGGTTGAGGATCGAGTCCCGCCCCGCGGGCAACGCCATCGCGAGCCCGGCGCCGGCCAGCACGACCACCGGCATCACCAGGATGTACAGCGACACCAGCTTGATCTCGCGCGCGGTGATCTTCTTGCGCAGGTACTCCGGGGTGCGGCCCACCATCAGCCCGGCGACGAACACCGTGACGATCGCGAGGACGAGCATCCCGTAGAGCCCGGAACCCGTGCCGCCGGGCGAGACCTCTCCCAGCCCCATGCCGACCATCGCCAGCCCGCCGCCCAGCGCGGTGAAGCTGGAGTGGAACGAGTTCACCGCGCCCGTCGACGTCCCGGTCGTCGACGTCGCGAACAGCGCGGACGCGGCCTCGCCGAAGCGGGTCTCCTTGCCCTCCATCGACGCGCCGGCCAGCCGCAGCGCCGTGCCCGGGTGCGCGGCCTCCAGCGCCCACATCGCGGTGAGCACCAGTCCCCACAGGGCGGTCATCGCGGACAGCACCGCGTAGCCCTGCCGCCGGTCGTCCAGCATCCGGCCGAGCGTGTACGTCAGGCAGACCGGGATCAGCAGCAGCAGGAAGATCTCAAGCAGGTTGCTGAGCGCGTTGGGGTTCTCGAAGGGGTGCGCCGAGTTGGCGTTGAAGAAGCCACCGCCGTTGGTGCCGAGCTCCTTGATCGCCTCCTGCGACGCGACCGGCCCGCCCGGGAGGGTCTGGGTCGCGCCGCCCAGGGTGCGGGCCGCCGTCCCGCTCGACAGGTTCTGCACCGCGCCGAGCCCGATCAGCGCGAGCGCGGACAGCACGGACAGCGGCAGCAGGATGCGCAGGCAACCGCGCACCAGGTCGACCCAGAAGTTGCCGAGCCGGTCGGTGCGCGAGCGCACGAAGCCGCGGATCAACGCCACGGCGACGGCCATGCCGACCGCGGCGGACACGAAGTTCTGGACGGCGAGCCCGCCCATCTGGGTCAGGTGCCCCATCGCGGACTCACCCGAGTAGGACTGCCAGTTCGTGTTGGTCACGAACGAGGCCGCGGTGTTGAACGCCTGCTCCGGCGGGATACCGGGGAAGCCCAGGCTGAGCGGCAGGTGCGGCTGGAGGCGTTGCAGCGCATAGAGTCCGACGACGGAGACGGCCGAGAAGGCCAGCAGCGAGCGTGCGTACACGGGCCACCGCTGGTCGGCGGCGGAGTCGACGCCCATCACGCGGTAGAGCCCGCGTTCGACCCGCAGGTCGCGCTCGCTCGTGTAGACCCGGGCCATGTAGGCGCCGAGCGGTCGGTAGCAGACGGCGAGGGCCGCCAGCAGCAGTCCGAGCTGCAGCAGCCCGGCGGTGAGGTCGTTCATGGTCAGAAGCGCTCCGGGAAGATCAGGGCGGCCAGCAGGTAGCCGACCAGCAGCACGGCCGCGGCGAGGCCGACGGCGTTCTCGACGCTCACAGCCGCTCGACCCCCTTGAGGGCCAGCGCGCTGAGCGCGAAGAAGGTCACGACGACGAGAAGCATCAGCAGATCGGTCACGGCGTCAGTCTCGGCACCGGATCGGCCCGGTCGCGCCGTCCTCACGGGTTCCTAACGGGTGCGCCGGTGTTCCATGCGCCGTCCATGCACGGGGTTCGGCGGCCGCGGTGTTGGGACGGCGTGAGGATCCGGTGCTGCGGTGTCAGGAAGGCGCAAGGGCCGGGGTCGATCGGGCTGCGGCGGGCGCACGATCAGGGCATGACCTGGACCGAGCTTCGACGAGGGTGGGACGGTGCGGCACCCGCGGTGCTGCTGGCGGCCGGGCTGCTCCTCGCGCCCGCGCTGCACGGTCAGGGCATCGGCGTCGCGACCGGTGTGGTCGGTGCCCTGTCGCTCGCCTGCTGCGTCGGTGTGCGGCTGCCCACGGCGGTGCTGGTCGCCGTCCTCGGCTGGCTGCTGGTCACCGGCTTCGACGGGCACCGCTGGGGTCAGCTCACCCCGGTGACCGGAACCGACGTCGTCCGGCTGCTCGCGCTCACCGGGGGCTCGGTCGGCGCCGCCCTCGCGTCACGGCTGGTGCGACGTCACCGGGGGACCGCGTCCTGGACCAGCGCGACGGTCGACGTCGACCGGGCGCCGAGGCGGGCGATCAACCACGGTGCGACATCGGTCCGGTAGTCGTAGACGGAGGCCACCACCGGGTCGCTGACGCCCGTCCCCGACTCGCTCTGCGGGACGTCCGACCACGCTGGCCAGGGGCGCTGCCGTCCCAGTCCGTCCGGGTCCGCGCACGCGCACGGGCCAGCACACCCTAACCGCGGGGGGCACGACTTGGGCGGGAATGTCAGAGGTTGTGCCCGGTGCGCGCGGGCGGGCGCCAGCCGAGGATCGACTCGGTCATCCGGGCCGCGTGCACCGCGCCGGCGACGTCGTGCACGCGCAGGATCCGCGCGCCCTGCAGGATGCAGAACACGTGGGTGGCCGTGGTCCCGGCCAGGAGGCGCTCCTTGGGCAGGTCGAGGGTCTCCTGGATGAAGTCCTTGTTGGAGACCGCCGCCAGCAACGGGTAGCCCAGCGTGGCCAGCTCGCCGAGCCGCCGGGTGATCTCGAGCGAGTGGAAGGTGTTCTTGTTCAGGTCGTGCCCGGGGTCGACGACGATCCGCTCGGGTGCGAGCCCCTGCGCCAGGGCGAGCTGCACCCGGTCGGCGAGGACGCCGCGCACCTCGGTGACGACGTCCTCGTACTGCGGGCTGGGCAGCTTCGTCAGCGGCGCCGCCTTGCTGTGGCACACGATCAGCGTGCCGCCCTGCTCCTGCGCCAGCCGCGCCATCGTCGGGTCGTGCAGGCCGGAGGTGTCGTTGATCGCGTCCGCTCCGGCGCGGAGTGCCTCGCGCGCCACCGCGGCCCGGAACGTGTCGACCGAGATGACCGCGTCGGTGACGCCGCGGGTCGCCTCGACCAGCGGGACGACGCGCTCGACCTCCTCCTGCTCGCTGACCGGCCCGGCGATGGGGGAGAACGGCACCCCGCCGATGTCGACCCAGTCCGCGCCCTGCTCGACCGCTTCCTCGACGCGCCGAAGCGCCGGCCCGAAGTCGAAGGTGGACCCGTTGTCGTAGAAGGAGTCCCGGGTCCGGTTGACGATCGCCATGATCGCGACCTGGCGGCTGAAGTCGAAGGTGCGGGCGCCGATCGTGCGGACCGGCCCGGACGGCCCCAGGTCGGGGACGACGAGGGTCAGGTCCGGCGTGGGGGTGCTCACCGCGTCATTCTGGCTCAGGCGTCGTAGTCGACGACGAGCCGGTCGGATGTCGGGACGGACTGGCAGGCCAGCGCGAAGCCGTCGGCGATCTCGTCGGGCTCGAGCGCGAAGTTGCGGCTCATCTCGACGTCGCCCTCGACGACCTTGATCCGGCACGTGCCGCAGACGCCGCCCTTGCAGGCGAACGGGGCGTCGGCGCGGACCGCAAGGGTCGCATCGAGCACCGAGCCCTCGTCCGGCATCGAGAAGGTGGTGGTGCGGCCGTCCAGGCGGACCGTCACCTGGCAACCGGCGTCCGTGCCCTCGGTGCGCGGTCGGGCCAGCCGCGGGGACTCGCCGTCCACGTGGAACAGCTCGAGGTGGATCGCCGCGTTCTCGACCCCGCGGTCGACCAGGGCGGCCCGGACCTGCTGCACCAGCTCGAACGGCCCGCACAGCAACCAGTCGTCGATGACCTCGGGCGGCACGACGGAGGTGAGCAGCACGTCCAGCTTGGCGTCGTCGATCCGGCCGGTGAGCAGCTCGGCGTCCTGCGGCTCGCGGGAGAGGACGTGCACGAACTGCAGCCGGTCCGGGTAGCGGTCCTTCAGGTCGGCGAGCTCCTCGACGAACATCACGGACCCGCTGTCCCGGTTGCCGTAGACGAGGGTGAACGTGCTCTGCGGCTCCGTCTCGAGCACGGCGGGCAGGATCGACATGACGGGCGTGATCCCGCTACCGGCGACGATCGCCGCGTACGCCTTGCGCTGCGTCGGGTCGAGCGGGACGCCGAACCGACCCGCGGGGGTCATCACGTCCAGGACGTCACCGACCGACAGGCCGGTGCGCGCGTGGCTGGAGAACGCCCCACCCTCCAACGACTTCACAGCCACCTGCAGCAGCCCGGACGACGGCGCCGCGCAGATCGAGTAGCTGCGCCGCACCTCCTCGCCGTCGATGGTGGTGCGCAGGGTCAGGTGCTGGCCCGGGGTGAACCGGTACGCCTCGCGCAGCGCGTCCGGGACGTCGAACGTCAACGTCACGGACGAGTTCGTCAGCTGGCCGATCCCCTTGAGCCGCAACGGGTTGAAGGACGCGTGGGTGCGCGCCGACACCTGCGGCGCAGTGCTGGTGGTGCCGAAGCCCGGCGCGGACTCGCTGGTCATCAGATCGCCTTGAAGTGGTCGAACGGCTCGCGGCAGGACTCGCACCGCCACAACGCCTTGCAGGACGTCGAGCCGAACCGGGTCAGCTCCGTGGTGCGCGTCGACCCGCACTGCGGGCAGGCCACGACGTCCGGGCGCACGCCCAGGGTCAGCGCCACCGGGCCGCCGGGACGGGCGCCCGAGGTCGGGTTGGGGGGTGCGATGCCGTACTCGCGCAGCTTGCGGCGGCCGTCCTCGCTCATCCAGTCCGTGCTCCACGCGGGGGACAGCACGGTGCGCACCCGGACCGTCGGGTGGCCGGCGTCGCGCAGCGCGGTGCAGACGTCGTCCTCGATGGTCTGCATGGCCGGGCAGCCCGAGTAGGTGGGGGTGATCGTGACGTCGACCGAGCCGTCGTCGCGGACCTGTACCTCGCGCAGCACGCCGAGGTCCTCGATGGTGAGCACCGGGACCTCCGGGTCCAGCACCGCGGCCGCGGCGGCGTAGGCGGCGCGCTGGTCGAGGGCTGGGTCGAGCGTGCCGGTCACCACGTCGCCCCCGGGTGCGCGCGGTGCAGGCCCTGCATCTCGTCGAGCAGCTTGGTGAGGGCGGGCGTGTGCTCGCCGCGTCGTCCGCGAGCGGTGTCCGGCGCCTGCACGGGCTCGGTCAGGGTCGCGCGGGTCAGCACGTCCAGAACCGTTGCGTGCCAGTCGTCCTGCAGCGTCGAGGGGTCGACGGCCACGCCGGCGGCGACCAGCTCGGGATCCACCGTGGAGGGGTCGAACAGCTCGGCGACGTACGGCCAGACCAGCTCGAGGCCCGCCTGCATCCGGCGGTGGCTCTCGTCGGTGCCGTCACCGAGCCGCAGCACCCACTCCGCCGCGTGGTCGACGTGGTACGTGACCTCCTTGACGGCCTTGGCCGCAACGCCCGCGATCGTCTCGTCGGCGCTGCCGGCCAGGCCGGTGTACAGCCCGAGCTGGTACGTGGAGAAGGCGAGCAGCCGAGCCATCGTGACGGCGAAGTCGCCGTTGTCGAGCTCGACGAGCCGGACGTTGCGGAACTCGTCGGCGTCGCGCCGGTAGGCCAGCTCGTCCTCACCGCGGCCCTCGCCCTCGAGCGAGCCCGCGTGCTCGAGGAGCGCCCGGCCCTGGCCGAGCAGGTCGAGCCCGATGTTGGCGAGGGCGACGTCCTCCTCGAGCTGTGGGGCGCGGGTGATCCACTGCCCGCAGCGCTGGGCCAGGACCAGGGCGTCGTCCCCCAGCGCCAGGGCGTAGCGGGCGACGTCGGCGTCGGTCGGCACGCTCACAGGTGCTGCACCTCGTCCGGGATGTCGTAGAACGTGGGGTGCCGGTAGACCTTGTCGGCGGCCGGGTCGAAGAAGGAGTCCTTCTCGTCCGGGCTGCTCGCGGTGATCGCCGTGCTCGGCACGACCCAGATGCTGACGCCCTCACCCCGGCGGGTGTAGAGGTCACGGGCGTTGCGCAGGGCCATCTCGGCGTCCGGTGCGTGCAGCGACCCGACGTGCCCGTGCGAGAGCCCACGACGAGCCCGGACGAAGACCTCCCAGAGCGGCCACTCGCGACGGTCGCTCACGCCACGGCCCCCTGCGAGCGGGTGGCCTGCTTGTCGGCGTACGCCATCGCGGCCTCACGGACCCAGGCGCCGTCGTCGTGCGCGCCGACCCGACGCTCGATGCGCTCGGCGTTGCACGGGCCGTTGCCCTTGATGACCTCCATGAACTCGGTCCAGTCGATCTCGCCGAAGCGGTAGTGGCCGGTCTCCTCGTCGAGCTCGAGCTCGGGGTCCGGCAGGGTGAGGCCGAGCACCTGGGCCTGCGGGACGGTCATGTCCACGAAGCGCTGGCGCAGCTCGTCGTTGCTGTGCCGCTTGATGCCCCAGGCCATGGACTGCGCGGAGTTCGGCGACGCGTCGTCCGGGGGCCCGAACATCATCAGGCTCGGCCACCACCAGCGGTTCACCGACTCCTGCGCCATCGCGTGCTGCTCGGGGGTGCCGTGGCTGAGGTGGTGCAGGATCTCGAAGCCCTGCCGCTGGTGGAAGGACTCCTCCTTGCAGATGCGCACCATGGCGCGCGCGTACGGGCCGTAGGAGCAGCGGCAGATGGGCACCTGGTTGACGATCGCGGCGCCGTCCACCAGCCAGCCGATCGAGCCCATGTCGGCCCAGGAGAGCGTGGGGTAGTTGAAGATCGAGGAGTACTTCTGCCGTCCGGTGTGCAGCATGTCGAGCAGCTCGGACCGGTCGATGCCCAGCGTCTCGGCGGCGCTGTACAGGTAGAGGCCGTGGCCCGCCTCGTCCTGCACCTTGGCCATCAGGATCGCCTTGCGGCGCAGGCTCGGAGCCTGGCTGATCCAGTTGCCCTCGGGCTGCATGCCGATGATCTCGGAGTGCGCGTGCTGGGCGATCTGCCGGATCAGGGTCTTGCGGTAGCCCTCGGGCATCCAGTCGCGGGGCTCGATCCGCTGGTCGTCGGCGACGAGCGCGTCGAAGCGCTCCTGCTGCTGGACGTCGTCCATCGTTGACTGCTCCCTCGAAACCGACCGATCGGTCGGTTCCAAGTATGCCCGGCCCGCCCCACCCCCGCAACCACGCGCGCCCACCCCCGCACCATTCGCGCTACACGTGCCTATGGGGCCCTGAAAACCACGTCGAGCGCGAATGGTGCGGGGGAGGCCGGCGATGAGTTGGTGGGGCGGGGGCCGTCTACCGGGGCATGACCGACAACGGAGCGCCTTGCTGGATGGACCTGCGATCTTCTGACACCGACCGGGCCCGGGAGTTCTACGGCCAGCTCTTCGGCTGGACGGCCCACACGACCGGACCCGAGTTCAACGACTACGTGAACTTCACGCTGGACGGCGACCTGGTCGCCGGCCTGGTCGCGAACGACCCCGCGAACGACCAGCCCGACGCCTGGACGACGTACCTGACCGCCTCGCACGCCGGCGCCACCGCGCGGGCGATCGTCGCGGCGGGAGGGCAGGTGCCTTTCGGTCCGCACCCGGTGGGGGAGATCGGCGTGCTGGCGGCAGCGATCGACGTCGCGGGCGCGCCGTTCGGGCTGTGGCAGGACGTCACCGGCAGCCGCGCGTGGGCCCAGGTGCGGCCCGGAGCGGCGAGCTACCACGAGCTGCACACCAACCGGTACGACGAGGTCGTCGCCTTCTACGCCTCGGTGTTCGGTCGCGAACCCAAGACGGTCGGCGACACCGACGAGTTCCGCTACACCCAGCTGCTGGCGGACGACGGCACCCCGGTCGCGGGGATCATGGACTTCTCGTCGTGGTCGCCCGACCTGGCCGAGTGGTTCTGCTACTTCGGCAGCGCGGACGTCGACGCCACCGTCGAGCGGGTCGAGGAGCTCGGCGGCGCGGTGCTCGAGCCGGCGCAGGACACCCCGTACGGCCGGTTGGCCAAGGTCGCCGACCCGACCGGCGCGGTCTTCAAGCTCACCTCGCTACCCGGGTGAGCGCAGGCCGTCGAACGCCTGGAACACCACGGCGTCAGCGAGAGCCGATGCGTCCAGCGCCGAGGACGCCTTCGGGTCGTACCACTCGACCAGCGAGTTGACCATGCCGAACAGCAGCCGCGAGACCAGCCCGGGGTCGACGTCCGCGCGCACGTCGCCCTCGACCGCCGCCTGGGCGACGAGGGCGGCGACGACGTGGTCGAACTCGCGCCGCCGGTCCAGCGCCCAGCGTTCGGTCTCGGAGTTCCCGCGCACCCGCAGCAGCAGCGTGACGTAGGGCAGCCGGTCCACGAGCACCTCGACCTCGCGCCGCACCACGTGCTCGAGCCGGTCGATCGCCCGCCCCGCAACGGACTCCGGCTCCTCGATGACCGCGAACAGCGGCTCGACGGCCCGGTCCAGCGCGAGCCGCAGCAGCTGCTCCTTGGACTCCACGTGGTGGTACAGCGAGGACTTCGACAGCCCGGCAGCCGCGGCCAGGTCGCCCATGCTGGTGCCGTCGAAGCCGCGCTCGGTGTAGACGCGGACGGCGACCTCGAGCAGCGACTCGAGGTCGTGGCGGCGCCGGGTCACCGGCTCACCCCGGGTAGAGGCCGCGAGCACGGGCGGCGACCCGGGTGAGGCCGAGCAGGGCGTCCGTGGAGGGCGTGGGGACGTCGACGGCCTGGCCGAGCTCGCGGACCGCGCTCACCAGGGCGTCCAGCTCGATGGACCGGCCGGCCTCGGCGTCCTGCAGCATCGACGTGCGCATCGGCCCCATCGAGCGGGTGATCTCGAGCCGCTGGTCGACGTCCTGCTCGACCGGGGTGCCGATCCGCGCGCCGATCTCGCGGGCCTCCAGCATCACCGCGCGCAGGAAGCCGACCACCAGCTCGTCCGCGACGATCTTGTCCATCGTGGTACCGGTCAGCACCGAGATCGGGTTCATCGTCATGTTGCCCCAGAGCTTGAACCAGACGTCGGTCTGGATGCGGTCCGAGGTGGTGATGTCGAAGCCGGCGGCCGTCAGCAGGCCGGCGACGTGGTCGAGCCGCTCGGTCCGCGCGCCGGACGGTTCACCCAGGATGAGCGAGTGCTTGGTGCCGTGCACGGTGACCCCGGGCGCGGACGTGCTCGCGCTGAGGTGCACGACGCAGCCCACCACGGACGTCGCGGGCAGCGAGGCTGCGATCGCGCCGTCCGGGTCGACACTGGTCAGCCGGCGGCCGTCCACCGGGCCACCCAGGCCCTCGCAGAACCACCACGGCACCCCGTTCATCGCGGGCAGCACGACGGTGTGCGGGCCGATCAGCCCGGACAGCCGCGGCGCCAGCTCGGTGAGCGACTGCGCCTTCACGGCGAGGACGACGACGTCGGGCTGGCCGAGGTCCTCGGGGTCGTTGCTCGCCACGACCGGGCCGCTGATCAGGTCGCCGCCCTCGTGCAGCTGCCACCCGTTGTCCTGCAACGCTTCCAGCGTCGCACCACGGGCCAGCGCGGACGTCGTCGTGCCGGCTGCCGCCAGGCGCGCACCGATCATGCCGCCCACCGCCCCGGCGCCGACGACGCAGACCTCGGCCGGGGCTCTCGTCGTTCCGCTCACCAGGGGAGGCTATCTCCCAGGCTCGGCTGACGCCGTCGACCGCGGGCTGCCCCGAGGATCTCGGACCGACCAGGCGTCCGACCGCACCCGGTGACCACGATCAACACGGCGCCGGCACCCTGCTGGACTAGCGAGGGTGTCCGCCCGCCTCAGAGGTCTCGGATGGGTCCGTCCGGTCGATGAACCGCAGGTGCGGCGGCACGTACTGCTCGATCAGTGCCTGCGCTCGATGACCGTCCTTGAACCAGACCGGGTCGAACGGAACGTGTCCACCGTCGTACGAGAGGACGTCAAGCGACTCGCCGTCCTGCTCGTAGGCGAGGCCAACGACGTCGTCCCAGAGCACAGTGTTCGGTCCCTCGGGGTCGGTCACCGTGATGCCTCGCTCGCCGATGATCGCTCGAGTGCCGCGGGGGACGCCGAATCGGAACCCCGCCAGGTGGCTGCGGCCGAAGCTCGTGCCCTCGACCACATCAGCGCTGTCGTTGGACCGGACCGGCGGAACCACACCGGCTAGCTCCGTATCAGCGGGCATTCCCACGACGAGCGTGGTCTCAACCCGCCGCAGCACCGATCGGCAGTCCTCGGCCGTCAACGCGTCCCTCAGGGCGAGCCGTGCACTGACGTCGACGATCTGCCGGCCGCGCAGGTGTGCTGCGGCGCACTCGGAGAGCGACTCGGAGAGGCCGCGCGGATCCTGAAGGTGCTGGTGCGCAGCTTCGCGGTCTGCCGCGAGCTCCTCCGATGTTGGCCCCCGGTCGGCGAGGTCGCGCAAGATCCGGAGCAGCCCGTCGCGCACGTCGCACGCGTGCGCCGCAGGCGGGTCCGCACGAAAGCAGGCAATGGCGTCATCGGACGGCCCGACGATCTGGAAGTCGACGTCGTACAGCCAGCCACGCTGGTGCCGGAGCTCATCCTCCGCTCGCTCGAGGGCGATGCGCAGCACCGTGAGAGCAGCCTCGCGCTCGGCTGGCTCCTGAGCCACGAGCCCGAACGAGACACTGACCTCGGGGCCCTCGCTCTCGAACGTCCAGGGTGCGGTGGCCAGCGGGACGTCGATGGGCACCGGAAGCAACCGCCCGGGCGGGAGCGCCAGGTCGAAGTCGGCGGGTGGCTCGCTCGTCAGCACGAGGACACAGTTCTGCTGGGTGAAACCGGAGGCGGCGTAGTCGCGCACCTGCTCCGGCTCGACCTGGTCCAGGGCGGGCGGGCTCACGAGCGCCAGCCCGACGCCGCGCAGACCGTAGCGGTGAAACAGGTGCTCGGCGATGCTCGGGTGCATCGTCGATCCACCCTCGGCCTCCAGGACCTTGACTTCGGTCTCGAGCCGCTGCAGCGGCAGGGCCATCAATGACGCGCACACGTCCGTGACGAAGCCGAGCACCTGCTCCTTGGTGCCGGTGGCGGTGAACTCGGTCATCGTGAGATCCACCGAGGCGTTGTGCTCGAACCGACGACGCTTCAGGCCGCCCATAGCCAGGTGTTCCACGAGATGAGTCAACCCGGCGTTGCGGAAGGTCTCGTCGCGGACGCCGACTCGAAACAGGAGGCTAGCCGTGACGGGGCCGGGGGCTTGCGCCCAGAACACCGGCACACCGCTGGGGAGCAAGGTCAGGTGCACGATTGCATAGCGTAGCGGCGGGTTGCTCTGTGTGCACACGCTTGATGGGACAGCCATCCGGGCGGCTAGGGGCCGCCGAGCAGCCCGTAGCTCACGATGCGAGCCCCGTCCTTGGCGTACAGGCCGGTCGGCAAGCCCGACGTCTCGTAGGCGTACAGCTCCGCGCCGCCCGGGTCGTGGCCCACCAGGTGCACCCCCGCCGGCAAGGTCGTGAGCGTCTCGCCGACCGTGTAGCTGCGCTGCTGCACCATGATCTTCTCCGGGATGGCCCGCGGCTGCAGCCGCCACTCCCAGGTCCGGTCGTGCACCCAGACCAGCCGCAGCGCGAGGCAGCAGACGAGCACCGAAAGCAGGGTCAGCGCGAGCGGCTTGCGGTACCGCCACACCACGGTCATGGCGGGAGTGTGCCAGGCCAACCGGTCAGCCGGTGGTGACCACGTCCGAGAGCAGGCTGCTGACGGACTCGCCGCGGTTGATCCGGCCGATGGCGTCGGCGAACAGCGGTGCGATGGAGCGCACCTCGAGGTTGGGCAACCCGTAGTGGTCGCCCTGCGGCACCGTGTTGGTGGTGACGATCTCGGCGATGTCCTTGCGGGCCGAGAGTCGCTCGATGGCCTTGCCGGTGAACAGCCCGTGCGTGCAGGCCAGAGACACCTTGCGGACGCCGTGCGCCTTCAGCACGTCGAGCAGCTCGCACACCGACCCGCCGGTGGCGATCTCGTCGTCCAGCACGATCACGTCCTTGCCGTCGACGTCCCCGACGATCGCGTCGATCACGACCGTGTCGTCGGCCAGCCGCTGCTTGCTGCCGGCCGCGACCGGGACGCCCAGCAGCCGCGCGAAGCGGGTCGCCGGCTTGGCGTTGCCCAGGTCCGGCGAGACGACGACCGTGTTCGACAGGTCGGTCTGCTTGTAGTGCATGGCGATCTCGTCGATGGCCGACAGGTGGTCGACGGGCACCGAGAAGAAGCCGTGCACCTGCGGCGCGTGCAGCGCCATCGTGAGCACCCGGTCGGCGCCCGCGGTCGCGATCAGGTCCGCCACCAGCCGGCCGCCGATCGAGATGCGCGGCGCGTCCTTCTTGTCCGAGCGGGCGTACGCGTAGTGCGGGATCACGGCGGTGATCTGCGCGGCGGAGGCCCCGCGGGCGGCGTCCAGCATGAGCAGGAGCTCGACCAGGTTGTCCTGCACCGGGGTGACCAGCGGCTGCACGATGTACACGTCGCGCTGGCGGCAGTTCTCGCGCAGCTGGACCTGGATGCAGTCGTTGCTGAACCGGGTGATGTTCGTGGGGGCGAGGTCGACGCCGAGATCGGAGCAGATCTCCTCGGCGAGCTCGACGTGGGCGCTACCGGTGAAGACGACGATGTCGCCCATGCCGCTCCTCGCGGGTCGGGTGCTGATCAGGCCGCCCTCAGACTATGCGCTGCCCGATCGGTCGCCGACCTCCGGCGTCGCCGTCTGAGCAGCGGACCGCGGCCGGGCCCGCACGTGCGCCCGCTCGCCCTGCGGACCGAACAGGCTCAGGAACTCCGTCGGACGACGGTCCGCGCTGCCGAACCAGTGCGGCGTCCGGGTGTCGAACTCGGCCGCCTCACCGGCCTTGAGCACCAGGTCGTGCTCACCCAGGACCACCCGTAGGCGACCCGAGAGCACGTACAGCCACTCGTAGCCCTCGTGGGTGCGCAGGGCCGGCTCGGCGTCCGAGGTGCTCGCCGCGATCAGGTGCTTGAACGCCTGCAGCCCGCCGGGGTTGTTGCTCAGCGGCACGATCGTCTGGCCACCGCGGGTCACCGGCCGGCCGTGCACCCGCGGGTCGTCGGTCTGCGGGGCCCCGACCAGCTCGTCCAAGGGCACCCGGTGCGCGGCCGCCAGCGGCAGCAGCAGCTCGAGCGTCGGTTTGCGACCCCCCGACTCGAGCCGGGACAGCGTGCTCACCGAGATGCCGGTCCGCTCGGACAGTGCGGCGAGGGTCAGTCCACCGTCCTGGCGCAGCGCGCGCAGGCGTGGGCCGACCCCGCGCAGGACGTCATCGTTGCTGGTCGTCACCCAGCCAGTATCGGGTGGCTCGGCGCGCCTGCGACCTGGTAGACACGTCGCCCGTGACCGACACCCGCATCGACCCCCCACTCGTCGGCCCGGAACGTGAGTCGCTGCGCGCGTGGCTGGACTGGCACCGCGGCACCCTCGAGCACAAGTGCGCCGGGCTGACCGACGAGCAGCTTCGACTCCAGGCGGCCGTCCCGTCCCGACTGTCGCTGCTCGGGCTCGTGCGGCACCTGGCCGAGGTGGAGCGCACCTGGTTCCGCCGGGTCTTCGCCGGCGAGGCCGTGCCGCTGGTCTGGTCCGCGGACGGGGACTTCCAGGCCGCCTACGACGCCACCGACGCCTCGGTGGACGAGGCGTGGGCGGCCTGGCGTTCCGAGGTCTCGCGCGCCCGAGAGATCGAGGCCGCAGCCGAGTCGTTGGACGTCACCGGGCACCAGGCCAAGTGGGGCGAGGACGTCTCGCTGCGCTGGATCCTCGTGCACATGATCGAGGAGTACGCCCGGCACAACGGCCACGCGGACATCGTCCGGGAGGCGGTCGACGGGGTCACCGGCGAGTAGGGCAGCGTCGGCCCGCCGCCTCAGGATCCGGCCGAGGTGGTCGATATGTCGTCGTGACCACCGGTTCCTGGCTGAGTAGCCGACCGCGCAACGCCCCACCGCGCCGCACGCACCCGGTCGGCCCGCTGTTCGGCACGTATCGGATGCGCCACCTGGTGCTGTACTACCGCGTCGGGGTGTTCGCCGTGCTGGGCATCGTGGCGTCGGGTTGGTGGGCGGCCTGGACGAACATCGACGTCAATCGTGAGTCCGGGCTCCCGGCCACGACCGGCCTGCCCGGCATCGTCCTGGTGACCGCCGTGATGCTGCTCGTGGTGTGGCCGGCTCTCTGGCTGGCGACCGTCCGTCGCCGGCTGGACGTCGACGACGCAGGTGTTGTCACGGTGGGCTACGTCGGTCGTCGAGCCATCCCCTGGCACGAGATCCGACGGTTCGACAACAGCAGTGGACTGGTCGTGGAGACGACTACCGGGCCTGTCCGCGTCGACGCGTTTCCCTCCGCGTCCTTCGACGGCGCTCGCTACCGGCGCGTCGAGGTCGACCCCTTGACGGAGCAGCTCAACCGGCACGTCGGCCAGTTCCTCGTCGCGGCCGGAACGCCGCCGTCGGTCGACTCGGCCTCCGCAGCCGGACCCACGAGGGCGGTCCTGCTCGCCTCGATGGTGACCACGGCACTCATCCCAGGCCTCGTACATCTGGTCGGAGAGCTCTGGACCCGCCGACACTGACGCAGATCGACACCCGTGACAACTCGGTCGATCTGCGTCCGGCCGACGGCTACGGCGTGAGCAGGGTCTTGATCGCCGTGCGCTCGTCCATCGCCCGGTAGGCGTCGGCGACGTCGGCCAGGGCGAAGGTCGCGTCGAAGACC
Organism: Angustibacter luteus; assembly: GCF_039541115.1. Lineage (NCBI taxonomy): Bacteria > Bacillati > Actinomycetota > Actinomycetes > Kineosporiales > Kineosporiaceae > Angustibacter > Angustibacter luteus. The sequence continues at coordinate 375,147 of NZ_BAABFP010000004.1, forward strand.
TTGCCCGGGTCGATCGCGCCGGACAGCACGTCCGTCAGGAGGTCGGGGATGTACCCACGCACCGGCGCGACGCCGCCACCCACGGAGATGTTGGACGAGAACAGCTTCCCGATCGGCAGCTCGGAGCCACCAGCCGGCACGCCCACGTAGCCGATCCGTCCGCCGGGCCGAGTCGAGCCGATGGCCTGCGCCATGGACTCCTTGGTGCCCACGCACTCCAGGACGGCGTCGGCGCCGACCCCGCCGGTGAGCTCCTTGATCCGCTCGACACCCTCGTCCCCGCGCTCGGCGACGATGACGTCGGCGCCGAACTGGCGCGCCACGGCCTGCCGGTCCGCGTGCCGGGACATCGCGATGACGCGCTCCGCGCCCAGCCGTCGCGCGGCGAGCACCCCGCACAGCCCGACCGCGCCGTCCCCGACGACCACGACGGTCTGCCCCGGCCCCACCCCGGCGGACACCGCGGCATGGTGCCCGGTACCCATCACGTCGGACAGTGTGAGCAGCGACGGGACCAGCGCGTCGTCCGGCACCTCGGGGGTCGCCACGAGCGTGCCGTCGGCCATCGGCGCTCGCACGTACTCGCCCTGGCCGCCGTCCACCAGGAAGCCGTTCTTGTCCTGGCTGCCCCACCACTGGCCGTGCACGCACGAGGTGTGGATCCCGTTGCGGCAGTGCGGGCACGTCCCGTCACTGAGCGCGAACGGCGCGATCACGAAGTCACCGGCCTTCACCGTCCGGACGTCCGCGCCGACCTCCTCGACGATGCCCACGAGCTCGTGACCGATCCGGGTGGGCTCCTTCACCGGGCGGACCCCGCGGTAGGGCCACAGGTCGGAACCGCACACGCAGCTGGCGACGACGCGGATGAGCGCATCGCCGGGCAGCTGGATCTGGGGGTCGGGAACGTCCTCGAGGCGGATGTCACGGGAGCCGTGGATCAGGGTTGCGCGCATGCGCCCACCCTGCCACGCACGGTCAGGAGCGGGTGATCCGGTACGTCGTGGTGACGTAGGGGACGTCGACGACGTCGCGCCCCGCGGTGTCGGGGTCGGTCGCGAGCAGGTCGCGGACGGCGGCGTAGACGTCCGCGGCGTCGGGGCGCAGCCGCACGAACGAGATGGTGCTGATCAGGCCCACGACCTCGTCGGGTGTCTGCGGCACCGAGTGCTCGAAGCGCGCGCCCTCGACCGCGGGCAGCACCGACGCGACCTCCTCGAGCGGGTCCGCGCGGTCGTCGCGTCCGATCAGCTCGTTGAGCGCGGCGACCCAGGGCACCCGGACGTCCCGGAAGTTCCACAGGAGTCCGATCACGCCGCCCGGACGCAGCACCCGGGTGAACTCGGCGGCCGCCGCGGGCTTGTCGAACCAGTGCCACGCCTGACCGACGGTGACCGCGTCGACGCTGGCGTCGGCGAGCGGCAACGACTCCGCGGTCGCGAGCTGCCGGGGGACCTGGGGCAACGCCCGCTCCAGCTCGGTGAGCATCCCGGCGTCGGGCTCGAACGCCGTCACGTGCTCGGCCAGGGTCACCAGAGCGCGGGTCAGTGCCCCCGTGCCGGCCCCGACGTCCGCGACGTCGACGACCGGGTGGGTGGCGCCGTCGAACACCCAGCGCACCGCTTCGGCTGGGAACCCGGGGCGGAAGCGTGCGTAGTCCTGGGCCGCGGCGCCGAACGAGAGCTTGCGGTCGTCGAACGACGGTCGCGCGGCCACGGTCAGCCCGCGACCACGGGCGCACCGGTGGCCCGCTGGAGCTGCTCCAGGCTCACGCCGTCCGCGAGCTCGACGAGCTGGAAGTGGTCGCCGGCCACGTCGAGCACGCCGAGGTCCGTGATGATCCGGTCGACGACGCCCTTGCCGGTCAGCGGCAGGTCGCACTCGCCGAGCAGCTTGTGGCTGCCGTCCTTGGCCACGTGCTCCATCAGGACGACAACCTTCTTGGCGCCGTGCACGAGGTCCATGGCCCCGCCCATGCCCTTGACCATCTTGCCGGGGATCATCCAGTTGGCGATGTCACCCGACGTCGAGACCTGCATGGCGCCGAGCACGGCCGCGTCGATCTTGCCGCCGCGGATCATGCCGAAGCTGAGGGCGGAGTCGAAGTACGACGACCCGGCCTGCACGGTCACGGTCTCCTTGCCGGCGTTGATCAGGTCGGGGTCGACGGCGTCCTCGGTCGGGTAGGCGCCGACGCCGAGGATGCCGTTCTCCGACTGGAGCACGACGTGCACGCCGTCCGGCAGGTGGTTCGGGATCAGGGTGGGCAGACCGATGCCGAGGTTCACGTAGGAACCGTCGGTCAGCTCGCGGGCCGCCCGGGCGGCCATCTGCTCGCGGTTCAGCGGCACGTCAGGCCTCCTGGTTCGGGACGGGCTCGGTCGCGGCGCGGACGGTGCGCTTCTCGATCCGCTTGTCGGCGGCCTGCTCGGGCGTGAGGGCGACGACGCGCCGGACGTAGACCCCGGGCAGCTGGACGTCGTCCGGGTCGATCTCGCCCGGCTCGACGAGCCGTTCGACCTCCGCGATCGTGATCCGGCCGGCCATCGCGACGACCGGGTTGAAGTTGCGGGCGGACTCGTGGAAGACGAGGTTGCCGTGCCGGTCGCCGACTGCGGCGCGCACGAGGGCGAAGTCGGTGACGATCGACTCCTCCAGGACGAACTCGCGCGTCTGGCCGTGCACGGTGAACTCGCGGACCTCCTTGGCCGGCGACGCCTTCGCGATCCCGCCGGTGGAGTCGTAGCGCCAGGGCAGGCCGCCCTCGGCGATCTGGGTGCCGACGCCGGTTGGGGTGAAGAACGCGGCGATGCCCGCCCCACCCGCCCGCAGCTTCTCGGCGAGCGTGCCCTGCGGCGTGAGCTCGACCTCGAGCTCGCCGGCCAGGTACTGGCGGGCGAACTCCTTGTTCTCCCCGACGTAGGACGCCGTCACCCGGCTGATCCGGCCGGCCCCCAGCAGCACGCCCAGCCCGACGCCGTCCACCCCACAGTTGTTGGACACCACCGACAGGTCCGTGGCGCCCTGCGCGTGCAGGGCGTCGACGAGCACCGACGGGATGCCGCACAGGCCGAAGCCGCCGACGGCCAGGCTGGCGCCGTCCCTGATGTCGGCCACGGCCTGTTCGGCGCTGGCTACGACCTTGTCCACGTCGCTACTCCTCGTCGTTGAGGTCCTGCAGGTCCGGTGGCGTCACCCTAACTGCCACCGGACCTGCCAGCGACGAGCGGGTTCAGCCGAGGATCTTGCGGATCACGAAGGCCTGCCGGACGGCGGCCGCCGCGTTGGCGCCGTACATCACGCGGGCGGTCTGCACGGTGTGCTGGGCGGCAGCGGCGAAGGTGGTGGTCGGCGAGATCCCGAACTGCGACTCGATGATCACCTTGTTCGCCTTGGTGCGGCCGAGCGCGTTGTGGATGTCCCAGAGGGCCCGCGACCAGATCTCACCGTCGTCGTGCACCTCGCCGTCGATGTCGTCCGTGGTCTTCGGCCCGTCGACCCGACGCAGGCAGTGCGAGGGGCCGTCGGTGTAGGACGTCGCGTCCCAGTCCATGACGCACGGCACGTCGAAGCCCTTGCCGACCGGCTCCGACATGGTGACGGCCCAGTAGTCGCCGAAGGCCTCGCCGATCGCGCCGCCCTCCTCGCTCTCGCCGAAGCCGGGCACCTGGTCGTCCTGGATCGCGTGGCCGAGCTCGTGCCAGACGACCTCCTGGTCCTCGGCGTCGTCCACCCCGCCGTTGCCGAACGTGATCATGTCGGTCGACGGGTCGTAGAAGGAGTTGTCGTCCGGGATCGTGTTCGTCTCGACCTTCTGCGGCTCGGCGTTGACGTCCGTGAAGCCGAGGCTGCGCAGGTACAGCTGGGCCTGGGTGATGTCGTAGTAGGCGCTGACCTGCTCGAACCCTTCGGCGTGCCGCTTGAAGGTGAAGGTGCGGGTCGGCGACGTCACCGCGTCGGCGTTCATGATCCGCGCGTAGGCGCCCTGCAGCTTCCCGCTGGTGTCGAGGTTGGTGAGCTTCACCTTCCGGTACGCCCTCGCCGGGACGGCCGCGTTCGAGTCGTCCTGGTCGGTGAGGTTCTCGTCGTGCAGGCCGGCCACGGGGTTCGGCGAGAAGACGCTGCCCGTGCCGCTGGCGTGCTTGACCAGGCTGCGCTGCGACAGGACCTTGCCGGTGCTCGCGTCCACGACCGACTGCATGCTGCCGGCGGTGCCCGTACCGGTGACCTGCCAGACCAGCCGGGCGCCGGCGCCGCCGAGCACCGCCAGGGTGGTCCGCTGGGACGTCGTGGGGCTGAGCTGGGCCGGGCTGTCCTTCGCCGGACCTGACCGGCGCGTGGCCTGCGCCTTCGCGGCGGCCGTGGCCAGCGAGGTCTTCGCGGTGCCGGCGGCGGCGGCCGCGGCCACCGTCGGGGTGGTGGACAGGGAGGTCGGCACGGCCAGCCGCCCGTCGTCCACGGTCACCCGACCGGCCTTGTCGGTGTGCTTGGCGTAGTAGCCGTTCAGCACTGGCAGGCCGTGGAACGTCTGGGCGTACCAGGTGTGCGTCCCCAGCAGCGAGTGCCGGGTCTGGACGCGGACCAGCTCACCCCGGGTCGTCGGTGTCGTCGTCTTCGAGGTCTTCGAGGTCGTCGAGGCCGACGACGACGGTGCCGCCTGAGCGACAGGCGAGATCAGCATCGCGGTGGTCAGCGCTGCGGCGCCCACCCCGGCGATCGTGCGGTATCGGTGCATGTCCACCCTCCCCTGGGGCGCCGCCGGCCGGTCCGGGACGCCGTGGCGCCGGCTTCGCGCCAGCGTCGAGAGCGAACCTAGCGCTCGGTGCCGACAAAGGCTCGGGGCAATTCTGCCGAAATACCTCAGGCGTGCAGGACGACTGCGATGCCCTGGCCGACCCCGATGCACAGCGCGGCCAGGCCCCAGCCGCCGCCGCGGGCGCGCAGGCTGTGCGCCAGGTGGCCGAGGACCCGGCCGCCGGACGCGCCGAGCGGGTGGCCGATCGCGATCGCGCCCCCGTGCGGGTTCACGACCTCGGGGTCGAGGCCGTCCCACGCGGCCAGGCAGGCCAGCGACTGGGCGGCGAACGCCTCGTTGAGCTCGACCTGGGCGAGGTCCGCCCACCCGATGCCGGCGCGCTCCAGCGCCGTGTTCGCCGCCTGCACCGGACCGATGCCGAACACGTCCGGGTCGACGCCGCTGACGCCGGACGAGACGACCCGCGCGATCGGGTCGCGCCCGACCCGCTCGGCCCCAGCGGCGGAGCCGAGGAGCACCGCGCTGGCTCCGTCGTTCAGCGGTGAGGAGTTGCCGGCCGTGACGGTGCCGTCGGTGCGGAAGACCGGCTTGAGACCGGCCAGCTTCTGCGGGGTCGAGCCGGCGCGGATCGACTCGTCCCGCTCCAGGTCGGTGCCGGGCACGGGGACGACCTCGGCGTCGTACGCGCCGCTGGCCCAGGCCTCGTCGGCGAGCCGGTGGCTGCGGGCGGCGAACTCGTCCTGCGCCTCGCGCCCGATCCCCTTGAGCTCGGCGAGGTGCTCGGTGGACTCACCCAGGGAGACGGTCCAGGCCGACGGCATCTCGGGGTTGACCATCCGCCAGCCCAGCGTCGTCGAGTGCAGCGTCTCGTGGCCGCGCGGGTACGGAGTGGCCGGCTTGGTCAGCACCCAGGGCGCGCGGCTCATCGACTCGACACCGCCGGCGACGACGACGTCCGCGTCACCGACGGCCACGGCCCGGCGGCCCTGGATGGCCGCCTCGAGTCCGCTGCCGCACAGCCGGTTCACGGTCGCGCCGGGTACGGAGGTCGGCCAGCCCGCCAGCAGCACGGCCATGCGCGCGACGTCGCGGTTGTCCTCCCCGGCGCCGTTCGCCAGACCCAGCAGGACGTCGTCCACGTCGGCGGGGTCCAGGCCCGGGCTGCGCTCACCGAGCGAGCGCAGCACGTGTGCCGCCAGGTCGTCCGGACGGACGTCGGCCAGCGCGCCGCCGTAGCGGCCGAACGGGGTGCGTACGGCGTCGAGGACGTAGACGTCGTTGAGGGTCTGGGTCACGCGTTCGACCCGCGAGCGGCCATGTTCTGCAGCCGGACCTGCCCGCGCGCGATCAGCCGGTCACCGGCGTCCCGGGTCTCCACGACCCACACCTGCTGGGAGCGCCCGCGGTGCAGCGGGGTGCCGGTCGTCGTCATCTCCCCGTCGCTGACGGCGCGGAAGAAGTCGGTCTGGTTGGAGACGCCGACGACGTAGCCCTGGTCGCCGAACCACACGGTCGCCGCGACGCTGGCCACGGTCTCGTGGATCCAGGCGTGGATGCCGCCGTGCAGGATGCCGTGCGGCTGGTGCACGGCGGGCACCACGTTCCAGCGTGCCCGCATGCTGTCACCGGTCAGCTCGTCGACCGTGAACCCGATCGTGTCGCCGACAATGCCGAAGGCGCCGTCGGGGAACTGGTCAGCGACCGAGTCGGCGATGGACGACATGGGACCTCCCGGGGTGACGATCTCTGGCCGCCCCGAGCATGCCACCCGGGGGTCAGCCGGTCGTGGGCAGGCCCGCGGCGCGCCAGGCCAGGAAGCCGCCCTCGACGTCCGTGGCCCGGTGCAGCCCGAGCTCGACCAGCGCTGCCGCAGCCAGGCTGGACGTGTACCCCTCCGAGCACAGCACGAGGATGCGGACGTCGTACCCGACCGCCTGCGGCAGGCGCGCGTCGCTGGTGGGGTCCAGGCGCCACTCGAGCACGTTCCGCTCGATGACGAGGGCGCCGGGCACCTCACCCTCGATCAGCCGCTGGGCGGCCGGCCGGATGTCGACCAGCAGGGCGCCGTCCACGTGCTCGGCGGCGGCCTGCGCCGGCGTGACCCGCCGGATCTGGGTGCGGGCGCGGGCCAGCACCTGGTCGATCGTGAGGGCGGTGGGCGGCCCCGGTGGCCGGGTGGCGACCGCGGTGCTCATGCCTGGAGCTCGGGCTCGCTCGACCAGACCGTGCGGGACTCGACCAACGAGCCCTGCTCGTCGATGTCGTAGAAGCGCATGCGCTCCAGGCGCGGGCCGTAGGCGTGGATGCTGACGGCCGGCTTGACCAGGTCGTTGCGCACGTCGTGCACGATGCCCGGCTCGACGACCCGGACCGCGGGAGCGTGCAGGGTGGTCGACCAGACGCCGAGGACGTCGTCCGCGCGCACCTCGGTGAGGGCGCCCTCGACGACTGCGAAGGCCGCGGAGGAGTCGCCGTGGTCGTGCAGGTCGGTGGCCTGCGACGGCAGCCAGGTGAGCAGCCACACGTCGACGCCCTCCGGACCGGGCAGGCGGGCCCAGTAGCGCTCGGCGGTGAACTTGATCTTCGGTCGCCAGAGGTGGGGCTGGCTGGCGACGCGGCGGACGACCAGGGCGAGGTCGTGCGTCGTCCACTCGGACTGAGCGGGACGAGGGGTGGCGATGAGAGTCATGGTGAGGCTTTCGAGGCGGCCGCCTCGCATCGTGCGGGCGGCGGGGGCTGGGGGTCGTCAGGCGAGAGCGAGACGACACGCAGCACTGCACAGCCGCATGAGGTCGACGTGCCGACGCACGACCAGACCTCGCTGCTGCTGTACCTCAGCCATGAGACCGAGAGTGACGGCGGTCCAGGCCTGTGTCAACACTTGGGCACCCGCTGTCCACCATCCGGACAGCCGTCTACGGGAGGGGGTGGAGGAGCGGGGCGGCGAGCCAGGCGTCCGGGATGCCGAAGCCGTCGACGAGGTCGAGGGCGTCCGGACGGAGCTGAGCGCAGGCGGTGTTGACCAGGCCGGTCACCGTGCGGCTGCGCGCCGCGGTCAGCCGGCCGTGCTCGACGTACCAGGCGCGCTCCTGCTCGAGCCCGTGCAGCAGGTGCACCGTGCACAGCCGGTCGAGCAGCGCGCGGGCGGCGGGGTCGGGGCACTCGTCGACGCCGCGGGCGAACGACTCCGCCACCACCCGCTCGACGTGCGCGCGGGCGGCCAGCAGCACGTGATCCTGGGCGTCGTTGAACACGGCGAACAGGTCGGCACCCGGCTTGGCGGCGGCGCGCATCCGGCGGGCGAGGCCGCCCAGCACGTGCTGCTCGCGATCGGCCAGCAGCCGCAGCAGCACCGCCCGGTCGAGCAGGTTGCCCTCCTCCGGACGGCGCGGCCGGGCGTCGGCCAGGCGCATGCCCCAGGTGCGGGCCGACGTCCGCTCCGCGACGGTCGAGGCGACCTGCCGGGCCACGAACCGCAACGTGCCCAACGCGTCCAGGTCGCCGAAGGCGTCGCGGTAGCTGGTCAGCAGACCCTTCGCGACGAGCTGAAGCAGCACTACGTTGTCGCCCTCGAACGTGGTGAACACGTCCGTGTCCGCCTTGAGCGAGGGCAGCCGGTTCTCCGCCAGGTAGCCCGCCCCGCCGCAGGCCTCGCGGCACTCCTGGATCGTGCGGGTCGCGTGCCAGGTGCTCATCACCTTCACCCCCGCGGCCAGCGCCTCGAGCTCGCGCTGACGGTGCTCGTCCGGCGGGGTGTCGGACAGCAGCGCGGACTGCACGTCGTGCATCAGCGACACGAGGTCGTTCTGCGCGTAGGCGAGGGCGTAGGACGTCGCCAGCGCGGGCAGCAGGCGACGCTGGTGGGTGCGGTAGTCGAGCAGGCAGACCTCGTCGTCCGATCCCGGCGCGGCGAACTGGGTGCGGACGTCGGCGTACCGGATCGCGATGGACAGCGCCGTGCGCGTCGCCGCGCCCGCACCGCCGGCGACACTGATCCGACCGCGCACCAACGTGCCGAGCATCGTGAAGAACCGTCGGGTCGGGTTCTCGATCGGGCTCGTGTAGGAGCCGTCGGGGCCGATGTCGCCGTACCGGTTGAGCAGGTTGGTGCGCGGCACCCGCACCTGGTCGAAGGTGAGCCGGCCGTTGTCGACGCCGTTCAAGCCCATCTTGGGCCCGCAGTCCTCGATGGTGATGCCGGGCAGGGCGGCGCCGGTGTCGTCGCGCAACGGCACCAGCACACCGTGCACGCCGTGCCGCAGCGGCTCGTCCGGCGTCCCGGTGACGAGCTGGGCGAACACGACTGCCATCCGGGCGTCCCGGGCTGCACCGCCGATGTAGTCCTTGCGCGCGCTCGCGGTCGGCGTGTGCACGACGATCTCGTCGGACGTCGGGTCGTACGTCGCGGTGGTGCCCAGGGACTGCACGTCGCTGCCGTGACCGGTCTCGGTCATCGCGAAACAGCCGGGCAGCTCGAGCGAGATGATCTGTGGCAGAACGGTCTCGTGGTGTCGCGTGGTGCCGAGGTTGGTCACGGCGCCGCCGAACAGCCCCCAGTGGACGCCGGCCTTGACCAGCAGTGACAGGTCCGTGTGGCCGAGCATCTCGAACGCGGTCACCGAGGCGCCGATGTCGTCGCTCCCACCTGCGACAGCGGGGAACCCGGCGCGGGCGTACTGGCTGCCGGCCAGCATCCGCATCTGCTCGTTGACCCGGTCGCGCTGCGCCTCGATGCTCAGCGACGGGTCCGGCAGCAGGAGCTCGGCGTCGAACTCCTTGCGGGTGTGCTCGCGCACGTGGGCCCACCGGCCACCGAGGCTCGCGCGCAGGGCGGTGACGAGGTCGGTGCTGGTCATGCGTCCTCCGGGAGGTCGAGGACGGCGGTCAGCCCGCCGCCGATCAGGGTGCTGAGCTGACGGGTCAGCTCGTTGCGGGACAGGGGCTCTGGCGAGGCGAGCCAGTGGTCGGCGGCGGCGCGCACGAGTCCGACGACGCCGTGCGCCAGGGCTCCGGCGGCGGCCGGGTCGCGCCCGCTGCCGGTGAGGCCGGCGGCGATCAGCGCGGCGAGGTCGTTGCCGATCCGACTCGTCAGCCCGCTCACCGGGTCGTCGCCGACCGGCCGGTCGAGGAGCGGGTGGGCGACGACGAACCGGTACACCTCGGGGTCGCGCTCGACCAGGGCGAGGTAGGAGTCGACGGCCGAGCGGACCACCTCGTCCGACCGGGCGAGCTCGGGACTGGTGTCGGCGGCCCCGAGGGCCCGCTGCAGGTCGCCGGCGACGAGGCGGTCGACGGACTCCACGACGGCCAGGTACAGCCCGGCCTTGTCGCCGAAGTGCCGGTACAGCACGGTCTTGCTGGTGCCGGCCTCGGCGGCGATCTCGTCCATCCCGACGCCGGCGCCGTGCCGGCGCACCGCCCGCAGGGTGGCCTCGACGAGCTCAGCCCGGCGGGCGAGGCGGTGCTCGGCCCAGCGGGTGTCGCGACCGTCGGGTCGGCTGCTGCGGGAAGAGCTCATGAAGGGAAAGTATCAGGTACGGTAAGTTCCTGCTACTGTCGGTATCGAGTGATCAGCCCACCCGCGAACGAGGAGCCGTCCCCATGGCAACTGCCCGCCGAGCCGCCGTCGTGGGCGGCAACCGCATCCCGTTCGCCCGCAGCGGCGGGCCCTACGCGCAGGTCGGCAACCAGGACATGCTGACCGCGGCCCTCGACGGCCTCGTGGCTCGCTTCGGCCTGGCGGACGAGCAGGTCGGTGAGGTCGCCGCGGGGGCGGTGCTGAAGCTGAGCCGCGACTACAACCTGACCCGCGAGTCCGTGCTCGGTTCCCGGCTCTCGCCCTGGACGCCCGCCTACGACGTCCAGCAGGCGTGCGGCACCGGGCTGGAGGCGACGATCCTGGTCGCCAACAAGATCGCGCTCGGCCAGGTCGAGTCCGGCATCGCGGGCGGCGTGGACAGCGCCAGCGACGCCCCCATCGCCGTCAACGAGGGCCTGCGCCAGACCCTGCTCGAGCTGAACCGCGCGCGCACCCTCGGCCAGCGGGCGAAGGCCGTGTCGCACCTGCGGCCCGGGCACGTCCTGCCGGAGATCCCCCGCAACACCGAGCCGCGCACCGGCCTGTCCATGGGCGACCACATGGCCATCACGGCCGCTGAGTGGGGCGTTAGCCGGGAGGCGCAGGACGCGCTCGCCGCCGCGAGTCACCGCAACCTGGCCGCCGCGTACGACCGCGGCTTCCAGGACGACCTGGTCACCGCCTACCTCGGCCAGACCCGGGACCAGAACCTGCGCCCGGACTCCAGCGTCGAGAAGCTGGCGAAGCTGAAGCCCGTGTTCGGCGACGGCCCGGACGCGACGATGACCGCCGGCAACTCGACCCCGCTGTCGGACGGCGCGAGCGCGGTGCTGCTGGCCAGCGACGAGTGGGCGGCGGAGCACCGCCTCCCCGTGCTGGCGCACGTGGTGGATGCACAGACCGCCGCCGTGGACTACGTGCACGGCGGCGAGGGACTGCTGATGGCCCCGGCGTACGCGGTCGCGCGGCTGCTGCAGCGCCAAGGCCTGACGCTGCAGGACTTCGACTACTACGAGATCCACGAGGCGTTCGCGTCCACGGTGCTCGCCACGCTCGCGGCGTGGGAGAGCGACACGTTCTGCCGCGAACGGCTGGGACTGTACGGCGCGCTCGGCCCGATCGACCGGGACCGGCTCAACGTCAACGGCTCGTCGCTGGCGGCCGGGCACCCGTTCGCCGCCACCGGCGCCCGGATCGTCGCCGGGCTCGCCAAGCAGCTGCACGAGAAGGGTTCTGGCCGCGGGCTGATCTCGATCTGCGCCGCCGGCGGCCAGGGCGTCGTCGCGATCCTGGAGGCAGCGTGACCACCGACCGGTACACCGGCTTCGTCAGCAGCGGCTTCGGCAAGACGCTGAGCCGCCGGCTCGGCCTGCCGCAGCCCGTCGAGCTGCGCCGGTTCGAGCCCGAGCAGCCGCTGTTGGACGGCCCGATCGGCCTGTGGGGCAACGACCAGCCGCTGGACGTCGTCACCGACCTGATCCGGGCCGAAGGCATCGAGGACGCCTCGGACGGGGACGCCCGGCTCGGCGCGATCGTGTACGACGCCTGTGGGGCATCGGATCCGGCGTCCCTCGACGTGTTCCCGGCGAGGATTGGGCCGGCCCTGAAGCGGCTGCGCCCCAGCGGGCGCGTGGTCGTGCTCGGTCGGCCGCCCGAGTCGATCGACGACCCGGCCCGGGCCGCCGCCCAGCGTGCGCTCGAAGGTGTCGTCCGCTCCATCGGCAAGGAGCTCCGCGCCGGCGCCACCGCCAACCTCGTGCTCGTCGAACCCGGCGCCGAGGCTCGCGCCGAGTCCGCCCTGCGGTTCCTGCTCTCGTCCCGATCGGCGTACGTCGACGGCCAGGTGGTCCGGGTCGGGCCGGCCGTGCTGCCCAGCACGGACTGGCAGAAACCGTTGCAGGGCAAGGTCGCCGTGGTCACGGGCGCCGCCCGCGGTATCGGCGCGGCCATCGCCGACGTGCTGGCCCGCGACGGTGCCACCGTGGTCGCGGTCGACGTCCCGGCGGCCGGCGAGGCGCTGGCCGCCGTGGCCAACCGGGTCGGCGGTACCGCGCTGCAGGTCGACGTGACCGCGCCGGACGCCGGACGCCGGATCGCCGACCACGCCCACGGCCGCCACGGGGGGCTGGACGTCATGATCCACAACGCCGGCATCACGCGGGACAAGCTGCTGGTCAACACCGACGTCGAGCGCTGGAACAGCGTGCTCGCGGTGAACCTGGAGTCCCAGCTGCGGATCGACGACGTGCTGCTGGCCGAGGGCGGCCTCGCTGACGGCGGTCGCGTCGTCTGCCTGTCGTCCACCAGCGGGCTGGCCGGGAACCGCGGCCAGGCCAACTACGCCGCCAGCAAGGCCGGCGTGGTCGGGATGGTGCAGGCCCGGGCCCGTCAGGTCGCGGAGCGGGGGATCACGTACAACGCCGTCGCTCCCGGCTTCATCGAGACCGTGCTGACCGCGCGGATCCCGCTGGCCACCCGCGAGGTCGGACGGCGGATCAACAGCCTCAGCCAGGGCGGCCTGCCGGTCGACGTCGCCGAGACCGTCGCGTGGTTCGCCCAGCCGGGCAGCGCCGGGGTCACCGGTCAGGTGCTGCGGGTGTGCGGGCAGAGCCAGCTGGGCGCCTGAGCCGATGCAGACCATCACCGTGGACGACGACCCGAGCCTGCTCGCCCTGACCGCACGCGGTGCGCTGCGCAGGGCCCGGGGCGACGCGCTGCCCGACGTCGAGCTGGCGCGATCTGACGTGCGCGCCTCGGGCGCCTCGCTCGCCGCCTACTCACGGGTCTGCGGCTTCACGGTGGACGGCCGGCTGCCCACGACCTACCTGCACGTGCTGACGTTTCCGCTGCAGACCGCGCTGATGGGACGGCCGGACTTCCCCCTCGCCCTGCCCGGACTGGTGCACGTCGAGAACCGGCTCGAGCTGCGTCGTCCGGTCGGCGTCGACGAAGCGCTGCAGCTGGCCGTCCGGGCCGCCGACCTGCGCCCCCACTCGCGCGGGCGGCAGGTCGACCTGCTCAGTGAGGCACGGGTCGACGGCGAGCTCGTCTGGCGGGGCCGCAGTACCTACCTGGCCAAGCAGGCGACGTCCCCGCCCTCCCAGCCCGCCCAGCACAGGGCGCGGTCGACGTCCGCGATGACCGGCCCCCCGGACGCCCGCTGGCGGCTGCCCGCCGACCTGGGACGCCGGTACGCCGCGGTCAGTGGCGATCACAACCCGATCCACCTGAACCCGCTGGCGGCCAAGGCGTTCGGCTTTCCCCGGACCATCACGCACGGCATGTGGAGCGTCGCGCGATGCGTGTCCTCCCTGGCCGGGTGGGGTCCGGCAACTGGGGTGGTGGAGGTCGAGTTTCGCCGTCCGGTGCTGCTGCCCTCGACGGTCGAGCTGCGCACGACGGCAGCCGACGGCGGGTGGGACCTGCAGCTGAGCTCGCGCCACCGCCACGGCGCCGAGCCGACCGAGCACCTGCGGTGCACCGTCCGTCCCGGGTGACGGGTCGAAGTACGAGACAGAGATCTACAGCCTTGTCGCCGCCGGGCGCCTCAGACCTGTCATCGCGTCACAGCCGTGACACAACGTTGGAGATCTCTGTCGGAGGCGCAGGCTGCGCAGCTCCCTGCCGGGACTGGCTTAGGGTTGGGCGATGAGCGCCACCGATGAGATGACGCTGCCCCGCTGGAGCATCTGGCTGCCGCCGGTCGTGCTCGTGATCCTGGCGGTGACCTGGGGGCGCCACCTCGAGGGCGTGCTGCTGGTCTTCGAGTTCGCCGCGCTGGTGGCCGCGATCACCGTGGCCGTGCACCATGCCGAGGTCGTCGCGCACCGGGTCGGCGAGCCGTACGGCACGCTGATCCTGGCGATCGGCGTCACCGTCATCGAGGTCGGCCTGATCGTCACGCTCATGGTGTCCAGCCCGGACAAGACGGCGGCACTGGCCCGCGACACCGTGTTCTCCGCGTTCATGATCGCGGGCAACGGGGTCGTCGGGATCTGCCTGCTGGTGGGTGCGCTGAAGCACCAGGTGGTGTCGTTCCGGCCCGAGGGCGTGGCCGGTGCGGTGGCCACTCTCGGCGCCGTCGCGACACTCAGCCTGGTGCTCCCGACGTTCACGACGTCGTCGTCCGGCCCGACGTTCTCGGGGGCGCAGCTGGTGTTCGCGGGGCTCGCGTCGCTGGTGCTGTACGGCACGTTCGTGCTGGTCCAGACGGTCCGGCACCGCGAGTACTTCCTGCCGATCGACGACGCGGGCACGCCCGACGACCCGGACGACGACCACCTGCTGCTGCCCAGCAACCGGACCACGTGGCTGAGCCTCGTCCTGCTGCTCGCGGCGCTGGTCGCGGTGGTCGGCCTGGCCAAGACGGTCTCGCCGGCGATCGAGGACGGCGTGCGGTCGATCGGCGCGCCCGAGACCGCCGTCGGCGTCGTCATCGCCCTGCTGGTGCTGGCCCCCGAGACGGTCGCCGCGGTGCGGGCCGCGCTGCACAACCGGATCCAGACCAGCCTGAACCTGGCGCTCGGCTCGGCGCTGGCCAGCATCGGGCTGACCATCCCGGTGATCGCGCTGGCCTCGATCTGGCTGTCCGGTCCGCTGGAGCTCGGCCTCGGCCCGAAGGACATCGTGCTGCTCGCGCTGACGCTGGTGATCAGCACGCTGACCACGGTGATGGGGCGGGCGAACGTCCTGCAGGGGGCGATCCACCTCGTCGTGTTCGGCGCCTTCATCTTCCTCGCGGTCACGCCCTGAGGAGTCCCCGGTGGACGCCCTGCAGATCGCCCACCGCCGGCTCCGTGCCCAGCACCTGACCGGGCCGCCCGCCCCCGACGTGGCGGCCGTCGTCCGGGATCTCGGTGCGGTGCAGGCACAGGAGTTCGCGCCCGCGCTGTGGTCGGTGGCCCAACGCACGGCCGGGTATGACCAGGACGCCGTCATGCGGGCCTACGACGCCGGCGTCCTGCTGCGCTCGCACGCGCTGCGCCCGACCTGGCACTTCCTGCTGCCCGAGGACATCGGCTGGGTGCAACGGCTGACGGCACCGCGCGTGCACGGCGTGAGCCGGTACTACTACCGGCAGGTCGGGATCGACGACGCCGTGGCGGGACGCGCCGGTGAGGTCATGCTCCAGGCTCTGGACGGGGGCGCGTTCCTGACCCGTGCGGAGCTGTCCCAGGCGTTGGCGCGCAGCGGGATCCAGGCGTCCGGCGTCCGGCTGGCGTACCTGGTCATGCACGCCGAGCTGGAGGGTCTCATCGCCAGCGGCGCCATGCGCGGCAAGCAGCACACGTATGCGGCGCTGTCTGAGCGTGCCCCGGCCTCGGTCCGCTGGGAGCCGGACGACCCGCTGCGCGAGCTGACCCGTCGGTACCTGAGCGGGCACGGGCCGGCGACGGTCAAGGACCTGTCCTGGTGGGCCAGCCTCACGCTGACCCAGGTGCGCGACGGGATCGCTCGGCTCGGTGACGAGGTGGCGAGCATCGACGTCGACGGGCTCACCTACTGGTTCGTCGGACCGACGACGGACGAGCGCGAGGCGTCGCCGAGCGTGCGACTGCTGCAGGCGTACGACGAGTTCGGTGTCGCGTTCACCGAGGGGCGGGCGGTGACGAACGTGGCCGGCCACAAGCTGGTGCCGCCCAGCGCGAACACGGTCGTGCACCTCCTGGTGCTGGACTCCCAGGTGGTCGGACTCTGGCGCCGGGTCGTGCGCAAGGGGGGCCTGGACGCCGAGCTGACGACCGCCGTCCGGCTCGGTACCCGACAGCGGAAGGCCGTCGAGACGGCGTTCGCGGAGTATGCGCAGTTCACCGGCCAGCCCGTCGACGTGCACTGGACGGAGCCCTAGCCGCAGCGGGCCCGCACCGCCCTCGGGTCCCGAATCGCTAGCGGTTGCGGCGCCAGACGGCGGCGGACAGCACGGTCGCGAACGTGCACCAGGCGGCGTAGGCACCCAGTCCCGCGGCGGCCCGCCGGTCGACCGGCGCGGCCCGTCGGGCGAGGTCGGCACTGCTGGCGGCCAGCGCGCCGGCGACGGCGATGGCCGGGCCGAGCCGGTGGCCGCGGAAGAACACCCAGGTCCAGGACGCGTTGAGGGCGAGGTTCGCGGCGAGGGCGCCCTCGAAGCGCCGGGCCTGCTCGGGCTTCCCCTCGCTGCGCCAGGCCTCGATGGTGCTCGCGGACGACAGGGCGACGTCGGCGTACAGGGCGGTCCAGACGATCGGGAAGACCACGGGCGGTGGCTGGATCGCGGGCTTGGACAGCCGGCGGTACCAGCCGGTGCGCACGTCCTGGCTGGCCTTGCCGCCGACGAGGGCGGTCGCGACGACGGCGGAGCCTGTACCGGCAAGCGTCCTGAGGAACATGCTGGGAGCACAGCACGGAATGTTCGGGCTCACCACCAGGGTTGACGCGATAGGATATAGTTGAAGTCTCAACAAAGGAGCCCAGCATGCCGGTCACCCGCCTCAACCACGCCGTCCTCTTCGTGCGCGACGTCGAGCGCAGCGTCACCTTCTACGGCGAGGCCCTCGGCTTCCGCCCCGTCCACCAGCTGCCGGGTGCCGCGTTCCTGCAGGCCGACGGCAGCCAGAACGACCACGACCTCGGCCTCTTCGAGATCGGCTCGCAGGCGGGACCGTCCGGAGCCGGCCGCAGCACGGTCGGGCTGTACCACCTGGCCTGGGAGGTCGACACCCTCGACGAGCTCGAGCGGATCGGCCGCAAGCTCACCGAGCTGGGGTCGCTGGCCGGCGCCTCGGACCACGGCACGACCAAGGCGCTCTACGCCAAGGACCCGGACGACATCGAGTTCGAGGTGTCCTGGCTGGTGCCCGCCGAGCTCATCACTGACGACCTGGAGATGACGACGGCACCGCTCGACCTCGCCGCGGCCAAGGAGCGGTACGGCGCCACCACCCGCGGTGGGGTCGGCGTCTCGTTCCCCGCTCGCGTCTGAGGATCTGACCGGCAGCCTGCGACACTGTCGCCGTGGCGGCCATCGACCTCAACTGCGACCTCGGCGAGGGGTTCGGACGCTGGGCGCTGGGTGACGACGAGGCGCTGCTCGACGTCGTCACCAGCGCCAACGTCGCCTGCGGGTTCCATGCTGGTGACCCGACGACGCTCGCCCGGGTGTGCGCGGGGGCGGTCGAGCGCGGCGTGAGCATCGGCGCCCAGGTCGGCTACCGCGACCTGCCGGGCTTCGGGCGGCGGTTCATCGACATCGGGTACGACGACCTGCGGGCCGACGTGATCTACCAGATCGGTGCGTTGCAAGGGCTTTCGCGGGCGGGTGGGGGCCGGGTCGACTACGTCAAGCCGCACGGCGCGCTGTACCACGCCACGACCACCCACGAGCGGCAGGCGGCCGCCGTGGTGGATGCCGTCCGCGCGGTCGACCCCGACCTCGCCGTCCTCGGCTGGCCGGGGTCGCTGCTGCTCCAGGCGGCCGCGTCGGCCGGACTCCGTTGCGTCACCGAGGGTTTCGCCGATCGCCGGTACGGCGACGACGGCAGGCTCGTGGACCGCAGCCGCCCCGACGCACTCCTCACCGATCCGGCGGAGGTGACGGCGCAGGCGCTGTCCCTCGTCGGATCCGTGGACTCCCTGTGCCTGCACGGTGACACCGACGGCGCCGCGGCGTTGGTGCTGGCTGTCCGGGCCGCGCTGACGGGCGCCGGGCACACGCTGCAGCCCTTCTGCGACACCGGCTCCGGGCGGTGAGCGCGCGGGCGGTGGACGAGCGGCTGGTGATCCGACCGGTCGGCGACCGGGCCCTCGTCGCCGACCTGGCCGACGCGGTCGGGCTGCGCTCGCTGACCGCCACCCTGGCCGCTGCCCCACCCCCCGGCACCCTCGACCTGGTCCCGGGCGCGAACAGCCTGCTCCTCACGGTCGCGCGGGGCACCGACCTCGCGGCCGTCGCGCGCGCCGTCCGCGCCGCCGCCGCTCAGGTTGGTGAGCGGCCGGCGGATCCGGCCCCCGCGACGCCGGTCGTCATCGACGTCCGGTACGACGGTCCCGACCTCGCGTCGGCGGCCCAGTCGGCCGGGCTGACCCCGGGCGAGCTCGTGGCGCGGCACACCGCGGAGCCGTGGACCGTGGGGTTCATGGGTTTCGCGCCCGGGTTCGGCTACCTCGTCGGCGGCGACGACTGGCCGATCGTGCCCCGCCGCGAGCACCCGCGCCGCGCCGTCCCGGCCGGCTCGGTCGCCCTGGCCGGTCGATACAGCGGGGTGTACCCCCGCGAGTCGCCGGGGGGCTGGCAGCTGATCGGGACGACCAGCGCCGCCCTGTGGGACCTCGACCGCGCCCCGCCCGCGCTGCTCGCCCCCGGGACGCCGGTCCGGTTCCGGGAGAGCGGATGACGACGTTCGAGGTGCTCGCCACCGGACCGCTCGCCACGGTGCAGGACGCCGGGCGCGCCGGGCTCGCGCACCTGGGCGTCGGGCCCTCCGGGGCGGCCGACCGGACCTCGCTGGGGCAGGTGAACCGGCTGCTCGGCAACGCCGAGGGTGCCGCGGCGGTGGAGGTCACTCTCGGCGGGCTTCACTTGCGCGCCAACGGTTCTGCCGACGTCGCGGTGGTCGGCGCGCCCGCGCAGGTGCACCTGGGTCGCCGCGCGATCGGGTCGGGGACGCCGTTCCGGGTCGAGGCCGGCGACGAGCTGACCCTGGCCGCGCCGTCGCGCGGGTTGCGCAGCTACCTGGGTGTCCGCGGCGGCATCACCACGGACCCGGTGCTGGGCAGCCGGTCCAGCGACCTGCTCGCCGGGGTCGGACCTGGACCACTGCGGCCCGGCGACGTGCTGCCGGTGGGAGCGGACGTCGGCCCGTGGCCGGGCGTCGACGTCCTGACCTGGCTGACCGACCCCGCCGAGCACCGGCGGCTACGTGCCGTCGCCGGTCCTCGGCGGGAGTGGTTCAGCGACGCCGCGCTCGATGATCTCGCGGGCGGTCCCTGGCGCGTGTCCGGCGACGCCAACCGCACGGCCGTCGTGCTGGATGGTCCGGCGATCATCCGTAGCCACGACGGCGAGCTCCCGCCGGAAGGCATGGTGCGCGGCGCGATCCAGGTGCCGCCGAGCGGGCGGCCCACGATCCTGCTCGCCGACCACCCGGTGACCGGCGGGTACCCGGTGCTGGCGGTGCTGCTCGCCGAGGACGTCGACTGGCTGGCGCAGCTGCGTCCCGGTGACCCCGTGCTGCTCCAACCAGTAGTGGCGCCAGTCCTGTGACGGGGGCCGCCACGACGGGGCCGCTGCGCCTGACGCCGATGGGCCGACACGACTCGCCTCGCCTGCTGGCCTTCGTCGGCGCCCACGCGGTGCCGGGCGTCGAGGCCTGGGACGGCACGGTCTGGACGTCGTCCCTGCACCTGCCGCACGGCCCCGGCGTCCTGCAGGTGTCCGCGGCCGATCGCGGTTACGACGTCCGACTGCGCCTGAGCGACCCCGCCGACGAGCCGGTGGCCGTCGCCCGGCTCGTGCGCCTGCTCGACCTGGACCGGGACGTCGCCGCCGCCGAGGCGCACCTGGGCGCCGACCCCGTGCTGGCCCCGTTGGTGGCCCGCCGGCCGGGGCTGCGCGTCCCCGCGGAGCTGGACGCCTTCGAGACGCTGGTGCGCACGATCATCGGTCAGCAGATCTCGGTGTCCGGGGCGCGCACCGTGACGGCCCGGCTGGTGCGGGCGGCCGGCACGGCGCTGCCGCCGGCCCTGCAGCTGTATCCGGACGTGACGCACACGTTCCCGTTGGCGCGCACGGTGGCCGCGCTCGACCCGGACGGCGAGGCGCTGGCGATGCCGCGCGCCCGGGCTCGGGCGGTGGTGGCGGCGGGGTGGGCGTTCGCCGATCGCGAGCCGGGCGGGGGCGCGCCGAGCCGGGCTGAGCTGCTCGCCCTGCCGGGCATCGGACCGTGGACCGCGGACTACCTGGACCTGCGGGTCCGGCGTGATCCGGACGTGCTGATGGTCACCGATCTGGCCGTGCGACGAGCGCTGGAGGCGCTGGGTGTGCGAGGCTCCGCTCAGGTGGCCGCGGTCGGCGAGACCTGGCGCCCGTTCCGCTCGACCGCACTCATGCACCTGTGGGCGGAGTACCTGCACCTGTGACCCCGGCTAGATTTACTTAGGGTTCCTATGTAAACTGCTGGGATGGACACCTCGACCAGTGGGACCCACAGCGGTTCCTTCGGCACCCCGGACGAGCGCGAGCTGGCCTTCCAGCTCGTCGCCAGCAGCGCCCGACTGGTGCGGCTCGCCGCCCGGCAGAGCGCGTCCCCGGTGCCGCGCGCCCTGGCCCGGACCCTGAGCGTCGTCAACGAGCTCGGGGAGCCCCGGATCAGCGACCTCGCTGCCGCCGACCGGATCTCGCAACCCACCGCGACGACGCTCGTCCAGAAGCTCGAGGAGCGCGGCTGGGTCCAGCGCACCGCCGACCCGACCGACGCTCGCGCCGTCCGGATCGCCATCACCGAAGCCGGACGCGCGGCCATCACCGAGTTCCGGCAGGCCGCCGCCGACGCCCTCGCTCCCCGGCTGGCCGCCCTCAGCGCCGCCGACCAGCGGGCGCTGGCCCGCGGCGTCCAGGCGCTCACCACCCTGCTCGACCACCAGCCCCACCAGGAGGAATCCGTATGACCACCGGCTCCACCCAGTCCTCGATCCTGCACCAGCCCCGCGCCGTCTGGGCTGTCGCGTTCGCCTGCGTCATCGCGTTCATGGGCATCGGGTTGGTCGACCCGATCCTCAAGCCCATCGCGGAGCAGCTGGACGCGTCGCCCTCCCAGGTGTCGCTCCTGTTCACCAGCTACATGGCGGTGACCGGCGTGGCGATGCTGATCACGGGGTGGCTGTCGAGCCGGTTCGGCGCCAAGCGCGTGCTGCTGGCCGGACTGGCGATCATCGTCGTGTTCGCCGCCCTCGCCGGGTCGAGCGACACCATCGGCCAGATCGTCGGCTTCCGCGGTGGCTGGGGGCTCGGCAACGCGCTCTTCATCGCGACCGCGCTGGCCACCATCGTCGGTGCCGCCAGCGGCGGGGTCGCCAGCGCCATCATCCTGTACGAGGCCGCGCTCGGCATCGGCATCGCCGCCGGCCCGCTGCTCGGCGGGTTCCTCGGCGACATCTCGTGGCGCGGCCCGTTCTACGGCGTCTCCGCGCTGATGGCCGTCGCCTTCGTGGCGATCGCGATCTTCCTGCCGAAGCTGCCGCGCCCCGAGCGCACCACCAGCCTGCTCGACCCGTTCCGCGCCCTGCGCCACCGCAGCCTGCTGACCATGGCCATCACCGCGCTGCTCTACAACTTCGGCTTCTTCACGCTGCTCGCCTTCACGCCCTTCCCGCTCGCGATGGGCGCCCACCAGATCGGCCTCATCTTCTTTGGCTGGGGCGTCTGCCTGGCGGTCGCGTCCGTGTTCGTCGCGCCGCGGCTGCAGCGCCGGTTCGGCACGCTGCCCGTGGTCGCCGCCGCCCTGACCGCCTTCGCCGTCGACCTCGCCGTCATGGCCGTCTACACCGACGACAAGTCGGTGCTCGTGGTCTGCGTCGTCGTCGCCGGGGTCTTCCTGGGCATCAACAACACGCTGGTCACTGAGGCCGTCATGCTCGCCGCCCCCGTCGAGCGCGGCACCGCCAGCGCGGCGTACAGCTTCGTCCGCTTCGGTGGCGGCGCCATCGCGCCGTACCTCGCCGGCAAGCTCGGCGAGGAGGTCAACGTGCACGTGCCGTTCTGGGTCGGCGCGGGCGCGACGGCGCTCGCGGTCGTCGTCCTGCTGTCCGGACGTCGGGTGCTGGCCCACGTGGACGACCACGAGCCCGCGGCGCACAGCGTCGACGAGGCCCGCGTCCTGGTCGCCGCCGACGCCTGACCCCCGCCCGCCCCGCAGATGTCCCGACATCCGGTTCAAAGAAGCCCCTTTGAGCCCGGATGTCGGGACATCTGCGATGGGGGCGGCGCAGGGATGGTCAGGGGGTGATGCGGGCGGCGAGGTCGGCGACGGTCATCGGCCGTCCGAGGTGGAAGCCCTGCACGAGGTCGCACTGCATCGCCCGCAGCGCCTCGAGCTGGTCCGCGGTCTCCACGCCCTCCGCGATCACGAACAGGTCGTGCGCGTGGGCGAGCTCGATGACGGCGCGCACCACGGCGGCGGAGCGCCGGTCCCGGCACACGTCGGCCACGAACGACCGGTCGATCTTCATGAAGTCGAGGTCGAACCGGCGCAGGTAGCTGAGCGCCGAGTAGCCGGTCCCGAAGTCGTCGAGCCCGATCCGGCCGCCGAGCTCGCGCAGCCCGCGCAGGTTCTCGACCAGGGTGGGCGTCGGCTCGGCGAGCGACCCCTCGGTGATCTCGAACCGCAGCTGGCTCGCGCCGTTGCGGCCGAGCACGGCGGAGATCCGGTCGGCCAGGCCGGCGACCTGCAGCGACAGCGGAGAGAGGTTGACCGCGATGTTGATGTCCGGCACCAGCGGCTGCCGCAGCACCTGCTCGACGGCGTGCGTGAACACCGCGACGTCGAGGTCGACGATCAACCCGGTGGCCTCCGCGACCGGCACGAACTCCAACGGCGGGATGGTCATGCCGTCGACCGTCATCCGGGCCAGCGCCTCGCAGCCCCGCACCCGGTCGTCGCCGACGGTGGCGCCGAGCTTGATGATCGGCTGGTAGACGGGCAGCACGGTGTTGTCGGCCAGGGCGGTGCGCAGCCGGCTCTCCATGTCCTGCCGGGTCACCGTGCGCGAACGCAGCTCGGCGTCGAACACCACGACCCGGTCGCCACCGGCCCCCTTCGCGGCGGCGGCGGACAGCTCAGCCTGGCGGTACAGCTCGGACGAGCTCACGGGTGAGGTCTCATCGACGACCGTGACCCCGATGCTGATGCTGGCGACCACCGGCTGGTCTGCCCCGGACAACCGGTACGGCTCGGTCAGCTCGCGGTGCAGCCGGTACGCGAGCCGCTCGGCCTCGCCGGCCGTCGTCCGCTCCAGGACGAGGCCGAACTCGTTGCCGCCCAGCCGGGCGGCCGTGCAGCCGGGCAGGTCGACGGCGGCGAGCCGCCGTCCGAGCTCGACCAGCAGCGCGTCCCCGACGGGGTGGCCGTAGCGGTCGTTGACCGCGTGGAACCGGTCGACGTCCACCAGCAGCAGGCCGCCCCCCTCGTGCCCTGCCCGGCGCGACAGCGCCTCGTGCAGCAGCTCCTCGGCCTGGGCCCGGTTGGCCAGCTCGGTGAGGGAGTCGGTCATCGTCAGGCGGCGGACGGCGGCCTCGGCCTCGCGCCGGTCGGTGACCTCCTGGGTGGTCCCCCACAGGCCGGTCACGGTGCCGTCGGCGTCGACGACGGACTCGGCCCACATGTGCCAGTGCCGCCAGCCGTCCTCCCACCGGTACCGGATGTCGACCTCGGCGGTCTCCTGCCCGGCGAACAGCGCGCCGAGCATCTGGTCGTGGGCCGGGCGGTCCTCGGGGTGGATGCCGTCGAGGTAGTCCTGCATGGTCTTCTGCTCGCCGGCGATGCCCATGCCGCGGCCGTCACCGTCGAGCCACTGAACCCCGGTGTCGCCGAGCTGGTAGCGCCACACGGACAGCCGGGCCATCCGCTGGGCGACGCTGAGCAGGTGGTCGCGGTCCCGGCGGGCGGCGACGTCGGCGTCCGCGTCGGGTCTGCTGATCGTCACGGCGATGGCGTCGGGCGCCCGGACGTCGTCCGCGGCGGAGTCTTCGCCGTCCGCCGACATGGGCGTGGCCCGGACGGTCAGCCAGCTGACGGTGCCGCCCGAACCGGGCACCCCGACGATGCGCTCGGAGACGAGCCCGGTGACCAGCGCGACGCGCAGCGGGTTCTCGGCGTCGGTGACGGGTCGGCCCTGCGGCCCGAGGGTGGCGCCCCACACCTGCAGGCCGTCCAGCCCGACCAGGTCGGTGCGTCCGAGGAGCTCGGCGGCGGCGTGGTTGGCGCGCTCGATGCGGCCGTCGGCGCCGTGCAGGACGAGTCCCTCACGCAGCAGGTCGGTGACTCCGGCGTCCCAGGCGGACGGCGCGAGGTCGTGGTCTCGGGTGTCGCGGCGCCGGTCTGCCGTCCGCGGGCGTGGCAGATCGCCACGGCGCGCGGGGGCAGGGGGCAGAGCGGTCACGCCCTTCTGATCGGCATCCGCGGCGGCCATCTGAACCGAAACGCGAGGAGCCGGAAGCAACCCTCGCGTTCGACGGGACGACATGGCAGAGTCCCCCCATGAAGAGCACGATGCAGGCCGTCCCCCTGCTCATCTCGCAGATCCTGAACTACGGCACGACCGTGCACGCGACGTCCGAGGTCGTGACCTGGACGGGCGGCGAGCCGCGGCGCTCGAGCTACGCGGACGTGGGGCGCGACTGCGCACGACTCGCCAACGCCCTGCGCTCGCTCGGGGTGGACGCCGACCAGCGCGTCGCGACCTTCATGTGGAACAACGAGGAGCACCTCGAGCTCTACCTGACCGCGCCGAGCATCGGGGCGGTGCTGCACGCGCTGAACATCCGGCTCTTCCCCGAGCAGCTCGTGTACGTCGCGAACCACGCCGAGGACTTCGTGGTCGTCGTCGACAACTCGCTCGCGGCGCCGTTCAGCAAGCTGCTGCCGCACCTGAAGACCATCCAGCACGTGGTCGTGAACGGTCCGGTGCCCGACGAGGTCCGCGAGGCGCTCGGCGCCGACGGCAAGGCCGTCCACGACTACCGCGAGCTGCTCGACGCCCAGCCGGACACCTTCGAGTGGCCCGAGCTGGACGAGGACCTCGGCGCGGCCATGTGCTACACCTCCGGCACCACCGGCAACCCCAAGGGCGTCGTCTACAGCCACCGCTCCAACTACCTGCACGCGATGCAGGTCTGCATGGGCAGCGCGATGGCGATGGCCCAGGGCCAGCGGCTGCTGTCGATCGTGCCCCTGTTCCACGCGAACGCCTGGGGCATCCCGTACGGCGCGATGATGTCCGGCGCCAACCTGGTGATGCCGGACCGCTTCCTGCAGGCCGAGCCGCTCGCCACCATGATCCAGTCGCTCGGCGTGACGCACAGCGCCGCTGTCCCCACGATCTGGAGCGACCTGCTGGTCTACCTGGACGCCCACCCGGACGTCGACGTCTCGTCCCTGAAGTCCTGCATCGTCGGCGGGTCCGCGTGCCCGCCGGCGCTGATGAAGGCCTTCGAGGAGCGGTACGGCGTGGACGTCGTGCACGCCTGGGGGATGACCGAGATGTCGCCGCTCGGGTCGGTGGCCGTGCCGCCGGTCGAGGCCGAGGGCGAGGCGCGCTGGGCGTACCGGCAGTCCCAGGGCCGGCTGTCGCCGCTGGTGCAGGGCCGCCTCGTCGGGCCCGACGGATCGAGCATGGGCTGGGACGGCGAGCAGGTCGGTGAGCTGGAGGTCCGCGGGCCGTGGATCACCGGCTCCTACTACCTGGACGACGACCCGGAGAAGTTCGACGGCGGCTGGCTGCGCACCGGGGACGTCGGCTCGCTGACCCACGACGGGTTCCTCCGGCTGACCGACCGCGCCAAGGACGTCATCAAGTCCGGCGGCGAGTGGATCTCGTCGGTCGACCTGGAGAACGCGCTGATGGCGCACCCGAAGGTCCGCGAGGCCAGCGTGGTCGGCGTCCCGGACGAGCGGTGGGGTGAGCGGCCGCTGGCCACCATCGTCGTCGCCGAGGGCGAGGAGGTCTCCGCCGAGGAGCTGCGCGACCACCTGTCCCAGCACGTCGCCAAGTGGCAGCTACCCGAGCGGTGGGCGTTCATCGCCGAGGTGCCCAAGACCAGCGTCGGCAAGTTCGACAAGAAGGTCCTGCGGAAGTCCTACGCCGAGGGTGAGCTCGAGGTCCGCACGCTCTGAGCGCCCCCGCCGTGCCACCTACCCCACCCCCGCCGTGATCATGCACGTTCGCCCGACGCGGAGCAGGTTGCCGGGGTGAACGTGCATGATCACCGCGGGAGCGGGGGGTGCGGGCGGGGAGGAGCTAGCAGACCTCGGCGAGGTCCTGGGCGTCCTTGCTGTCCGTGGAACCGAGACTGGGCGTCGGGGTGCTCGTCTTCGTGCTCGTCTTGGTGGACGTCGGGGTGGACGTCGACGCCGGGGCGCTCGGCTTCTTCGGGTTCAGCGCGGTCTGCACGTACTCGCGGATCGCCGGGAAGTCCGGGTGCACGGTGCTGATGACCTTGCTCGTCAGCGGCAACGAGTTGATCTCGCCCTTCTTCATCCGCTGAGCGAGCACCACCCACGCCTGCAGCTGGTCCTGCTTGATGTCGGTCGTCAGGTTGTGCTTGAAGACATCGGCCAGGTCGGCGTACTTGCCGAGCATGCGCACCGGGTTGACCTGGTCCACGAGGTCGCCGACCAGGCAGCGCTGGCGGCGCATGCGGTCGTAGTCGTCCGTGCTGTGCCGGGACCGGGCGAACCACATGGCCTTGTACCCGCTGAGGTGCTGCTTGCCGGGCTCGATCCACCCGGTGATCGCTCGCTGGGTGTGGTTGGTGGCGCTCACCTCGCCGCCGCCGATCGGCAGTCGCTGGTGCACGGTGACGTCGACGCCGCCCATCGCGTTGACGAGGCCCTGGAAACCGGCCATGTCGATGGTCACGTAGTTGTCGATCCGCAGGCCGGTGATCTCGCTGATCACGTCGCGGGTCGAGGTCAGCCCGGGGTTGTTGTTGCCCTTGAACAGGTCCTTGTGCTGGACGGCGGCCTGGTTCCAGACCGCGTTGAGCAGGCACTCGCTGCCGCAGTTGAAGCCGTTGGGCCAGTAGGCGTGCAGCGGGTTGGACTCCGGGAACGGCGCGTTCTGCAGGCTGCGCGGCAGGCCGACCAGCGTCGCGTCACCGGTCTTGGTGTTGATGCTCACGACCATCATCGAGTCCGTGCGGACGCCGGTGCGGTCGGCCCCGGAGTCGGAGCCCAGCAGCAGCAGGTTGACCCGCGGGATGTTCTTCCACGGGTCCTTGGCCTTGGACTTCGGCTTGGCGGCCCCCGCGGCGGAGGGGGCCGCACTCGAGTCGGAGAAGACCGTGGTGACCAGGTCGCGCTGCACCATCGCGAGCTGCGCGCCCTTGGCACTTGGTGCGGCGACGATCATGCACAGCGCGAAGACGAGAACGAAGCCGACGATGCCCTGGAACGGCGACGGCCGCTCGGGACGGGCCCGCCACGCGGTCGCCATGATCGTCAGGCACCAGATGGCGCCGATGGCCAGGGCCAGCCCGGCGAGGGCGAGCAGACGGCCAGGGCTGACGGCCACGGTGAGGACCCGGTTGACCACGCCGCCGGAGACCGCGATCACCGCGAGCGAGGCGAGCACCACGGCGGCGAGCAGCAGCAGGAGGAAGCCGACCTTGCGCCGTCCGGTCGCGACCAGCCCGGCGCCAGGCAGCAGGGCCAACGTGGTGATCCCGGCGAACCGGCCGAACCCGTCGCCGTAGCTGCTGGCGTGCCGACCACGCTGACGGGCGCTCGCGTGCCGCGTCTTGGCACCGCGGTGCTTCGGGTTCGGCGAGGTCGGCATGGGCGGTTCGTGCTCCTGGCGTGGGACGGTCGGGTGGCGGGCAGGGGTTCACGCCGTCGCCGGCGGGAGCCAGGCGCAAACGTGCTCGTCTATTTCACCACCTCCGCGCCGCTGGAGCGGGACGCCGAGTCATGACCGTGGCGAGGTCTGGTGGAGAAGTTGTGAAGGCGGGGCATTTTGGAGGTCCGCCGGTCGCCCCGCTAGGCTGGAGCGGCTCTGGACCCGGTCAGCCGGTGTCCGAGCCTCCTGGAGGTGTCGCATAGTGGCCTAGTGCGCCCGCCTGCTAAGCGGGTTGAGGATAAAACCTCTCGCGGGTTCAAATCCCGCCACCTCCGCCACCGCGAGGCCCCGGACCGATGACGTCGGACCGGGGCCTCGCGCCGGTTGGCGCGAGGCGGGGCGGTGGCCCAGGTGGCGAGACGTCAGCCCTTCGCGAGGTTGGTCAGGAACGTCGCCGCGACCGGACCGGCCACCGTGCCGCCGCTCTTGCCCTCCTCGACCAGCACGGCGAACGCGATGTCGCCCTGCCAGCCGGTGATCCAGGCCCGCGTCCTCGGCTGCCCGCCACCGCTGGCGCTGCCGAACTCCGCGGTGCCGGTCTTCGCGTACACCGGGCCGCCCGGCACGGACTTCAGCGCCGTGCCGGTGCCGCTCGTGACGACGTCACGCATCAGCGAGTGCAGGGTGGCGACGGATCCGGCGTCCAGCTTGGTGGCGGCCGCCTTGTCCTTGCCGGTCACCACCAGGGTGGGTGGCAGGTAGCTGCCTCGGGCGACCGAGCCGGTCGCGACCGCGACGGCCAGCGGGGACACCTCGGTGCGCCCCTGCCCGAACGCGGCGGCCGCCTTGTCGACGTCCGAGGTGTTCGTCGGGATGCTGCCGGTGAAGGCGTTCGTGCCGAGGTCCCACGTCTGGCCGATGCCGAGCGCCTGCCCGGCGGTGGCGAGGTCCCCGTCGTCGAGCTGCTTCGACAGGCCCACGAAGGCCGTGTTGCAGGACTTGGCGAAGTCCACCCGGAAGTCCACCGTGCCGAACTCCTCCTTCTCGTAGTTCTTGAAGGAGCGCCCTCCGACCGTGGCCGTCTTCGGGCAGGCCACGGGGTCGGACGGCTTCAACCCGTCGCCCAGCAGCGAGTACGTCGTCACGACCTTGAACGTCGACCCCGGCGCGTACTTGCCGACCAGCGCCCGGTCCAACCCGCTCGTCGGGCTGTTCGCCACCGCCAGCACCGCGCCGGTCCTGACGTCGACCGCGACCAGCGCGCTCGGCTGCTTCTGCCCGGCCAGCGCCGCGTCCGCAGCCATCTGCACCGTGGGGTCCAGGGTCAGGGTCAGGGGCTTGCCCGGCTCGGCGTCCTGCTCGAGCAGTGAGCGCGCGCTGCCGTCGGTCCCCACCGCCTCGACCGTCGTGCCTGCCGTCCCACCCAGCTGCTCGTCGTACTCGCGCTGCAGGCCCGAGACCCCCGCGACGTCACCGGCGGCGTAGCGGCCCTTGCCCTGCTGCACGATCTCGGCCGTGACCGGACCGACCGTGCCCAGCAGCGCGCGGGCGAACTCCCGCGACGGCGCCAGCGGCTGCTTGCGCTCGCGGAACACCACACCGGGCAGCGGCCGCAGCTTCGAGCGCACAGCGTCGTAGTCGCTGCGCCGCAGCGTGATCACGTCGACGAACGCGTCCTTCTGCGCGGCGCTGATGCGCTTGGCCAGCGCCCCGCCGTCCACGTCGACGATGCCGGCCACCTTGGCGGCCAGCGCGGGCACGCTGCCCGTGACCCGACTGGGCTGCACCCCGACGTCGACCACATCGCCCATGGCGACGATCTTCGCGCCGCTGGTGCTCGTGATCTCGGCCCGCTCCGGCTGCGTGCGGCTCACCTTCAGGGTCTCGCCGGTGGCGAGGTCCGGGTGCACCAGGCGGGAGTCAGCCGCGAGCTGCCAGCTCGAGCCCTTGCTCATGGCGACCGGCAGGTCGTACTGCCAGGTCACGCCGCCGGGCAGCGTCCGGGTCACGGCGAGCGTCGCGCTGGCGGTGTCGCCGGTGCGCTGCTCGCTCTTGACGGTCACGGTCGCCTTGCTGGTGCCCAGCCCCTTGAGGGCGGCGGCGGTGTCCTTCTGCAGGGCGGCGGCGCCGGAGCCGGCGACCGGCAGGCCGGACACGTCACCGGCTGCGACGGCGGAGGCCACCCGGGTGGCCAGCGCGCGGGCGGCGTCGTCGTCCACCTGCTGCTGGTGCTGGCGGAACAGGTAGCCACCCCCGCCGACGACCACGAGCAGGACCACCACGGCGGCCGCCACCCACGGCCATCGGCGCCTACCGGGCCGTGCGGTATCGAGGTCAGGGGACGGGAGTGACATGGGGGACATTGAACATCACCGGACCGACAGGTCGTGGAAAGGTGGGTGGATGCCTTCGCCCTGGTGGACGGAATGCCTGCTCTACGAGGTGTACGTCCGGTCGTTCGCCGACGCGAACGGCGACGGGGTCGGCGACCTGGCGGGCGTCGCCGCGCACCTGGACCACCTCGTCGACCTCGGCGTGGACGCGCTCTGGCTGACGCCGTTCTACCGGTCCCCGCAGGCCGACCACGGCTACGACGTGAGCGACCACCGCGCGGTCGACCCGCTGTTCGGCGACCTGGCCGCCTTCGACGAGCTCGTCGCGCGAGCGCACGCTCGCGGTCTGCGGGTCGTCGTGGACGTCGTCCCCAACCACGTCTCGGTCGAGCACCCCTGGTTCGTCGAGGCGGTGGCGTCGCCCCCGGGGTCACCGGCACGCCGCCGCTTCCACGTACGGCCGGGACGGGACGACGGCGCCGCGCCACCGAACGACTGGCAGTCCATCTTCGGTGGGCCGGCGTGGACCCGACTGCCGGACGGCGAGTGGTACCTGCACCTGTTCGACCCGGCCCAGCCGGACGTCAACTGGGCCCACCCGGACGTCACTGCGGAGTACGAGTCGATCGTGCGCTTCTGGCTGGACCGCGGGGCGGACGGTCTGCGGGTGGACGCCGCCGGGGCGCTGTCGAAGCACCCGGACTACCCGGACACCATCGAGGGTGAGCCGAGCCCCTTCTCGGACCGCGCGGAGACGCTCGAGATCTACCGGGGCTGGCGTCGTGTGCTCGACGAGTACCAGCCACCGCGCCTGCTGCTCGCCGAGGCCTGGGGGACACCGCAGGTCGTGAGCCGTTACGCCGCCCCGGGTCTGATGGACGCGACGTTCACCTTCGAGGTGCTCTACACCCCCTTCGAGGCGTCCGCCCTGCGCTCACTGGTCGACGCCTACCTGCGGGGTGCCAGTGACGGCGAGCACCTGCCGTCCTGGGTGGTCGGCAGCCACGACAGCACCCGCGCCGCCACGCGCTGGCCGGACGGCGCGGACGCGGCCATGCTGCTGCTCGCTCTCGCCCTCCCCGGCGGGTTCTGCCTCTACGCCGGGGACGAGCTCGGCCTGCCGGAGGTCGACCTGCCGGTCGAGGCGCGCCAGGATCCCACGGTGCGACGCAGCGGCGGCCAGGACCTCGGTCGGGACGGCGCGCGCGTTCCGTTGCCCTGGAGCGGATCCGGGCGGACGTTCGGGTTCAGTCCGGACGACGCGATGACCCCGCCCTGGCTGCCCCAGCCAGGGAGCTGGGGCAGCCGGTCGGTGCAGGTGCAGCGCGCTGACGGCGGGTCGCGGCTGAACCTGGTGCGGGCGGCGATCTCGTTGCGCCGCAGTCTCTGGCGCGGCGCGGGATCGCTCACCTGGGTACCGGAGCGGTCGGGTCGGGACGACGTCCTGCAGCTGAGTCGAGGCGAGGTGCACTGCGCCCTCACGACGGGTGAGCGCGGGTGGCCCCTGCCGCCGGGGAGTGAGGTCCTGCTGACCTCACGCCCCTTCGGTGACGGTGTCCTTCCGCCGCGGTCCGCCGTCTGGTTCCGCTGAGCCGGACCCGTTGGCGGAGTGGTCCGGCAGGTCCTTGAAGGGGTTGGGGATCGCTTCGAGCAACTGCCTGGTGTAGTCGTCACGAGCCTCCCGGATGACGGTCAGCGCCGGACCCTGCTCGACCAGGTGCCCCTCGTGCAGCACCAGCACCTCGTCGGCCAGCATCCGCGCGCTCAGCAGGTCGTGCGTGATGTACAGGACGGCAAGGTCCCGGTCGCGCACCAGTGAGTCGAGCAGCTCGAGGACCTCGGCGCGGATCGACACGTCGAGCATCGAGATCGGCTCGTCGGCGACGATGATCTGCGGGTTCGGCGCGAGGGCCCGGGCCACGACGACGCGCTGGCGCTGCCCACCGGAGAGCTGGTGCGGCAGCTTCGCCGCGTACTCCTCGGCCGGCGTCAGCCCGACGGTCTCGAGCAGGTTCAGCACCTCGGTGCGCAGCTCCTGGCCGGACAGGCCGCGATAGTTGCGCAGCGGCCGGCTGAGCGCGTATCCCAACGTGCGGTTGGGGTTCAGCGCCGAGAACGGGTCCTGGAAGACCATCTGCACGTGCCGGCGGTAGGCGGTCGCGGCTCGACGTCCGAGCTTGTCGATCCGCTGCTCACCGAAGGTGACCGCCCCCGAGTCCGGTCGCTCGACCGCGGTGATCATCCGCGCCAACGTCGTCTTGCCGCTGCCGCTCTGCCCGACCAGGGCCGTGACCCGCCCGCGCCGCAACGAGAACGACACGTGGTCGACGGCCTGGACCGGCGTCCCGCCGCGGCGGGCGCTGTAGGTCTTGCAGACGTCGTCGACGGTGAGGACGACGTCCTCGTCGATCTCGTCCACCAGGTCGGCGGCGGACTTCACGAACACCGGACCGGTGAAGCCGCGCACCGGCTCCTCGGTCGCGGACGGCGACCGCTGGGCCTGGGCGACGTGGCAGGCCACCTCGCCGCCGGCCAGCGGTAGCAGCTCGGGGTCCTGCTCGTGGCAGAGCGCTATCGCCTCCGGGCACCGCGGCGCGAACGGGCACGCGGTCGGCGGCCTGGTCAGGCTCGGCGGGCGGCCCGGGATGTAGGTGATGCGCACCGTCTCGGCCCGCGGGTCAGCGTAGGACCCCAGCATTCCCTTGGAGTACGGGTGCATCGGGTCACGGAGCATCGAGCCGGCGGGCTGCTGCTCCACGAGCTGCCCGGCGTACATGACCATGACGCGGTCGGCCGCTTCGAGGACGGTGCCGATGTCGTGGCTGATGAAGAGGACGGCGAAGCCGCGCTCGGCCTGCAGGCGGCGCAGGTTGTCCAGGATCGAGCGCTGCACGATCACGTCGAGCCCGGTGGTGGGCTCGTCCAGGATGACCAACTTCGGGTCCAGGCACAGCGCCAGCGCGATCGCGACCCGCTGCTTCATCCCGCCCGAGAGCTCGTGCGGGTAGAAGCGCAGGAACCGGCGCTCGATCGAGACGAGCTCGAGCAGTTCGGCGGCGCGCTCCGTGACGGCGTCGCCGCGCAGGTCGGTGTGCATCTCGATGACGTCGCGGAACTGCGCCTCGATCTTCATCACCGGGTTGAGCGAGTTCATGCTGCTCTGGAAGACGGTCGACATCTGCTGCCAGCGCAGCGGCTGCAGCGCCACGTCGTCGGCCTCGGTGATGTCGGTGCCGTCGAACACGATCGACCCGGAGGTGATCGCGCCCGGCCGCTCCGTGAGCCGCAGGATGGCGGTCCCGAGCGTGGACTTGCCGCTGCCGGACTCACCGAGCAGGCCGATGAACTCGCCCTCGTCGATGCTGAACGAGACGTCCCGCACCGCGTGCACGACGGCGACGTCGCGTGGTGCGTAGTCCACGCTCAGGTTGGTGACCTCGAGCAGTGCCACGGCCTTACCCCTCTCGCAGGTGCGGGTTGCTGAGTGCGTCCACACCGAAGTTGATGAGTGTCAGGGACGTGATGAGCAGGGCGAGGCAGATGCCGGGGGTGAACAGCCAGATCCACTGCCCGGTCAGCATCGCGGACCCGTTCTCGGCGAAGTAGAGCATCGTGCCCCAGCTCACCGTGCTCGGGTCGCCCAGGCCCAGGAAGGCCAGACCGGCCTCGGCGCCCACCGCTGCCGTGGCCGCGCCCATGAAGCCGGCGACGACCAGCGAGGTCATGTTGGGCATGATCTCGCGGAAGATGATCCGCATCGTGCCGTCGCCGGCGAACTTGGCGGCGGTGACGTAGTCCCGGGTGCGAAGCGTGATGATCTGCGAGCGCTTGACCCGCGCGCCCCACGCCCAGCCGGTGATGGCGATGATGAACACGATCAGACCGATGCCGCGCACCGGCGAGTACGCCGCGAGCACGATCATCAACGGCAGCACCGGGATCACCAGGGCGAGGTTGATGAAGAAGGACAGGCCCTCGTCGACCCAGCCCTGCAGGTAGCCCGCGGTCATCCCGACGATCAGGGCGATGAGGGTGGCGAGCAGGCCACCGAGCAGCCCGACGATCATCGACGTCCTGGCGCCGTAGACCAGCTGGGAGAAGATGTCCTGGCCCTGGGACGTCGTCCCGAGCCAGTGCGCGGCGCTGACGGGCAGCGACGGGTCGAACTCCTGGCTCTTCGGGTCGTACGGCGCGATCCAGGGCGCGAAGACGGCCACGAAGGTGAACACGCCGAGCATGATGATGCCCGCCCGCGTCTTGCCGTTGACCCACAGGATCTGGAACCACAGGGGTCCGCGTCGCTTCTTCAGCCTCGGCGTCGCCTCGTCGTCGCCGGAAACGGGCCGGACGGCGCCGGCGACGGCTCCGGGCTGGGCGGCGGCCGAGGCGGCTGCCGGTTGCTGGGTGGCCATCAGGCGGCTCCTCGTCGGACGCGCGGGTCCAGGACCCCGTAGAACATGTCGGCCAGCAGGTTCGCCAGCAGCACGCCCACGGTGGTCAGCAGGAACAGCGCCTGGATCAGCGGGTAGTCGCGGTTGCCGAGCGCGTCGAACATCAGCTTGCCCATGCCCGGGTAGCCGAAGATCTGCTCGATCAGCACCATGCCGCCGAGGATGCTGCCCAGCGCGATGGCGAACCCGGTGATGCTCGGCAGGATCGCGTTGCGGGCGCCGTAGCGCAGGGCGATGGTGCGCTGGCGCAGGCCCTTGGCGCGCGCCAGCCGGATGTAGTCCTCGCCGAGGACCGTGACCATGGTGTTGCGCATGCCCATGATCCAGCCGATCGGCGCGGTGACCAGGATCGCCATCGCGGGCAGGATGCTGTGGTAGCCCGCCGAGTACAGGAAGCCCCAGTTCAGGCCGGGCGTGAAGCCCTGCCCGTACCCGCCGCTGTCCGGCAGCCAGCCGAGCACGAAGGCGAAGACGTACAGCAGCAGCAGCGCGACCCAGAAGAACGGCAGCGTGCCGATGAACGTCGAGGTCAGCGTGACGGTGGAGTCGAACTTGCCGTTGCGCTTCCACGCCGCCCAGGAGCCGACGATCGTGCCGAACGTGAACGCGATGATCTGGGTGACCCCGACCAGCACGATGGTCCACATGAACTTCTGCGCGATCAGGTGGCTGACGCTGTAGGGAAAGCTGCCGTAGGAGATGCCCAGGTCACCGTGCGCCAGCCGCCCGAGGTAGTCCCAGTACTGCGAGATGAGACTGCCGTGCGGCAGGCCCAGGTAGAGCTGGATGGCGTGCAGCTGGGCAGGGTCGGGCGCCTTGTTCTGCCCAGCCAGCTTCTGCACGATCGCCTCCGCCGGATCCCCCGGCTGGAGCCGGGGGATCAGGAAGTTGAGGGTGATCGCAGCCCACAGGGTGAGGAAGAAGAACGCGATCCTTCGGGAGAAGTAGGCCATGGCTCGCTCACCCCTTCGGCGGGGTCAGCTTGGTGATGATGAGCAGGGCGTCGTCCGGCGCCGCGTACGGGTCCTTCTCGTTCGGCCAGTTCTCGGCGTTCTTGGTGCGGTACTGGAACCACTTGGCGCCGTACCAGAGCGGGATCGTCGGCAGCTGGTCGACGAACACGTCCTGCAGCTGCTGGACGATCTGCTTCTGGTCCGCCTCCTTCGTGGCGACCTTCAGCTGCCCGAGCAGGTCATCGGTCTTGGCGTCGTTCCAGCGCACGAAGTTGGCGTCGGCCTTCTTGCCGATCGGCGCGCTGCGGTCGCTGCCCAGCGGGTCGTCGAAGTTCGTGTACATGTTGCAGGTGCCGCCGTGCACGCCGAACGTCATCTCGTAGTTGCCCACCGCGCGGTCGTTCTCCACGTCCGTCGGCGCGGCGGTTCGCACGTCGATCTTGATCCCGGCCTTGGCCAGGTTCGCCTTGATGATCTGCGCGGCCGAGACCCAGTCGAGGTAGCCGGCCTGGACCTTGAAGGTGAACTGCATCGGCTTGCCGGACTTGTCGAGCAGCTGGCCGGCGTCGTTGTACGTGTAGCCGGCGTCGGTGAAGGCCTGCTTCGCCTTGGCGGTGTCGAAGGGGTAGACCTCCCCGTCGGTGTACTTGGGCGAGAGCCAGTCCTTCTGCCCGGGCAGCACCAGGCCCGTCTGCGACGCAGGCTCGACGTAGCCGTACTCGGCCTTCTTCGAGATCTCCTGACGGTCGATCGCGTAGGCCATGCCCTTGCGGAAGCCGACGTCGCTGAAGGGCTTCTTGGTGAGGTTCATGTACAGGCTGATGTCGGCGCCGGCCGGGAACCAGTACTTGTTGTGCTCGGGGTCCCGGGACACGAACGTCTTGTCGATGTCCGCGACGAACATCGAGTTGAAGTCGTAGTCGCCGCGCGCGAGCCGGAGCTTGTCGGTGTCACCGCCGCCGCCGTTGGAGCTGAAGGTCAGCTGGTTCACCTTGACCTTGTCGGCCTGCCAGTAGTTGGGGTTGCGGGCCAGCAGGAGCTGCTGGCCGTTGAACGACTTGACCGTGTAGGGCCCGGTGCCGATGGCCTGCTCGTTGGTGAACTTGACCGGGTCGGCGACCTTGGACCAGATGTGCTGCGGCACGATCTTGGTATTCGCCAGCTTGACCAGGGTCGGCGAGGACGGCTCGGAGAACGTGAAGGTGACCTTGTCGCCACTGGCCTCCACCGACTTCAGCGGCGTCAGCCAGACGCCCTCCAT